>JALSJJ010000099.1 GCA_026989375.1 Rhodothermus sp.
CCCATTGACCCAGAACCCCTGGGTTGCTACCTGCATGGCCGCCCGGGTGATCAGCGCTGGGTAGAGGTCTACCTGATGAGGGTGGACGAGGAGCTGCACCACTGGCCCGAGCAGCACGAACGCACTCGCCGCTGGATGTCGCTGAAAGAAGCCCGCCAGGTGGTCTATGAAGACGGCCTCCGCACGCTGCTTGATCGCCTCCCCGACGAACTGACGCAGCGCAGATACGGACGTAAGTTGAGTCCCCGGGCCTCCCGTCTGCTGGTGGTGCTCTTGCTGCTGGCCTCGCTGGCCCTGGCCTTTGGCGGCACGTACTACCTGGCCCGTCTGCTTGCCCGCCCTGAAGTGCAGCAACGCCTGCAGGAACTCCAGCACGAAACCGAAGCTGCACCCCCGACTGGCGCGGTACGTTTTTAACAGGCGCTCGTTGTAGAATTCACGCGAGCCAAACGCCACGCTTCAGCATGCGTTGTAGTTTCCGGAGGTTTTTTCCCTGTCAGAAAAACAACCGACTACGCTCCCTATGCCTCAACCTCAGGAAAAACATCGGGTCACCATTGCTTACGGCGACGGTATCGGTCCAGAAATCATGCGCGCCACGCTGGCCGTACTTGAAGCCGCTGGCGCCCCACTGGAATACGATGTGATTGAAATTGGCGAAAAAGTCTATCGAAAGGGCATCACCTCTGGTATCCCGGACGAAGCCTGGAGCGTACTGCGTCGCAATCGGATCTTTCTGAAAGCACCGATCACCACGCCTCAGGGCGGCGGTTATAAAAGTTTAAATGTAACGATCCGCAAGGCACTGGGGCTGTTTGCCAATATTCGTCCCACCAAATCCCTTCACCCGTACGTCGAGACGCCTTACCCGAATATCGACCTGGTGATCGTCCGTGAAAACGAAGAAGACCTGTATGCGGCGATTGAGCACCGGCAGACGACCGAGGTCGTGCAAGCGCTCAAGCTGGTTACCCGGCCAGGGAGTGAAGGCATCATCCGCTACGCTTTCGAATACGCCCGGGCTTATGGCCGTCGCAAGGTCACCTGCATGTCAAAGGACAATATCCTCAAAATGACCGACGGCCTGTTCCACAGGATCTTCGATGAAATTGCCACTGAATATCCGGACATTGAAGCCGAGCATCGCATCATCGATATCGGCGCTGCGCTGGTGGCCGCCCGTCCGGAGACGCTCGATGTCATTGTCACGCTGAACCTTTACGGAGACATTCTGTCAGATATTGCTGCGCAGGTAGCCGGTTCGGTAGGACTGGGGGGGTCGGCCAACGTGGGCACACATGCCGCCATGTTCGAGGCCATTCATGGATCGGCGCCCGACATAGCTGGCAAGGACATCGCCAACCCGTCGGGCCTGCTCAATGCTGCCGTCATGATGCTCGTTCACCTGGGAATGGCCGACATTGCTGCCCGCATTGAAAACGCCTGGCTGCGTACGATTGAGGACGGCATCCACACGGCCGACATCTATCGCCCCGGAAAGAGCAAGCAAAAGGTAGGCACCCAGGCTTTTGCCGAGGCGGTCATTGCTCGTCTGGGGCAGAAACCCCAGCACCTGAAGCCGGTGCATTTCCGCAAACCGGGCGTCGCCGTGGCGATTCGTCCCGCCCGACGCCAGCCCAAACAACTCGTGGGTGTAGATGTGTTCATCGATTGGGACGAAGCCGGACGCGACCCAAACGTGCTGGGTCGCAAGCTTGAAGCCCTGGCCGGTGAGGCCTTTCGTCTGCGCGTGATTACCAATCGGGGTGTCAAGGTTTATCCCGGCGGCCTGCCCGAAACGTTCTGCACCGACCACTGGCGCTGCCGTTTCGTCGCGGCCGAGGAAGGCGGCACCGTAACGCCCACGCAGGTGCTGGAGCTGCTCCGCCGCATTCATGAAGCCGGGTTGGCGTTCATTAAAACCGAACACCTCTACACGTTCGATGGCCAGCTCGGCTACTCCCTTGCTCAGGCAGAGTAGTCGATTGCACGGCACACCGTGCGTCTGACCGGACTGCGACGTCCCGGACCCGAGCCCATGCTCCAGCGTACACTTTTGGGTCCGGGCTTTTTTCTTTTGCGCTGCTGCTTCACAGTCATGCGTATCCCGGAAGAAACCATCGAAGCGATCCGGGCGGCTGTCGATATTGTCGAGGTCGTGGGAGAGTACGTGTCGCTGCGACGCCGCGGTGCCAACTGGTTCGGGCTATGTCCGTTTCACGAAGAAAAGACGCCCTCTTTCAGCGTCAATCCTCGCCTGGGCATTTTCAAGTGCTTTGGCTGCGGCGTCGGTGGCGACGTGTTTGCCTTCATTCAGCAGATCGAAGGAGTGAATTTTGCCGAGGCAGTACACATGCTGGCCGAGCGGGCGGGCATTCCGATCCCTGAAAGCGAAGCCGAAACCGATGATCCAAGGCCGGCCCTCTACCATGCGCTACGCTTTGCCGCTCGTTTCTACTTTGAGCAGTTGAGCCATCCTGAAACGGGTCGGGCCGCCCGCGCCTACCTGAAGCATCGGGGCATTCAGCCGGAGTCCGTTCGCCGCTTTGGTCTGGGGTACGCACCTGATGCCTGGGAGGCCCTGCTGCAAGCGGCCACCGCTGCTGGCATCCGCCCCGAGGTGCTCGAAGAGGCGGGCCTGATACTTCCACGCCGAGAGCGTGGTGGCTACTACGACCGCTTCCGCCACCGCCTCATGTTCCCTATCTTCTCCCACACGGGCCGCGTGGTTGGCTTTGGCGGACGCCTCCTGGCGTCTAATTCAGAACAGCCCAAGTACATCAACACGCCGGAAACCCCTGTCTATCATAAAGGGCGCATCCTCTATGGCCTGTATCAGGCGCGCCAGGCACTTCGAGAGCAGGCCGAAGCGATCCTGGTCGAAGGCTACACTGATGTCATTACGCTGCACCAGGCAGGTATCACGCACGCGGTGGCCACCGGAGGTACAGCGCTCACGCCTGACCAGGCGCGTTTATTGGCGCGTTACGTGCGCCGCGTGGTATTGCTCTACGATGCCGATACGGCCGGCCAACAGGCTACCCTGCGTAGCATTGAGTTGTTTCTCGAGCGTGGGCTGAGCGTCTATGTCGTCCCCCTGCCGCCCGGCGAAGATCCCGACTCGTTCGTACGAGCACAGGGGGCACGCGCCTTTCAGGCGTACCTGCAACGTCACCGCCGCGACTTCGTCACGTTCTATTACGAACGAGCCCAACAGCTGGGCCAGCTCGACACTCCTGAAGGCGAAGCCGAGGTAGCTCGCACGATCGTAAAGGCTATCGGACGCCTTCCCGATCCGCTGCTGCGCGAGCCATACGTACGCCGTGCTGCCGACTTGCTTCGCATCGAGCCTGTGCGCCTCTTGGAGATTCTGGAAGCCCAGACGAGCTCGCCTGTCTCCACAAAACCGGCGGCTTCTCCGACTCCCCCTACCCCTCCACCGGCCACTTCTACCTGGCATGAAGCCGAGCGCATGCTCGTGCGCCTGATGCTGGAAGAAGGCAAAGCCATGGTTAGCTTTGTCCTGGGCCATATGGCCCTGGAAGAATTCACCGAAGGGCCTCCGCGCCAACTGGTCGCCCGCCTGCTTGAGCAGTATGAGGACGGTACCATCAATGCACAACCCTTCCTGGACGGCCACTACGGTCCCGAATTGCAACGCCTGACCATTGAAGCCCTCATGGAGCCCTACGAGCCCTCCCAAAACTGGGAGCGCAAAGGCATCGCTGTCCCCCGCCTGCGCGATCGGGCTTACGAAGCAGCCATTGATGCGATGATGCGCCTCAAACTTCAACGCATTGATGAACTCATTCACCAGCTCAAAAAAGAACAGTTGCACGCCCGCCACAATGAAACACGCCTGCGGGAAATCATGGCCCGTCTGAGCCATATCCTGCAGCTGCGTCGCCAGATTGAACGCCGCACCTTCCTTAATCCAGAGCTCCTGCCCGGCTCCTGATCGGTGCGTCAGAGGCGCATCAGGCTTTTTCCCTTTCCTACTTGGCGCCTGATAGCGTGTTTTCGCAACTTTATACTGCAATGTTCGGTAGCCGTTTGCAATCCATCTTTTCTGCAAAACGGCTCATCGTAGGGCGACAATTTCAATCGCAATCAGGTCATGAGACGCGGACTATTCCTGACGGTAGGCTGGTTTTTCATACTGCAACCAGCAGCACAGGCCCAGAACGCCTGGATCAACGAATTCCACTATGACAATGCCGGTGCCGACGTTAACGAATTCGTCGAGATCGTTATCGAAAATGCCTTTGCGTTCACGCTGGATGACTTTACCCTGGTACTCTACAATGGCAACGGCGGTGTTCCCTACAGCACGCACACGCTGGGCACGTTTACGGAAGGAGCAACGGTCGGCAACTATACTTTCTTTTACAAATACATTGCTGGCATTCAAAATGGCGCGCCCGATGGATTAGCGCTCTGCTACCAGGGTAACCTGATTCAATTACTCAGTTATGAAGGTGTCCTTACGGCCAATGGAGGTTGTGCCGATGGCAATCTTTCCACCGACATCGGTGTAGCCGAAAGTGGAGCAACAGGCGATACGGAGTCGCTTCAGTTAACCGGTTCGGGCTCTGACTACGCAGACTTTAGTTGGGCCGGTCCAGCGGCTGCCTCTCCGGGCATGCCGAACACAGGCCAGACGCTGATCAGTCGGCCGGTGGTGAACACCAACAAAGGTACGAGCTATACCACCCTTCAGGCGGCTATCGACGATGCCGATCCGTATGATCAGCTTGAGTTGCAACCCGGCACCTACTCGGAAACCATTACGATCAACAAACCCTTATCAGTAGTGGGGGCCTCATCCGGACTCCCCAAACGGAGCACACTCCGGACCCGCCCGCACCGTACACAAAGCATTGGTTGTACGCTCCCCGTCATCATTGATGCTACAGGTTTCCCTATCGGTATTAATATCGCCGCGGATGACGTGTACCTATCCGGCTTCTGCGTTACTGGAGCCACCAATGCCAACCTGTATACCAATGCAACTATTTCTAATCTTACCCTGGACCAGATCGAATCTGTCCATACGGGTCCCGGTGGCTATGGCTTCGACATCGATAACCTTGCTACTGTCGATAGCTTGATTATCTCAGAGGCTTATTTTGCCGGACATTTTATCGGCATGCAGGTTCGAGGCTCGCTCTTTGAAGCTGAAATCAACACCAGCACGTTCGAACAAAACCAACACAGTGGCCTGTACATCACTCATGGCAACGACACCACAGGAAGCACCTTCGTGTGGGGGCTGAGCATTTTGGATACCCGGTTTTCCGATAACCCCTGTAAAGGCATCTATGCAGAAAAGCTTGACCAGTCGCTTTTCAGGAACGTGATGGTCGAAAACAGCGGCACCTCTCAAACCCCAGACTGCCTGTACCCCGAAGCTATCGACCTTAACTTGAAGTATGGCTTCTATGAAGGCCTCGTGCTTGACAGCTTACACGTTACCGGCTCCATTGGCACGGGGTTGCACCTCAAAGGCGGTGTGGACGACGGTAGTGCTGTGGTTAGTACCGTACTCATTCAAAATAGCTATTTTGCCGATAACCGTATCGGCGTCGCCTTTGGAGGTAACGTGGGGGATGGGGAAGGCCTGATACTGCAGACCAGTGCTATTGTAAACAACGGCAACGAACCGGACCGCTACATCTATCAAGACACCACAGCCGCCAGCTACGCCACACGGGGTGGTGTATTGGTTTATAATACCCCTCTTACTGCATGGATCGCTATCTTCTACAGCTGCATCGTTAACAACGGAACAACCGAATACCAGGATACCTATGGCTTCGGGCTGTCCAATGCCGGCGACGCTCCGGTAGAGGCAATCAACGTCTGGTGGGGACAGGCAACAGGCCCTGTGTTTTTCACAGGCACTTTTACTGAAGGGAACTACGTCTTTGAAGGTGCCGACGTCGTTACAGATCCATTTGCCACAGAGCCCTATGCCGACATTGAGGGTTGTGGTGGCCCGGTAGGTACCTGTACGCTGGCCACGCTGGGAACGCTCCAGGTACTGAACCCGAGCACAGGACGGGCACAGATCCTGGGTGCTGACGGCATCCAGATCGTCCAGAACAGTCCTACTCAGCCGAATATCAACCTGGAGCTTGTCAATGTCACAGACGGCGATGGCAACCCGGTCTTCACCGAAATCGCACCGGGTATCTGGGAATACACGGGCGGGGGATCTCCGCCGACCGAAGCCTGGGCCTATTATCAGCGGCTCGACACAAACGATCCAAACAACCAGTTCTTCCTCCAGGTGTCCACGGTCTGCCCTTCTGAGCCGGATGGTACACTGGAGGCGCACCTCGATCCGCACTTTAGCTTTGGAGAGGCCTTGCCCGCCACCTTTGCTGTCCGACCGGCTGCGCCCAATCCGTTCTACACACGCACGACGCTGGTCATCGAGCTACCGCAGCCTGCCCATGTCATGGTCCGTGTATTTGATCTGCTGGGCCGCGAGGTGGCCCTCCTGACCAACCGCACCATGCTGGCTGGCACTCACCAGATCGTATGGGAACCCGGACGCAGTGGTCTTTCAGGCGGCACCTATCTCCTGCAACTGATTGTCCGAGAAGATACCGGCAAATATCATCGGCATACGCAACTACTGACCTTCATTCACTGAAACCAACACGTAGCGATGCGTACCAACACCACGACCCAGCGGGCATCCACCTCCACCACACACCAGATGCCTGCTACGGAGAGGCGGCGGCCCTTTGAACCACCACGCTTGGAATATCAGGGGTGCCTGACCGAGCAGACTACAGGCGTCTTCGTATTCTCATGATTCCCTGAACCGACCAGAGGAGCCACCCGCGGGCATGTGACGCTCGTGGGTGGCTCCTACAGGGAGCTAAGAATAGCGTGGCGACGAGCTGCCGTCCATCGCTGGTTGCGGAGAGGCAAGAAGTCGAATCCACAACACGGTGTCTCTCCATTGTTGCCGGACACCTGATCCGGTGAAGGAGAGCATAATGTGCTGTTTTACCGAGCATCAATCCGTGCACAGCCTGGCTTGTCTCCCTGCAGGCAGGGACATGGCTGTCGAACCTCAGCGTCAACTTCATCCTGCAGACTTTCGCTTCCCCGCGGGACAAGCGATTGAGCAAAGCCATTCCTTCGAATGTTAGCGCCGGCAGTCCCAGCGTCAATCCTTTGCAGCAGGCTCCTTAGCTCGCTGCGATGAGGAGCGCGGCCCGGACCTCAATGCATCTGTCAAATATCGGAGGCAACCTCTTCGGGAATCCTCCTACCCCGGGGGATCGTCCCCCATCGTTAACGCCTATGTGAGCACTGGCCTCCTGATGGACGAACCATCATGATTCTTCCCGTTCGCTCCCCGGTCAAAGTGCGCCTGACATAAACACCTGCATTATTCGATGTACATCTCCCCCTTCTCAAAGCTGTCAGCATTTCGACACAATCTACCGATTACTTCAAGACCGCTGTCCACCGAGGACTTTACGGCTCACGTTTCCGATTGCCAGTGCAGCGCGCATTAGATCAGTACCTCACCGGTCATCTCAGGCGGAATCTCCTCACCCAGCATATGTAGGATGGTAGGTGCCACATCGCCCAGCTTACCGTCCTTAATCGGTCCATCCAAACCCGGCTTGATGATCAGGTGAGGCACAAGCGCCGTTGTATGAGCTGTATGCGGTGATCCGTCGGGATTTTTCATACGGTCGGCGTTGCCATGATCGGCCAGCACCGTTACCGTGTAACCGTGTTGTAGCGCAGCTTCAACAACCACCCTGGTGGCGGCATCAACCGCCTCGATTGCCCTAACGGCTGCCTCAAAAACACCCGTATGTCCCACCATGTCAGGATTGGCGAAGTTCAGTACAATCAGGTTGTAAATTTCTTTCTCTATAGCTTCAGCACAGCGCCGGGCCACTTCGGGCGCACTCATCTCGGGCTTCAGATCGTAGGTAGGCACTTTGGGAGAAGGCACCAGGATGCGATCCTCTCCTTCGAAGGGTTCTTCGCGTCCCCCACTGAAGAAATACGTAACGTGGGCGTACTTTTCAGTTTCGGCAATTCGAAGCTGACGTCCGCCCAACGCAGCGATCACCTCACCGAGTGTCATGCGCAGGTTGACCTTGCCGAAAGCGATCGGCAGATCGAAGGTCTCGTCGTATGGCGTAAAGGTTACAAACAGCAGATCCAGCCGCTTGCCTCGATCGAAGGCTTCAAAATCGGGGTCGGTAAAGGCACGCGTGAGCTGGCGGGCACGATCAGCACGGAAATTGTAAAAAATCACCGCATCGCCATCGGCCACGCGCGTTGGGTAGCCATCGCCGTAATCAATCCGGCGTGGTTTGACGAATTCGTCGGTCACTCCTTCGGCGTAGCTGGCCTCCAGCGCCTTAACGGGATTGTCGAACACCTCACCCTCCCCATAAACCAGCAGGCGATAGGCCTTTTCGGTGCGCTCCCAGCGTCTGTCACGGTCCATGGCATAGTAGCGGCCCACGATCGAAACGATGCGCCCGACACCGATCTCCCGCGCTCTGTCCAGAAACTGGCGTACATAGGTAACACCAGATTTTGGATCGGTGTCGCGACCATCGGTGAAGGCATGTACGCATACCTGTTCGGGCCGCAGGCCTTCACGCCGGGCCAGCTCCAGCAGGGCAAAGAGATGGTTCAGGCTGGCATGAACGCCGCCATCAGAGAAGCATCCCATCAAATGCAAACGCGTGTTGTGCTCACGGACGTGACGGGCCGCCCGTACCAGCACCTCGTTTGTAAAAAACGTGCCCTCCTGAATCTCTTTATCAATACGGGTAATCTCTTGATAGACAACCCGTCCGGCTCCCAGGTTAAGGTGGCCCACTTCGGAGTTGCCCATCTGGCCTTCAGGCAGTCCTACGGCCAGCCCTGAGGCCTTCAACGTAGCGTGGGGATACGTGGCAAACAGGTGGTCCAGATAGGGCTTGCGGGCATGATCAATTGCACTGACTGAAGGGTCTTCGGCGATGCCGTATCCATCCAGAATGACCAGCAGATGGCGTTTTTTCGGATCCATGAGCATTAACCGGTTGGTTTCTACACAGCAATGGGCTAACAGCCTGGCTTAACGCACGCGATAGTCAGGCACGCGTTTCGTCGAACGGCCGGTTTTTGCATCAAATACATGCATTGAACCACACGCCGGGCAGCTAACCTGTTCCAGTCCGTAACGGTCAGAACGATACACCGGAGTCTCGAAGTAGCGCCGGCACCGTTTGCAGAAGTAACGTCCCCGCCTTGGATCCAGTCCGGTCAGAGGAGGTGGCAGTCGCCGGAGCCGACGGTAGTGATCGCACAGGTCAGTGAGCACGCACCGGATACAGCGGGGTTGGCGGGCCGTACAGGTATAACGGCCGTGCAGAATAAGCAGGTGATGCGCCTCGCCCCACTCACGCGCCGGAAGCTGACGCTTAAGCCGCTGCTCCACCTCACGGGGCGTACGTGCCCGTCGTACCAGTCCGATTCGATGCGCCACGCGATACACGTGCGTATCGACAGGCAACGCCGCAATCCCAAAAGCTACCGACGCCACCACACGTGCCGTCTTGGGTCCTACACCGGGCAGCGTCTCAAGTGCCTTGAGGGAAGCAGGAACCTTTCCATTAAATTCCTTGCAGATACGGCGAGCTGCTGCCACCAGATGTCGTGCCTTACTGTTTGGATACGAGACAGATCGGATGTAGGGCAGCACGTCCTCTGGCTCGGCGGCCGCCAGCGCTTCCACCGTAGGAAAAGCCGCAAACAGCGCCGGTGTCACCTGATTGACCCGTGCATCAGTGCACTGGGCCGAAAGCATGACAGCAACCAGCAGTTGATAGGGATTCTCGTGGCGGAGCTCGGTCTGCGGTCGGCTGATTACCTGCCGCAACCGCGCCAGTACCTGTCGGGCTCGAGAAACACGTGCCACGGTAGTTCCAGACCGTCTCGAAAAATCGCCTCCAAGATAGCACGTCAGGCATCAAGTTCCTTTGAAAAAAGCGCTTTGGACAGACGAACCCACAGCTTCTGCCGTCGTTGGAGCCGCTGTACGCATGCACTGACGTGGTTCACCCATGTGCCGGTTGTTGCTTTCGCTGTTGCTGCTGATAATGGCTCTTCCGACGACGGCGCGTCCACCACTTTCTGACAGCGCCCGGGTAGCGCTGGTTACCATTTTACCCGGACGCTCACTGTATGCGGCGTTTGGTCACAGCGCCCTGCGCGTGTACGACCCCGTGCAGGGCATCGACTGGCTTTTCAACTACGGCACGTTCGACTTCAGCGATCCCTGGTTTATTCCCAAATTTATCTACGGCCAGCTCGACTACTTTCTATCGGTGAGCGACTATGCACGCGCGGTCCAGTTCTATCGCGATGTAGAAAGGCGTCCGATTGTCGAGCAATGGCTGAACCTGTCGCCCGCACAACGCGACACGCTTATGGATTTTCTGATGTGGAACGCGCGTCCGGAAAACCGCACCTATCGCTATGATTTTCTGTTCGATAACTGCTCCACACGCATCCGGGATGTGCTCGAACGTACGTTGGGATCAGCGCTTCGTTTTACACATGCAACTCCAGCCGCCACATTCCGCCAGATGCTTGATCCATATGTGGCCGATCGCCCACTGCTGCAACTTGGTTTTTATTTAGCACTGGGCCAGCGGGTTGATCGTCTCCCTACAGCGCGTGAGATAATGTTTTTGCCGCTGGACCTGAAAAGTGCCTTCGATCAGGCACAGGTGCTACGCGATACTGCCTGGCTGCCTCTGGTTGCTCGGACCGACACCGTATTCTGGCCAGAGGGCCACCGACCGTTACCCGAACCGACCTGGCCATGGCTCACTGTACTGAGCTGGTTACTGTTTGCCGCTGGCGCCGGTGCAACAGGTATCGCCTGGCAACGGGGACAGCTTTCCTCTTTTCGTCTGGATGCGCTGCTTTTTGGTGCTGTAGGGTTGATTGGCCTGTTGTTGCTACTGCTCTGGATAGCGACAATCCATACGGTAACGGCCTGGAACTGGAATCTGCTCTGGGCCTGGCCACTGCATCTGCTGGTAGCCATACGCCTCTGGCACCGCCGTCGTCCGGATCGTCTGGAGCGTATTTATCTGTTCGTAACGGGCCTGCTCACGCTCCTGCTGGCGCTGGGTTGGTTTTTCTGGCCCCAGGCATTACACCCGGCCCTGCAGCCGATTGCGCTACTGTTGGTCGTACGTACGGCCGCACGCCTCCATGTTCGGTGAGCGGTTGTTCGCGGGGCTCAGTGTGTTTGCGAAGCTGTCCGTTTTCCCAGACGTCCCTGCCATCCATCCTGCAACGCCTGCCATATAGCCCGCATGCGGTGCCAGGTAAAACGCAAACTCTTTTCCCTGAGCAATGAGATCAGACAGAGCGCTCCCAGAAAAATCACGCCGTTTAGCAGAAAAACGCTTCGCCGGGTAAGGTAGCGCCTTTCCAGCCATATCCGATTACGCAATGCGTAGTAAAGCCGATCAGTATCAATTTCGGGATCAATCCATGAAAATCTTTTTGTTCTCTGCACATGCCAGGAATCATCCAGATCTTCTATAACCGCCGTGGCACACAGGTAGAGCCGGGCTCCGGCTTCGGTCAACCGTAAGGTATATTCATGATCATCGGCATACAGATACAGCCGGCGATCCGGTAACCCTACCCGCTCCACCCAGGATCGGTGCAAAAGCATCCCGCCGTAGGGCGCATAAGCAATGGGGACCAGTGGGAAAAGCGGCGTTTTCGGCACTGGGTCATGTTGTTTTCTTCCGAAGAGGCGAGCCGGCAATTGTCGAATGTGAAAGCCAATAAACGTATTTGGAGCGTGCTCCATACCTCTGCCCTCAGAAATGGCCTGTCGTTGGTCTTTTCGACTGGGCCGGAAGCCTACCAATACGTTGCATGGATGCGCGCCCAGTAGATGATAAGCCAGCAGCAGCCGATCCAGGGCATCGCGTGTCGGCCGGTTGTCATCATCCAGCAGCCAGATGAACTCGGCACCGCCTTCGTACGCAGCCTGAATCCCTGTTGCATAGCCGCCAGCCGATCCTGCATTTTCTTCCAGATGGATCAGGCGTAATTGTTCGGCCAGCGTTTCCTGCAGAGCCAGCAATTCAGCTCGTGCGGTTGCAGCACATCCATTATCTACCAGCACAACCCGCTCCACTCCGGCTTCCAGCGCGGCTTCGATAACCGTCCGTACCAGTGGTACGCGGTTCCCGTAGGTAACCGTCACCACCCAGACCTGTTGCGCCGCTACACGATCAGGCATATCGGTTATCGTTTCAACACGCGTCTCACCAACTCGCGGTCCACTTCGTCCAGCAGTCGTTTCCAAGCAAACCAGGCAAACGCGCCCAGGAGCAGCCCCAGAAGCATCAGATGACTCCAGGCGGGTAGGTTTTCTGACAGTTGTTGTATGCCCCAGGCCGCTATGCCCAGCACGCCCAGCGCTCTGGCAATCGGCCACAGCTGACGCAGTACTTCCTGTCCCTTCAACCGTTGTAACCGAAATGTAGCCCCGAACAGCAAAAGGGCATCCACTCCAACACGTAACGTCCAGGCTACTGCAGCACCGACAATGCCTCCGTGTGTTATAAGCAACCAGGCTCCTCCCACATACAGGGGCAACTCCAGCAAATGAAATCGCGCCGGCAGATCCGGACGTCCGATCCCCTGCAACAGTGCATAAGGGACGTAGGCCAGCGAATTCATCAGCACACCAAGCGCCAGCACCTGCAGCACCCTTGTGCTCTGCGTAGCAAAGTCAACGCCCAGCCACACATGCAGGAGGTCCGAAGCTCCCAGCGCGACTCCCAGAGCGATTGGCCCCATAGCCAGCAGCACATATCTGACCGCTCGCCCAAAATAACGCGCCAGCCGTCTTTGATCCTGCACGCCTTCCAGTGCGCTGAATACCGGAAAAAGCACCATAACCAGTCCGGAAGGTACCAGCCGAAGCCGGGTAACGATTTCGTAAGGGGCCGCATAGTAGGTCAGTGCCGTCATTGAACGAAGTGCACCAATTAAAAAGCGATCGAGATAGACCAGTAGTGGACTGACCACACTGGAGACGGTCACCCAGCCTCCAAACGCCAAAAGCGATCGTAACAGGGTAGGCGATATGGTGTAGGACCGCAAGTTGGGAAACAGGCGCCAGTTCATCATAATAAAGGCGATCAGACTTCCCAGACGTGCCAGCAGCAACAACGCTACAATGCCGGGCAACTGAAACCCCACCATTAGCCCAACCAGGGGGAGCAGGAACATGGAAATCCCGGCCGGAATACGCACAGCGTTGAGCCAGTCAAAGCGCTGGGCAGCTTCCAGTGCTCCACTAAACGATCCGGAAATCAGCACAATCGGCACAGCCAGCGCCAGCAGGTGAAAGGTACCACGCGCTTCATCGTGCAATGCCTCGGGAATGTTCAGTACTTTCTCAATCAACAGGGATGTGCTTCCCAGCACGAGCAATAGCCCGACCAATCCCAGCAGTGCCTGCGCCGTGACCGCCGACCAGATCGTACAGCGTAGACGAGCCATCTCGCCACGCGCCAGGGCTTCGGCGACAAACTTGGTCGTTGCCCGTCCCAGGCCCAGATCCAAGAAGGTAAAATAGCCCAGCAGCATCCATGCCAGCGCCAGCAGGCCGAATCGATCTGTTCCTAACCCCTGAATGATAAACGGCAGGGTGACCACGCCGATCAGGAGCGGTCCACCCTGCCCTGCCAGATTGAAGAGCGTATTGCGGGCCAGGAGTCGTCCGCTGATCTGTAGTCGGTGCATACGCAACAGCCCGGCCCCGCGTCGATCACCGCAGCCTTTTGCGCTGATAAAACGTTATAACCGCCGGGCCAGCGCAATGATGGTGAGTGTGCTGGCGGCAATCGAAGCGATGTCGGTCAGCGTCTTGCCAATGTCGAACGTTACCTGACGCTTTTCCTCCGGAGGCTTGCGCACCACCTCAATGATGGCCCCTTCATCCACGACGGGATCCCGCTGGAACCAGCCCTTCAGTCCCAGATAGACCGGATAGGTTCCTCCGTCGGCCTGGGTCACCAGAATAACCTTGGAGTCGTCATCCAGGCCCCCGGCGCGCTCGATGTAGTAACCCACACGCTTACCACGCACGTACTTCACCAGTCCCGGTCGTCGTACGTTCCCCCGCACCACCACAGTCCCGGGTTTGGGCGGCACGCGGATCTCGTCGCCCGGCAACAGCACAACGTTATGTTGCGGATCGCGCCGCACGGCCCGCTCCATGTCGATCACCACAGGTAGCCCGCCCCGGATCAACCGAGCTCCCTTCAGGTAGCCGGTAGGACGTACCCCACCAGCTCGCTCCAGTACATCGGCCAGGGTCTCATTTTCTCGCAAAATCGTATAGGTGCCCGGATACCATACCTCGCCCGAGACGGTCACGGTCTGCTGTGGACGAAAGGCAGGATTGCTCCGAATGTAGACGCGATCACGGTGCTGCAGGCGAAATGTGCGGGCGCCACGCAATGCACGCGTCGTATCGTCCAGCGCAAACGAAACCGCTTCGACATCGTCCATATCCTCGGCCATAGGGACCTGAATGCGCACGGCGAGCTGTTCGAAATGATCCGGATCGGCCCCTTTCGGCAGACGGGTTACTTCCGCCCAGTCCAACAGGGCATCTTCCGTAAAACCACCGGCCCGCAGGATCAGATCTTCCAGCGTCATGTTCTCCTGCCAATGATATTGGCCCGGATTTTTGACAGCTCCACTGATCGTGACGAATTTCTCCCGGATCTCCTGCACATCGATCGGATAGATATGGAGGCGATCACCTGGTTGCAGCAGCGCACGCCCGGCTCCCTCATTACGCAGTGCTTCGGCCAGATTGAACGGGATGATTATCTCCCGCGTGCCCTGCTCGACCTTACGAATCAGGTCAGCGCGTTCCAGATAGACCTCCCTGAGAAACTCCTTGTCGAACAGCCCGCCACCCAGGAAGAGCAGGTCGTAGACGGTCATGCTATCCCGCCAGGCATAGACGCCAGGATGGCGCACTTTACCAGAGATTTCGACCGTTCGGGGCGCGTTCAACTCCAGCTCCGAATAGACGCGAACCCGATCACCCGGCTGCAACATCAGGTTGTGTTCGGGATCGCCCAGCAGGATGCGCGCCAGATCGAGCGTTCGCATCGTCTCGAGCAGCGCCAGGGTATCTGTGGTGTCTGAAAGTATCTCCCGGGTGAGATCGGGCCGAAATACTGAGGGAGGCCGCTCGGCCGGGTTCTGTTTGAAGCGAAGGAGCTGAACGCGGCCTTCGTAGACGTCGCTTGTCACACCTCCAGCGCGCTCGATCAGATCACGGATCGTCCGCACCTGCGTGGTGATCTCGTAGAGTCCTGGATGCACGACCGCCCCACTGATATGAACGCCATTGCGGCTTACGTCAAGCACCGAGAGCACCTCGACGCGATCGCCATCATAGAGCGGCACCTGCCGCGAGCCATCCAGCACCCCATCAAGCGGCACAGTAAGCACCTCGCGCACCACAGAAGGGTCCTGCCGCTGCTCAAAGGGAATGATGCGTTCAATGCGGACGTACCGGGTAAACGCCTCGGGCTTCAGGCCAGCCGCAAATTGAATAAGCTCGCGCAATCCTTCGTTTTCCTTGAGCTCGTAAATGGCCGGACGCCGCACCTGGCCCTGAATGGCTACGGTCTTGCCGCGTGGGGGCACGAAGAGCTGGTCATTGTTCTGCAGGCGTACATCCTCACGTCCTTCCCCCCGCAGCAGATAGTCGTAAAGGTCTACACGGGCCAGCACCTGACCGTTACGCACCACGCGCACGTCGCGAAGCGACCCGCTGATTTTAGGCCCCCCTACGGCATATAAGGCCTGAAAGACCGTCGACTGGCTGGCGATCACATAACCACCGGGGTGTTTTACCTCGCCCAGTGCATAAATATAGACCGGCTGCAGCCGGGCAACAGTCAGATCCATAAAGACCGTAGGGGGATCTTCCAGTAACCCGGCGTAACTGCGGGCCAGCCAGCGTTTGAGTTCTTCCCGGAGCACCTCCAGCCGCTTACCGGCCACGGTGAACTGCCCGACGTTGGGCACGAAGATGCGGCCTTCACGGTCGACCGTCAGGTCGTAGGCAAACTCCGTGGCG
Organism: Rhodothermus sp.; assembly: GCA_026989375.1. Lineage (GTDB taxonomy): Bacteria > Bacteroidota > Rhodothermia > Rhodothermales > Rhodothermaceae > Rhodothermus. Next base: position 16,199 of record JALSJJ010000099.1, read on the forward strand.
CCCCAGACCATCAGCCGTAACTCGTCGCCGGGTCCTACCAGATACTGATCATCAACCGGCCCCAGTTGGTTGGGACGAAAGGCGTCTGGAATGTTTTCAAAAACGTCATACCCGAAATATGGCAGCGTGTCAGCCGGAGCACGCGTCTCCTGCCTTTGAAGCGTATCGCGCCGCAATCGTAACGTATCGGCCAGCGCCCGCAGCGTGTCGATTGCCAGCGTATCCTGAAAGCTGAGTGGATAGACACCGGGCGTCAGAATGCGCGGAAGCTGCTGGGTCTTTTCCTGTTGCACGGCCTGCAGCATGGCCTGAATCTGGCTTTCAGGAATGCCCAGCTCCCGAGCACGTTGCACGGCCTGCTCGGGATCGGACAGGTCGATACCCAGCCGCGCCGCCTCTTGACGCGCTTCTTCGAGGCTCATCCCACGCCGTTGCAGCTCCTCCTGCACCGGCTGCGGAATATCCTGGGCATACGATACGGCAGCTAAAAGCCCCACGCCAAACCACAACGACAGCACTATTCCGGCAAACAGCGGCCACCGGCGATTCAATCGATACATAACACCCATGCTAACCTGCTGGATAGGGACGCTCACTGTTCCAGAAAGCCCACAGCCCGACAAGATACGGACCACAATTAGCTGTCTGGTCTGCTGTATGCAGTTTAAGATACAAATTCCCTTCAGCAGCGTGCGACACTTCACAAAAATCCCAAAGACCTATGGAAAATTGCACCGCCCACCGGTAGGATTTGCCATTTTCTTGATAGGACAGCCTCCTCAGCCTTTGAACGTATGTACCCTGCCAAAAAGGTCCTGAGTCCCCCAGATGCCACTGCGGAGACACTCAAGCTGAACAATCTGGCTGTGATCCACAAACAGATTAACCTCCGGACCGTAGTTTTTGATATACCAGGCAAATACCCGAGGATCGGCCGCTTCAAACATGAGCTTCTCCAGGCCCAACTCATTGATGAACCGGGCGACTACGTCCGTCCGCCAGGTCTCCACGTTCTCAGTAATCCCCTCGGATTCTACCATAATCATGTAGGCACCGGCTTCAAGAAAACGCCGTGCCAGTTGAATTGCCCAGGCCGGATCCTGCACTCCTTCAGCTTCCAGCAATGCGGCCGGCGTATCGCCACCCGCACCAAACTGGATCCCCACTTCGGGCTTGGCTTTCAAGCCAGCTTGCTGTACGGCTTCGATCAGACGCAGCCAGTCATCAGCCGGAATCGTGATAAAACCAGTGGAAATCTCAATAATATCAAACCCCAGCGCTTTGCATTCCTGAATATAGCGATGGACAGCCTCTGAGCCCTGCGTTACCACATATTCAATGAAACCACCTGTCGAGACCAGCACATCGTACTGGTGGCACAGGTCAATCATATCTCGAAGCACCCGGCGGGGCATCAACGTAAACGATCCACCCGCAAATTTGAGCGAATCAATGTAGGCGCCCATGGTTTCGAGCACATCTTTCAGATAATTGAGGCCCATGACCGAATAGTAAGGGCCGCGAATTTCCGTAAGGCCGCGCGTGCGGGGCTTCTGCCCCCGATCGTTCATTCGAAGAAATGAAAAAGCCCGCTCCAAACTGTTTGACTTCTTTCGCAGCATTGTCCGTCTCTGGGTTTGCTGAATGCCCCTGCAACGAAATGCAGGATGCTGATTTATAAGGACAGGTTTCCCACTCGACCTACAAATAACCAGCGCGTTGCACCATGGGAAAAAAATTGATTGGTCGGTTACATGTGCTTACCGATTTCTACTTTCAACAGCGTTACGCCCATGCCGAGCTGGCCCGCCTGGTAATTGCCGGTGGAGCCGACACGGTGCAGTTCCGACAGAAATTTGGGGGTATCCGCCATAAGTTACATGAGGCGCGGCGCACCGCAGCCGTATGCCAGGAGGCAGGCATTCCGTTGATCATCGATGATCATCTTGACATTGCTCTGGCTGTAGCAGCCGATGGCGTGCATCTGGGGCAAGAAGATTTTCCTGTGGATGAAGCCCGGCGCATCCTGGGCCCGGACCGTATCATAGGAGCCACGGCCACGACGATCGAACAGGCTATAGCAGCCTGGCAGGCCGGTGCTGACTATATTGGCTTCGGTCCGGTCTTTCCCACGGCCTCAAAAGCCAATCCGGCCTCGGTGAAAGGTCTGGAAGGATTGCGGGCTGTCTGTGAAGCGGTGCCCATCCCTGTGATTGCGATTGCTGGCATCACCGTACAACGCGTGCGGCCCGTACTGGAGGCTGGAGCCTATGGCATAGCCGTGATGACTGCCATCACGACCGCACCTGACCCCCGGGCAGCTACTGCGCAATTTCGGATGGAAATCGAATCCGTACGGCGCACGCTGGCGGAGACACGCTGAACATGAACGCCCCTTAAGCGTTAAGGATGGGCTCTTTGCAGACCAGACGGAGTTCATATGTCCACCCGCAGGGCCATTCTGAACTGCTTCCGCCAGCATCAGCGCTTTGTGCTGACCACTCACGTCAAACCCGATGGCGACGCGATTGGCTCGCAGTTGGCACTGGGGCGGTTGCTCCAGAAAATGGGTCGTGAGGTGTACCTGATCAACAGCGATTCCCCTCCGTCCAATCTGACCTGGATGCCTGGCATTGACCAGATCGAAGTGTTCAGGGGCACGCTGGCCCAGCGCGAACGCATCGATCAGGCCGATGTTATTTGCGTGCTCGACACGAACGCGTTGGATCGGCTGGGAGACCTGGCCTCGGCCGTCGAGGCCAGTCAGGCCCGTAAGCTGCTCATTGATCATCACACCGCCCCGGAGAGCTGGTTCGATCTGCAGTACGTACGTGATACCGCCTCTTCCACCGGCGAGTTGGTCTATGAGCTCGTACGAGCTATCGACCCCAACCTGATCGATCATGAGCTGGCCACTGCCCTGTACGTGGCCATCATGACCGACACGGGATCGTTTCGTTTCAATACCGTGACGCCAGCAGTTCATCGTATTGTAGCGGATCTGCTGGAACGCGGACAGCTCAGCACCGAGGCCATCCACAGCGCCATTTTTGACACGCGCACGCCCGAAAGCATGCGCCTGCTGGGCCTAGCCTTGCGCAATCTACAGCTTCGCTACGACGGACAGGTGGCCTACATGGTGCTTTCACGACGCATGTTCAATGAAACCGGTGCTTCAACCGAAGACACTGAAGGCTTTATCAACCACCTGCTATCAATCCGAGGCGTCCGGGTTGCGCTACTGTTCACGGAGATTGAAAAGGGGGTTAAGATCAGCTTTCGCTCAAAAGGCGACTACCATGTAAACGCCTGGGCTCGGGCTTTCGGAGGTGGGGGGCATCGGAATGCAGCCGGCGCATTTGTGGCAGATGCTTCCCTGGAAGCGCTGGTCGAGGCCGTGATGGCCGCTGCTCCCCGCTATCTTCCCCTACTTAATGCATCCGCCATAAAGCGCGCTTCGGGCACCCTTTCATCGGAAGATGCGTCGTATCTTTCAGCACTCCTGCATCAGAAGTCGCAAGCATCCTCAACAGCGTCATGAAGGTCTCGGTCACAACAATCCCGCTGGACGAGCTGGATATTGACCTGCTCCTGGTACCTGTCACGGAAGAAGCCGTCGAAGTAACCTTGAAGGCGCTGAGCGAACAGTTTGGCCCGATCGTGCAACGTGCCGCTGCAGACTTTACCGGAGCGCCGGAGGAGCTCATCTGGCTATATCCGGAAAGTGGTCGCGCTCGACGCCTGGCGTTGCTGGGCATGGGCCCGTCCGAACGCATTGATCTGGAACAACTGCGGCGCGTGGCAGCCCGTGGGGCCGAACTGGCTCGCGACCGTCAAGTAGTCACGGCAGCGATCGTACGTCCGCAGCTATCGATCGATCCGGAATCGGCCAGCCAGGCACTGGTCGAAGGGTTTATGCTGGCCGCTTATCGCTTTACACGGTACAAGACGGACACAAGCAAACTGCGCGATATTGAACGGCTCGTCATCCACGAGACCAGCGACGATGAAAAGGCCAGCCGGCGAGGGGCTGAGCGCGGCCGCATCATTGCCGAATGCGTGATGACGGCCCGTGACCTGGTCAACCTGTCTCCCGACGAAAAAACACCCACCAAGTTCGCTCGCCTGATTGAGCAGTCGGCTAAAAAGTACGGCTATGAGGCTGACGTGTGGGATAAAGCGCTGATTGAGGAAGAAGGCATGGGCGGCCTGTTAGCCGTCAACCGGGGTAGCCCTGAGCCTCCCACGTTTACCGTCCTAACCTGGCATCCGGAAAACGCGCTGAATGAGCGACCAGTCGTGCTGGTTGGGAAAGGGGTCGTTTTTGACACAGGGGGCCTGTCGCTCAAGCCCACGAAAGACAGCATGGACTACATGAAGTCCGATATGGCTGGGGCAGCAGCCGTTGTAGGAGCAATGGAGGCGCTGGCCCGGCTCAAGATTCCGCTGTACGTCGTGGGGCTGATTCCCGCCACCGACAATCGCCCTGGTGAGAATGCCTACGTACCCGGTGAGGTGATCCGGATGCATTCGGGGAAGACGGTCGAGGTACTCAACACCGATGCCGAAGGACGACTGATTCTGGCCGACGCTCTGTCGTACGCTCGCACCTATCGGCCGATTCTGGTAATCGACCTGGCCACGTTGACCGGTGCTCAGGTGATCGCGCTGGGCACGGAAGTGGCAGCTGTCATGACCAATAACACAGAAGGCGCCGAAGAGCGCCTGCGGGCCATGGTCGCTGCTGGCGAGCGCAGCGGGGACCGCGTCCATCCGCTACCGATGTACGATGAATATGCCAAACTGCTGGAAAGCGACGTGGCTGACCTGAAAAATATCGGTGGCCGTGAGGCCGGCTCCATCACAGCCGCTAAGTTTCTGGAGCACTTCGTGAACTATCCCTGGATTCACATCGACATGGCCGGACCGGCCTTCCTTAAAGAATCCAAACCATACCGCCCCAAAGGGGGAACAGGCTTCGGCGTACGCCTCCTGGTCGAGTTCCTGCGCGACTACGCTTCCCCCCGGCGCTTTTCGAGCTAAGGAGTCTATGGCCGTTTTTCGGCACGCACAAAAGGGGCAACGGGTCCTTCATCCGTTGCCCCTTTTTGTGCTTCTGGCTACGCGGGCACAACGACCCGCCGCTACGTCGCCTGACGATCTAGATTTTTTTTGAACAAGGAGGTTACACGAAACGACAGGCGGTGTCTTATGAGGTGAAAGCACGTCCAGGAGACTTGCGTCTGCGGCACGTCCCCGCAAGTCTCAATCACACATGGTGGGGCAGCCGGCGCGGCTCCTGCTGGGGCCGCGCCGGTTTTTTGTAGGCTGACGCGCCCCATGGCTCCTCAAGAACCTCATAACCTGCATAGCCAACGTTTGCCGAACAACCTGAACGTAAACCACCCGTATAAGTGAGCCGGGTAGATATGAAGCATTCGAGGTTATGCAATCGGCACCCGCTGTTTCCGTAATTATTGTTTCCTGGAACGCCCGCCATCTCCTGGAGCGGTGTCTGCCCTCGGTCGTCGCTACCTGTTATCCCAATTTAGAGATTATTCTGGCTGATAATGGATCTACGGACGGCTCGTCCGAGTGGGTTGCTGCAACCTTTCCACAGGTGCACATCGTCCGGCACCCGGAAAACTGGGCATTCTGCCGGGGAAATAATGAAGCGATTCCCCACGCACGTGGCCAGTACATCGTGCTGCTCAACAACGACGTAGAAGTCCCCTCCGACTGGCTCTGGCCACTGGTTCAACGCATGGAATCTGATCCGGCCATTGGCGCTGTTCAACCCAAGTTGCGTCAGTACTACCAGCGTACCCACTTTGAATATGCCGGTGCGGCCGGTGGTTTTCTCGACCGATTCGGCTATCCTTTCACGCGCGGTCGGCTTTTTGATACGGTCGAACCCGATGAAGGGCAGTATGACGATCCGGGTCCCATCTTCTGGGCTACCGGAGCTGCCATCATGCTTCGACGCAAAGCGCTGGATCAGGTGGGGTTGCTTGATGAGCACTTTGTCTTGCACATGGAGGAAATTGACCTGTGCTGGCGCCTCCAACGTGCTGGCTATCGTATCGAGCTGGTACCTGAAAGTGTGGTATATCATCTGGGAGGGAGTTCGCTTCCTCCTCATGACCCGCGCAAAACTTACTATAACTTTCGCAATAGCCTGTTGCTACTGTACAAGAATCTTCCCCCTTCTGAATGGCGCCGCATATTTCCTGCACGCTTCCTCCTTGACGTATTGGCGCTGCTGCGTTTTGCCGTGCTGGGTCGCTGGAAGGACGCCGTTGCCATTGTGCAGGCCTATCGGGATGCCCATCGCATGCGCCGCTTCTATCACAACCAGCGTCCTGTAAACGGCGAAAGCGTCGTGCTTCCTCCTTATCGAGGCAGCGTGGCACTTGAATACTTTCTGTTTCGACGCCGGCGTTTTCAGGAGTTGCCTGCGGGGCGTTTTCTTAAGCCGTGGAGGAGGTGAGACGTCGGCGTGCCGTCCGCTGCTCGTACTGCACGGCAAAGGCTATAGCGATCAACACCAGTATCATACCGACCACAGAAAGCCCGGGAGGTGTCTCCGCAAAAAGCAGATAAGCCAGCAGTGAAGCCCCTACTGGTTCCAGTAGTGAAAGCAGGCCCAGCCAGGCAGCCGGCATATATTTCACACTGTAGTTAAAGGAGCCATGTCCAAGAATTTGGGGTCCCAGCGCCATAAGACCACATAGCAGGTAAAAACGCGGACTGTACCCCCAGAGCGGCACCTTCAGCAACAGCGCCGGAATCAGCGCCGTCACGGCTGCGGCCAGGTACAGAGGGAAGACATAGGTCAACCAGGAGGCCTGTTGTCGCACGACGCGTCCGATGAGCAAATACAGGCTGATCAGCAGGGCCCCAGCCAGCGCTAAGGTGTTGCCCAGCAGAGGCTGTGCGCCGGTTTCCAGTTCGGTATGATCGCCCCAGCCGATCAGGGCGGCTCCGATCACCGCCAGACCGATGGCCACTACCACCGGAAAGGCCAGCCGCTCGCCCAGTATCCAGAATCCCAGCGCCGCCAGAAAGACCGGACTCATACAGACCAACACCGAGGCACTGGCTACCGAGGTATAGTAAAGCGATAGGATCCATGCGATAAAGTGCATGCCAAGGAAAACGCCAGCCAGCATGGTGAGTCCAGTCTTCTGGCCGAACAGGCGATGGACCCGCAATTTAGGGAGCGCGAATGGTGCCAGCATGACCACAGCCAGCCACGTCCGCCAGACGGCGATGGCCAGACCGGACGCCTCTTCACCAGCCCAGCGCACCAGAATCGGACTGACTGAGAAGCTGAGCAGCCCCAGCGCCAAGATTGGATAAACGCGAAAGGGTATGTGCCGGTTGGCCATGTGTTGTCGGCCCTTAACGTAGCCGATCCATCGACCGGATCAGTGCGATGTCACGCTCAATGCCCCGGCGGGCCAGCCACAACAGCAGATAAGCCAGCACAGGCTGCCCGATCCATAACACACGATCCCACAGGATACCCTTCTCGGTCCGTACTGCCAGTGTACCATCCAGGTACATCCCTCCAACGTACAGGAGGGCAAGCAACAGCACGCCTATCTGTTCCAGGACAACCAGCGTGCGCTGACGCTCTAACTGCTGGTACCGAAAGATGAGGACGATGGCTGCGACAGCCAGCAGCACAGCCAGCCCACGCGCAACCGGCCCAATCCAGGCATGAGCCGTTGGTCCCAACAACTGCCAGGGTGCCTGTGCCAGCCCCATCCAGAGCAGCACCAGGCCTGCCAGTAGCAGATAAAGCGATTGAATTCGCTGGATCATGGTTGGTTGCTGCATAGAAAAGCCCCGCTGTACGCAGGGCTTTTTATGTGGCTTTTGACCTTCAAAAGCGCATGCTATGAGGCTGGCGCTTCGGGTCGCGCCGAATAGTTGATACGCAGCGTCCCTGCCTCCCGGAGCTCCTGCTGCACATCATAGACCAGCTTCATCCTGGCGTCCTGATCGATACGAAGCGACACGATCAACTTGGGCTGCTCCAGCAGCTTGTTGTACATGATCGTGCGAATCAAGGTAATATCATCAATCAGCGCATCGTCGATCTGGACGCGTGTTTCGCCCAGCCGGCCGTCAGGCATCTTGCGGGGACCGATATAGATGTAAGAAAGCAGGCGCTTCTGGTCGATTTTTGTGAGCGCTTCGGCCCGGGGCAGAAGCGTGCGTACCTGCACCGTTGTCTCCCGCAAAACCGTGCTGACCATAAAAAAGATCAGCAGCATAAAGATAATGTCCGGGAGCGAAGCTGTCGGAATTCCCTGCTTGGTTTCTGCCTTCTTTTTAAAGTGCTGCGAGGCCATGGTCTTGGATCGATGCTTAGCAGTCCGGTTCGGCTACTGAAATCTGGGCCGGAATGATTTTGCGAATCTGGTTCTCATCATCCGGTCCCAGCGTAGCCCGATAGGCATTGTAGTTAGGATAACCCAGTTTGCGGGCTTCGGCATCCCAGAGCTCGAAATAGGCCATCCAGACCTCATCAAGCACCTGGATATAAGTGTTGTAGGAGGTTTCGCAGTCCGTTTTGATCGAGACGACAGCTTTTTGTGGACTCTCTGCGTAGTTGGGATCAACGCCGTTGTTCGTAATATGCTTTTTCACCTCCGCCCGAATCTGCTGCACCGAAGCCAGCTCATCTTCGATCAGTACCTGGCCCTGGGCATTAACCAGGATCTTGAGCATGTTGCGTTCCCGCACCGGCGGCGGTTCCTGATCTTCCTCCAGCTTGGGTGGCAGCGTCATCCCAATGCCCGTATCCACATCAATGGTGGTGGTCACCAGAAAGAAAATCAGCAGCAGGAACGCAATGTCAGCCATCGAAGCCGTCGGAATCTCGGCCTCCTGACGCTTTTTCTTCTTTAGCAGCCCCGCCATGATCTATCGCCGGTTTAGAAGGTAAACATACTCCGCAACCCCGAAAGTAGCAGTGAGACCACGGTTAGCCCGAACATAACCAGCACCGTAATCACACCGGCCTGCGCCCAGCTTCCCACGGAGAATCCCAGTACCACCATGAGCAGCAGGGGCAACGCCACAATCAGCATAGATACCGGACTGATTTTGCCGTAAGTAAGGTTGCGCAGGCCAAAAATTACCTGGGCGATCAACCCCAGCCCCAGTAGAATCAGGGCTGCCCAGATGGCCAAAGGAACAATGTTTCCCATATCTACGCGTTTGCTTTTGCTTCCAAAAAGTTCCGCTCAGCTCAGGACTGTTTAGGGGCTTCAGCCTTCTCCTCCGAAGCCGTCAGCGGACGCCCGGCCTGCATCAGCACCAACGAGTCGATCAGTTCGATCGACGCCTCCTCCATGTCCACTACGATCCGGTCGATCTTTGAGACCGCATAGTTGTAGAAGAACTGCAGAATGATAGCGGTAATCAGACCGAAAACCGTGGTCAACAAGGCCACCTTGATACCACCGGCCACCAGACTGGGCGAAATATCACCGGCTTGCTCAATGGCATCAAAGGCCTGCACCATACCCACGACCGTTCCAAGGAAGCCGAACATCGGAGCCAACGAAATAAACAGGGACAGCCAGACCAAGCCGCGCTCCAGAAAACTCATCTCAATCGACCCATACGAAACAATCGCCTTCTCGACTGCCTCAATGCCCTCATCGGCTCGCAATAGACCAGCCTGGAAGACCGAAGCCACAGGCCCCCGCGTCTTAGCGCACACCTCCTCAGCCGCCTGAACTCCGCCTTCCTCCAGCGCCTTTTTTACCTGCAGGATAAACTTACGCGTATTAATGTCGGCCAGATTTAGCGTGATGATACGTTCGAAGGCGATGGCCAGACCAATAATCAGCGAAACCAGGACCGGCCACATGAAGTCGCCGCCTTCGTTAAAGCGCTGGACCAGTACATTGATAAATCCTTCGTCTCCGGCGGCAGCCTGAGGCAGCATCAGCAGCAGGCTCAGCAGTTCCATGGACGGTTTCCTCCTTCGTTCTGGTTTGTGCTACACACTCTTAATAAATAATGCGGGCTTAGAGTCGCCCGGCGTGCAACGTGGGGCATATTACCGAATTTCTTCCGCAGAGTCAATCCCGTGAATCCCGTAAACGTTCCCAATCCAGAACAGCAGCTCCCCTCCCCAAACGCAGCATTCGGTAACACTTTGAATCTATTGAGCGATAAACGGAATAACATGCGCGACGACTAAATAACCGAACGGCCCATGCTGCCTTCAGTAGCATGCCTGACCATTCCCCGTCGGTACCAAAAGCGTAAGACAACTCCCTGGTCTCGTAGTACCCACATGAAAGCCGCTTTCTTCCAAAAAATTACGAAATGCCCACCTTAGAAGAGAGTTAGGACGACACACTTTCACAAAAGTTTCTCCACAATGGGCCATTGCCGTTGCAATACGACACCGTACCGATTAAACCAGTGCCGGACAAAACGCTGCACCAGATTTGCTGCCTGCATCAGCGACGGAAGCGTATCCAGCGCTATCAATCAGGACACCTTCGGTCCCCAGACACTACGCGATCGCTGTCAGTCACCGGGTAGTACTACCATTGGCCAGTAGAACCTACTATTGCTCCAGTCAGGGTGTACCTTCTCACGACCCGCATCGGATCATGATCCTGTAGAATTGCCTGCTACAATTTTGCTGGTGAATGCGGTGCGTTCGCAAACCTCAGCACAACCCGGGTACGCCTGGACGGTGACCATCACACATACCAGCGTTCCGTGGAGCTCCTTAAGCGTGCGCTACACTATTCACGGATAAAGCCAACCGCACGGACCTGAGCGCTCGTCAACCGCCCTGCCCTTTCGCCAAGTCCGCCGGACCTCACACGCTGAACGGGCAATGGTATCCACCCCTTCGGTCTCGACAGCAGCTCTTAGACCCATGCTGATGCCTTCGGAAGCACCTTTCGGGCCTTCATCCTGCCTCGCACAGAACGAGATGGATACCGAAGGAGGACCCTATGATGGCGACAACATTCCCTGCAATGCCACTTCCGATAAGCCAACTGAATCGATGGGATCCCATAGAAAGCCTGTCACAGCTTCTGCAGAGTTTAGACGGACTTGGCTTCTGGAAAAACGGCACGGTGCTGAAATCCTACTCCTTACCAACAACATACCCAAGCCGCAGCACAGAAACCGACACATGGACTTGTCGTAGGCGTTCGGTCCTGTATCCGGACCTGTATGCCTACCTTGTCTGATCCTGTAAGGCTTGGCTTTGCCAGAAGCCCGCTGTAACTTGTGTACGAGCCGTATGAGACCCATGCAGAATCGAGACGTAGCCCGCCTGCTGCGCGAAACAGCCCGGTTGCTGGAGCTCCGTGGCGAAAATCCTTTCCGTGTACGCGCCTATGAACAGGCTGCCGCTGCAATCGAACAACTGGAGGAGCCCGTTGTCGAGCGGATACGCCAGGGTACTCTGACCGAGTTACCCGGTGTCGGACGTGGGCTGGCTGCGCAGATTCAGGAGCTGGTCGAGCAAGGCACTTCGAACGTACTGGAACGTCTCCGCCAGGAGCTTCCTCCAGGGCTTCTGGAATTGCTTACGTTGAAAGGGCTTGGACCTCAGCGGGTACGTCAGCTCTGGCAGGAGCTGAACATCACCTCGCTGGATGATCTGGAAGCAGCATTACAGGACGGTCGCCTTCATCGGCTCAAAGGTTTTGGTCCCCGTCTACGTGAACGGTTACGGGAGGAACTGACCCGCCGCCGGCGCTACCGCACGCTGCGGCTGTTGGCCCAGGCGCTTCCTGTGGCCGAAGCGCTCTGCGAACAAATACGACAGCATCCGAACGTTCAACGCGTCGCGCTGGCCGGCGCTGTTCGGCGCATGCTGGAAGTGGTAGATCGAATCGAACTGGTGGTCGTCGCTTCGCAGGAAGCCTTGCAGCAGCTACTTTCGCTCACGCAACAGCGATCCGGGCCACATGGCGAGCTCTTGTTGGAAGGCACGTTGCCGGATGGCTTTCCGTTGCGCCTGATCGTGACCTCCCCGGAATCCTTTGGTACCATCCTGTGGTGGTACACCGGATCGGAAGCGCACTGTCAGGCCTTTCTGCAGGCGTATGGTCCTCCAGCGCCCTCTCCGGAGGAAGCGGTTCTGTACGAGCGCGTAGGACTCCCCCTGATTCCTCCTGAACTACGCGAAGGGTATGGTGAGCTGGAAGCCGCTGCGCACCATGCACTTCCTCACCTGATCACGCAACAGGATCTCCGAGGTATCTTGCACAACCATTCCACCTATAGCGATGGCCGCCATACCCTCCGAGAAATGGCTGAAGCCGCACGCAGCCGAGGTTACCGCTATTTTGGCATCGGCGATCATAGCCGGTCGCTTACCATTGCCCATGGCCTCTCCGTTGCGGAAGTACACCGCCAGCAAGAAGAAATTCGTGCGTTAAACGAGAAGCTGGCACTTCATAACTTTCGCATTTTAAGCGGCACGGAATGCGACATTCTCCCTGATGGATCGCTGGACTATCCCGACGACGTACTGGCGCGCTTCGACTATGTGGTGGCCAGCGTACACACCCAATTGGAAATGGACGAAAAAACAGCCACGGAACGCATATTACGGGCCCTTCGTAATCCGTATGTCACGATTCTGGGACACCCGACAGGCCGCTTGCTGCTTCGACGTGAAGGCTATCCGCTGGACTGGGCCCGCATCATTGATGCCTGTGTTACCTACCGCGTAGCCATTGAGCTCAATGCCCATCCTCAGCGCCTTGATATTGACTGGCGACGCATCCGTGCGGCAACCACAGCGGGCATCCCCATTGTAATTAACCCGGATGCGCACGCCATCGACGAACTGGACTATGTGCGCTGGGGCGTAGCCGTCGCCCGCAAAGGATGGCTCTCACCTGATGCCTGCCTGAACGCTCGGGAACTGGACGACTTAGAAGCCTGGCTCCAACAACGTCGCACTTCCGGTTAAAATGAGGCGCCTGTTGTTTCCATTCATCCTTGTGCTGCTGGGCCTGCTGATGGTTTTCAGTGGGTATCACTATCTCGTTCAGGCTGTCCGGCACCCTCCTTCGCAGCGCTCCATCGCCGGCCTCCAAGCCCCCGTTACGCTGCAGATCCTTCCCGGTCATCTGGTCAGCATCCGAGCGGCCCACCTGGATGATGCACTGACGGCCCTGGGCTATGCGCATGGGCTCTGGCACAGCTGGCCCCTGCTCCTCTGGCGTCAGGCAGCACTGGGCCGTCAGACCGAATGGTTTGGTCCTTCCACCGTACTTCTCGACAGCCTGGTGCATGCCCTGTTACTTCCTGAACAATCCCGAACTGCTTATGAACAGCTACCCTCACACGCTCGTCACCGCCTGCTTGCCTACACCCAGGGACTTCAGGCCGCCCTTCTGGAGCGACCGACAACCCTTCGGGATGAACAGGTTTTGCTCAACCTTCCCATTGATCCCTGGCAACCCTGGCACAGCCTCGCCATCGAGCGCTTGCTGGCCCTGCTGATGCTGCCGCATACCACAGATGAGGCCATCGCCGGCCTGTCAGCACTTCGCTCCTGGCTACACCTCTATGGCTTCCACCACAGCATGGCCTGGGTACGATCGACCACCGACGGAAGTCTGCAATGCTACATGCGTTACGTCTACGGCGATCTGGCCCTCCCCTTCTTCCAGGAAGTGCTGATCCTACTGCCAGACGACACGCTTCGCCTTGTAACTATTCCAGGCACCCTGCTCTTTCTGGCCGGCCAGACCGGTCAACATACCTGGTATCTGTTACCAACTACCCAGCCAGCTACCCTGGAAAGGCGCCCCCGGACCGCCCTTTCATTACAGCCCGTTTATACGCGTTTTCGCCTACCCGACGGCAGCGAGCGCCTGCTGCAACGTGCGCAGGCTGGTGATGCCCTGGTTCTTGCAGAACCTGCTCCAGACACCGTATTGCTGCTTCGATGGGCCGGTTTGACTCCAGTCAGCGACCTGCCGGCCTGGCTCGCCCTGCTATCGAACCACGTTCCTACATTTCGGCTGTTCGAAGGCGCAGGGATCCGGCTTACGGCCGATGGTCGCTGGCACCTCCTCGGACATCCCCGGATTGTTGGATCCTTGAACGATGGTGTCCTGATTGGCCAGACCCCCTGGCATCAATGGATCGCCCACCGCCTCCGAGATCTACCCCCGACCCCTGCCTTTCCGGACGATGCGCACAGCCGCTGGGCTCATCAGCAGCTGGCAACGTTACTTCCTGTGTTGGATCCCCTGCGTTTTACGGATACGCTGTCTCACGAAGCCTATACGCTGCTCCGTAACTGGGATGCTACCTACAATGCTGCCAGCCTGGGTGCTACCATCTTTGATTACTGGATCAGCCGCTATCTGGAATCCGGTGGCACATTGCCCTTACCCACCTCACCCGATCCGCTACGGTCCCACTATGTCCAGGTCTTGCAAGCTGCCTTCGACGCCGTCGTCGATACGCTGGCGCATCGTCTGGGCCCCGATCTCAACCTGTGGCGCTGGGAGCGGGCCCACACTCGGCGACTGGCTTTTCCGGTGTGGTCACACCTGGCTCATCTTCCTGCCGCTGCTCGTTATGCGCCCCTGTTGTTGCCCGGCACCGGCCATCCATCTACCCTTTCATGGGGAGGATCCCCGTTGCTCCGCGAACGACCGGCACCGGCGTTCTGGGAGGGGTGGACGACACTTTCCGATACAACCGTTTTCTCTGTGCGGCGCTTATGGCTTGAGATTGATCGGTTTATGGCACGTTATCGCCTCCCTACTCGGCCTTCAGCGTGGCCCTTGCACCCTACCTCGCCCCTCCACACTATACGCCTGATGCCGCGTTGAGCATGCTCAAACGCCGATTGCTTCCAGCGCCAGCCCGATCGTCTGCAACTGCAACCGCATAGCGACCGGCAGTGGCAACGCCCGAAGTCCAAACAGACGGCGTGCCTCGTCCAGCGATTGCCCTTTTTCCACACGCAGGCGAAGCTCTGGCAGCTGTTCCCGTAATTCGAGATAGGCCACAGGCACACCCGGCGGTGAGGGCCGATGCCGAACCACGAACAACGGTAACTCGGTCACCAGACAAAGTGGATCGCCCCCCAGACGCCGCACAAATTCCATTGAACTCATCCGAAAGTGCGAAGCCGTCTGCGCGTCGCCCTGTGCCAGAAAGAACGTGCGCATGGCTTCACCTTCAGGAGTGGTCATAAAGCCGGGCCCCAGATAGAAAAATCCTTTTTCGCCTTTGCGGTTATGATCATGCAGTTCGAGCCCGGCTACACGGACCGCTTCTATAAAGGCCCGTTGCAGCGCTTCCGTACGAAATGACCAGTGGCGCTCGATAAGCAGCAGCGCTCCTTCCGCAAAGCCCATACTGTGCAGGTTGATGTACAACGCGAAAGGTGCGTATGCCTGCAAAAAGCGGGCAATAGCACGGTTTTCGACACGAAGATCCGGGTAGCCAAACTCCAGGTCACGTCCCGGAAGCTCCCGCACAATGCCGGTCAGGTAAGCCTCCAGCGAGGGCCAGCGTTCGGTCCAGCTTCGGTTGCGGAGCTCGCCATCCGGGTTGATGTGAGGCAGTATGACAAACCGCACGCGCTCCAGCAATGGCTGTAAAAGATCGGGCCGTCGCATGCCTTCCGTGATCAACCAGCGCAACGTTTCGGGACCCACCGGCTCGTCGGCATGGGCTCCGGCCAACAACAGGACGGATCGCTGGCCTCGTCCCATCACTACGGCATCCAGCGGTCGTCCTTCTTCACTCTGGCCAATCTGGTGGAAGGTTGCCAGCCCGTCACTGGACCGGCAGGCCTGCTCAATTGCCGCGCGCACCATCTCCTGTGTCCGAAATACGGGCGCTGCTTCTTCTGGAAGCAGCGCAGCCAGCCGATCTGCCCACCGCATGGTATTCATCGACTATTGTGTTTTGTCCAGCTTGTCATCCAACCCGGAGAAACGTTCCACCAGCTTGCGTGCTTCAGGTGCTCGGGCTACTACAAAATCCCAGGTAGCCGGCACCACGGCGGCTACCGGCTCGTACAGCGGCGAAGCGCGTCGGGCAGCCGGTCCAGGCAGATCGAACACGCGCAGCACCAGAAACAGCAAGCTCAGGAGCAGTACCGCCTTGAACCCACCTACCAGCGCCCCCAGCAATCGATTGAGCAGCGATAACTTGATAGCTCCCAGCAAGGCCTCAGTAGCTCGAATGGCCAGCCAGACGCCTACCTGCACGGCCAGAAACACCAGCATGAACCCAATGAGCGGCCCCACCCGGGGCGACAGGCTCAAGCTGGTGACCACCAGCTTTCCTACCGGCTCCATGGCCGAAATGCCTACCACAATGGCCAACACAAACCCTACGATACTGGCCACCTGGCGCACGCCGCCGGTTGCAAACCCGCGCACCATACCCAGCCCAATCAACACCAGCATGAACCAGTCGAGTGGCGTTAGTGCCGTCATGAAGCTGATTCGCGCTGAGTTAGCAGCTCTCGGGCCAGCTCACTGACGCGGCGTCCGTCGGCTTGCCCACGCATACGTGCCATCGCCTCTTTCATCACACGCCCCATGTCGCGGACCGAACGAGCCCCCACCGATTCGATAATCTCTTCCAGAACGTCGCGGATCTCTTCGTCACTGAGCTGACGTGGCAGGTATGCTTCAATGATTTTTAACTCTTCTGTTTCCTTCTGCACCAGATCGTCCCGTCCCGCTGCACGGAACTGTTCGATAGCCTCACGACGGCGTTTGGCCTCTTTTTGCAATACTTCCAACTCCTGTTCAGGGGTCAGCGTGGCCTTTCCTCCTTTGCGTTCGGCGATCTCTCGTTCCGTCAGAGCGGCCTGCAGCGCTCGAATCGTGCGCAACCGCGCCGTATCGCGTGCCCGCATGGCCGCCTTCAGATCCTCGGTCAAGCGTTCCTTCAATGACATGGCCCGTTTCTGTGCTGGCGAAAAGGTTTGCTAAAAAATACACATTCTTTCTGTCTTCGACAGCCCGGCTACCGAAAGATCAACCGAAAGGCCGCCACCCCTAATCCCAACTGCGCAATGCCCAGCGCAATGCCAGCCCGAAGATCAAGTGCCCGGATACGCGGGCGCAACGTCGGATCTCCGGTTTCTTCATAACGTGCATAAAGCCGGTCCGCCTGAAATTTGTAGTGAACAGATACGGCCGTCGCAGCCACGGCCACGCCAAGTGCAGCATATGTAATCCAGCGCCGACGGCGTACGGTGGGTCCTCCGGGCTGCACCTCAGGAACGGACGTTTCCAACGGTTGCAGATAGACCCGATGGCGATTCCATACCTGCTGTCCGGGCCACAGGGCAACCGGAGCGTAGCCAGGCCGGACGAGATAAAGTGTATCCTGAAGCGGCGCTTCGAAGGCGTCCCAGAAAGGGGTTTCGCCCAGGAATCGCTGGCGTTCGGATTGCCTCACAAAAATACGGGCCCCAGAAGGCACTGACTCGATACGGTAGTGGTATCGGAAAGTCACCGTGATTTGAAGTGTATCAGCCGTGGTGTCTGGCAACATGACTGTACGGGCTGGAATGGCCCAGGTATCACCTTCGGGGGGCACCACGCGCAACATGCGTTTGCCAGCAGGTAATCGGAAGATGTGATAGCGCGCAGGTCCCAGCAACACTGAATCGGCATAGACCAGCGCTTCCGGCCAGTTTGTGCTGAGCACGATGACCGGCTGCGTCTGGCCTGGAATTGCCAGCCAGCACGTAAAGCTCAGGCTAAGGATGTGTGGCCACTTCATGAGTGGTTTGCAGCAGATAAACCTGCCGGGGACGCGTCAAAACGACCAATCCGAAAGCAGATCTCTCCAGATCAAGCACTCCCCCTTTCAGCCTAGTTTCCCAGCGCAGAACGCCGGTTGCCAGCTCCAGCGCCACCAAGCGGCCGTGCAGGTCTCCTACGTAGAGCACGCCAGCCGTGGTATCGGCTACGGGTGCCGCCACCATGGCAGTCCCGCCCGTCCACGACCAGCGCAACGTGCCAGTGGCGCGTGTCAGCGCTCGGACGACGCCGTCACTTCCGGCCACATACACGGTCTGTTCGACGACCACGGGCGTTGTGAGCTGGATGGAGGTATCGGGCAGTGCCAAGGTCCAGGCCACTGTGCCGGAGGCGGCCTGCAGCGCTACCAGTCGGCCCCGTGTGGTGGGCAAAAGTACCCGATCATCGACTGGAAGAGGATCGACATACACAGGCCAGCATTGCTGCTGCCAGCGCAACCGGCCTGTTTCGGTCTCCAAGGCCACTACCCGTCCCCGTTTGTCGGCTACCACCAGCAGATCCCCTACTCGAATCGGCCGTGCGCGCACGCCTTCCAGACCGGTCACCTCGGGCTCCTGCACCCAGCGTGCTTGTCCGTCTCGCACATCCAATGCATACACCCGTCCCCACCGCTCGGCCACATACACGACGTTGCCTTCCAGCGTCAGACTGGCCTCCACGCCATTACCTACGTGACGCCAGACGATCCGGCGGCGATACAGGTCGTAGGCCACTACTGAAGCTCCACCAAGGGCTACCGGTACTACGAGTACAGTCCCGTGCAGCACCGGCGCTCCCAGCAGGTCCCGCCCTGCATCAAGCACCCCACGTCGGCGGCCTTTGGGCAGTTCAAACGCATGCACGTCGCCCTTTCGATTGGTGACCAGCAGGAGGCGGCCAGCCACAAATGCCCGGGCCGGTGCGGCCTCAACGCCACGCTGCCAGCGTACCCCCAGCGGAGGCGCCACCGTCCATCGTGCTGTTACCGGGGACACCAGCATCCTCTCGGGCACCTGCAACGAGCGACAGCCGCCTTCTGTAAGCAACATGGCCAGTCCGATCGACCCCCACACCCAGTGCTTCAAAAATCCCATCCAAAGAAAAACTGACGGAAAAACCGTTCGCGATATCGAAAGCCATCACGGTAACGATAGCCCATATCGTAGCGCAACACTAACCCACCCAGCAGATTCAGCCGGAAGCCCAGACCAACGGCACCGATTGTTTCCCCTGTGTAAAGTTGCGGCTCCCGACGATCGTAGCGATCGTTCCACGCATGGGCCGCATCGAAGAACAACGCCCCCCGCAGGTTAGCAATACCAAACGGTGCCAGCAGTGGCATGTAAAGCGAAGGGGCTTCAAGGATCGGGAAACGCAGCTCATGGGAGGTAAACCAGAGCTTGCGCCCTCGTACGTTAAACAGTGGAAAACCACGCAGATCCCAGCTTCCTCCCAGAAACCACAGCCGTGCTTCACGACCTTCGTTGATGCGGAGCAGTCCCCAGGAAGCCAGCGTGACGTTGCGCGTCAGGCGCAGATAGTGGCGTACATCCAGGCTCAGTGTATAGTAGCTGACGTTGGCGTAGCGCAGATCGGTGGTATATCCCAACGTCAGATTGGCCCGCCCCCCCTCAACCGGTCCGTTGGCCCCATAGAGCGCATGGTCATGCACCAGGGCCAGCGCATTCGACAGAAGCAGGGCCCGACGTCGGACACCTCGGATGGCTACGCGTTTGTCGCTCCAGGCCAGCGCCGTGTGCAGCTCAAGACGACGGAAGGTAGAAAGTGGATAGCTCAGCGCCCCGTAGGTGCCCACCAGTTCTTCCCAGAGCAGCGGATATTCGGCGGCAGCATCTGGGTCGGTCAGGTCGAAACGCAGGCCGGCAAACCGATAGATTCCGTAGCCAACATTTGTGCGACGGTGGAGCTGCACGCGGGAGACGGCCACGTTCAACCCTTTGAGCAGCTCGCCACTTCCCCGCCCCGTGTGAAAAACCGTCACGTACCACCGGTCATCGCCCAGTAGATCTGAAAAAGCCAGCGCGGCACCGCCCGTTGTACCCCAGAGTGCGCTCTGGCTGATGCTGATGCCGCCATAGGCTATATCCAGACTGTAACGTCGATGGTAGGGTCGGCGTCGGACGCCGCTCTCGGTCGAAAGACGTCCGGGCTGCCACGGGGGAGGGCTGCCCAGCAATGCCACCGTCGCCTGCTGATACGGACGGGCCAGTCGCTCGGCCACATTCGGGATATAGCGAATGGTGAACCGATAGTGCTCAAACGCGCTGAAGAGCAGGTGTCCGTCGGACGTCCATATGGGATCAAAGGCAGCGGTGGCCAGATTGGTCAATCGGTAAAGTCGCCGCACCGGCGGCCCGACAGCCTGTGCCCCTGTCTCAGGATAGGCAGTCGCTACCGGACGGACAGACAGCCGGGGCATCACTTCGACCGCCCAGATGTTCTGTGGGCTAAAACGACCCTCGTCCCCCATCACCGCACTGGCAAACACGACGTAGCGGCCATCCGGGCTCCACCGGGGCTCCCGATCACGCCGCCATCCATCGGTGAGCTGGCGAATCTGCCCGGTAGCAAAGTCGTAGAGAAACAGATTCATCCCGTACCGTTCGCCCCAGGCCGTGCGGTCTGAGGCAAAGGCCAAATAGCGGCCGTCTGGACTCCAGGACGGATCGCGATCGTCATAAAGGTCACGTGTGAGCCGCTCAAGCTGGCCGCTCGCGGTATCCAGCACATAAAGATCGATCCATCCCCCGTCGTCGATCGCACTGAAGGCCAACCGCTTGCCGTCCGGGCTCCAGGTCGGGCTATAGAGCGCCACCAGATGGGGGAATCGGTACGTGCTAAGCAGTGCTTCCCGTTCCAGATCGTACAGATGCAATACATCTCCTGCACCACTCCGGGTCGTGAAGGCCAGAACGCCGGCGAACGATACATCCATGCGGTCTTCCAGCAAGCTCACCGACTCAAAGCGTTCGCTCCGGCCGGTACGAATCAGCACCCGTGGCGTACCTGTTGGCCGATAGGTCGCATCAACCGGAATCGCATACAGGCTGGTGGAGGTGCCCTCGTTGCCCAGATAGTACACAAATCGCTGGCCATCACGCCGTCGATACACCACCGGTTTTGTGCTGATCCCCCGCGCCACGATTGCCCGGGAAGCCAGTGAGGGCAGCGTGCGATGCGGCAGCATCGGTAGATAGCGCAGCTTCAACCAGCGCTCCCACCGATCTGATATCCGGTAGAAATCTTCGCCCAGTACGTGCTCCATCACACGCCGAAAGTCACGATCCATCCAGAACTGCTCGATCAGCTCCAGCAGTTTTTCCTCGCCGTAGGTCTCGGCAATGAAGTGGCAAAGCGCCTCCCCTTCTTTGTACATGAGAAAGGTGCCATACGTGCGATCCATGTTTTCCAAGGGGGCCAAGTAGTTCGCATAGAGCGCATCTCGAAGGATCATCTCATGCTGGTCGTCTGGCGGCCCCGACCAGTACTCAGCCAGTCCTTCGGTAAACCACAAGGGCAGATAACGATCGGGAGGCATCCGATGATCACGCAATACCTGAAGCGCCCGATGGAACGTAAACACGTGGACGAGTTCGTGCCAGATCACTCGCCGAAAACGATAGAGATTGCCGCTGGCCGGAATCACAACCCGCCCTTTGATCAGCTCGAAAAAGCCAGCCACGCCTTCCGGGACAAAGCCCGGTATTGTGTTTGTCTGCTGGAAATGATAAGGCGCCGCATAAAAAATAATCGGTGTACGCTGCGGCAGGGCATAGTTAAAGCGCTGCTGGAGTGTGCGATAGGCCTCCTCGGCAAAGTAGGCGCCATGCTCGGCCAGCACCTGCATTTCGGGATAGTAATAAATGTCAAAGTGCTCTGTCTGCAACACATGCCAGTCGAAGCGCTCGTACTGGATTTTGTTTTTCCCGAAGTGTGCCTCGTAGAACTGAGCTGACGCAGCCGATACTGTCAGCACATACAATCCCAGCCCCGGCAGCAAAGCACGCATGGCGCCCGATGGCCGCAGATGACCCTGGCTGTTGCGTTCACCATCTGTTCACAGGCTACGCCAACCGACAGCGACCGTTCCGGCCAGCTTCATGTAAGCCCGTGAGGCACCAGCGCACAAGGCCCTGCCCCAATCCGCTCCGCTGCTCATGCGCCGCCATCTGCAGGCGCTCACATATTCCGCCGATACTCGCCGCCCACTTCAAACAGGGCCTGCGTGATCTGTCCCAGCGAGCAGTAGCGTACGGACTCCATCAGCTCGGCGAAGACGTTCTCGCCGCGACGCGCCACCTGCTGCAACCGCGCCAGCATCTGCGGCGCCCGGTGGGCATTCCGCCGCTGGAAAGCGCGCAGGTTTTCGAGCTGATGCCGCTTTTCCTCTTCGTGCGAGCGCATCAGCGCCGTCGGTGCATCGTGCGATTCGCCGTTTTTGGGCAGGAACGTATTCACCCCGATAATGGGCAGCTCGCCGCTGTGCTTCTTGCGCTCATAGAGCAGCGACTCTTCCTGGATTTTGCCGCGCTGATACATCGACTCCATGGCCCCCAGCACCCCACCCCGGCGATCGATGCGCTCGAATTCTTGCAGCACCGCCTCCTCGACCAGATCGGTCAGTTCTTCGATAATGAAGCTTCCCTGCAGCGGATTTTCGTTCTTGGCCAGGCCCAGCTCTTTGTTGATGATCAGCTGAATTGCAATAGCACGCCGGACGCTCTCTTCGGTCGGGGTCGTAATGGCCTCGTCGTAGGCGTTGGTATGCAGTGAGTTGCAGTTGTCATAGATGGCCATCAGCGCCTGCAGTGTCGTGCGGATGTCGTTGAAGGCGATTTCTTTGGCGTGCAGGCTACGACCGGACGTCTGGATGTGGTATTTGAGTTTCTGGCTGCGTTCGTTGGCGCCGTATCTGTCCCGCATCACCACAGCCCAGATGCGTCGGGCCACGCGTCCGATCACGCTGTACTCCGGGTCCATGCCATTCGAGAAGAAGAACGACAGGTTCGGTGCAAAGTCGTCGATGTGCATGCCCCGGCTCAGGTAGTATTCCACGTACGTGAAGCCGTTGGCCAGCGTAAAGGCCAGTTGCGTGATCGGGTTGGCCCCTGCCTCGGCAATGTGGTACCCCGAAATGGAGACCGAATAGAAGTTGCGGACCTTGTGGTCAATGAAATACTGCTGCACGTCGCCCATCAGGCGCAGCGCGAACTCGGTCGAAAAAATGCAGGTGTTCTGCGCCTGGTCTTCCTTGAGGATGTCGGCCTGGACGGTGCCGCGCACGACGGAGAGCGCCCGGGCTTTGATGTTCTCGTACGTTTCTCGATCAAGCAGTCCCCATTCGACCAGCTCGGCGCCGCTGGTGCCCAGCAGGCCCAGTCCGGTGCCGTCATGCGTGGGCGGCAGGTCGTCGACCCGTCCCTGTGGTCCGAACGGCACGTAGCGCGGACGGTCATCCCCCAGCCGCTCGGCAATAGCCCGCTCGACCTCCTCCCAGCGCCCGATTTCGCGCAGGTAGTACTCCACCTGTTGATCGATGGCCGTATTCAGGAACATGGCCAGGATCATGGGCGCCGGCCCGTTGATGGTCATCGACACGCTCGTCTTCGGGTCGCACAGGTTGAAGCCCGAGTAGAGCTTCTTCATGTCGTCGAGCGTGCAGATCGACACGCCCGCATTGCCGATCTTGCCGTAGATGTCCGGGCGTTCATCGGGGTCGCGGCCGTAAAGCGTAACCGAGTCGAAGGCGGTCGAAAGCCGCTTGGCCGACATGCCTTCCGAGATGTAGTGAAAGCGGCGGTTGGTACGCTCGGGCGTCCCCTCGCCCGCAAACATGCGCGTAGGTTCTTCTTCTGTGCGTTTGAAGGGATAGACGCCAGCCGTGTAGGGGAAGTAGCCGGGCAGGTTCTCCAGCAGCGCAAAGCGCAGGCGTTCGCCGGGGTCTTCATAGCGCGGCAGCGCCACCCGTGGCACCCGGGTGCCCGAGAGCGACGTATGGTAAAGCGGCGTATGGATCTCCCGGTCCCGCACTTTGTAGGTGAACGTCTCCTGTCGGTAGCGCTCGGCCGTGGCGTCCCACTCTTCCAGGATGCGCTTGCAGCGCGCGTCGAGCTTGTCCCACCAGTGGCGGATCATCTGATCCAACCGCTCCAGCAGCAGCTCCCGATCTTCAGGCGCCCAGCGTTCCACCTGGCGCCGCGCGCCCACTGCCTCGCCCCATTTCCGCGCGTAGGTTACCTGCTCTTCGACCCACTTCCGGTAGTTACGGCAGGTCTCGACAATCTCGCCCAGGTAGCGCTCGCGCCTCGGCGGAATAATGGCCTGCTGTTCGGGATCGACCTCCGGCAGCTCTTCCGGCTTGAACAGACGGGAAGCTCGCCCGAAATGGAAGCGTTCGTTGAGCAGATCCAGCAGCGCCAGGTAAAGCCGCGTCGTGCCCGGATCATTGAAGTGCGAAGCCATAGTGGGGAAAACGGGCATGGCTTCGGGCGGCTGGTCGAAGGCGCCCCGGTTGCGCTGCACCTGCTTACGGATGTCCCGAAGGGCATCCTGGCTTCCTCGTTTTTCGAACTTGTTCAGCACAATCAGATCCGCCAGATCCAACATGCCGATCTTTTCGAGCTGGGTCGGGGCGCCATAGTCCTGGGTCATGACGTAGAGCGTAACATCGGCCAGATCGGCAATTTCCGTGTCGCTCTGGCCGATGCCCGCCGTTTCGACGAAGATCAGGTCGAATCCGGCCGCCCGGCACACCTCAATGGCCTCCTGCAGCGATTCGGTAATGGACCGGTGGGCCTGGCGTGTAGCGAATGAACGCATGTAAACACGGTCGCCATGCTCGCCGTAGAGCGCATTCATGCGGATGCGGTCGCCCAGCAGCGCGCCCCCCGTGCGCCGCCGGGTCGGATCGACCGAAAGCACGGCGATGTGGATGTCTTCAAAATCGTTCAAAAAGCGACGGATCAGCTCATCGGTCAGCGTCGATTTACCGGCCCCGCCGGTGCCGGTGATGCCCACCACCGGTGCCGTACGCACCTCGGCGGCCGGTGCGCCGTCGCCTCCGGCTGGTTCCGGCACCAGACGGGCCGGCACCTGCTCCAGCAGTCGCGACTCGATGGCCGTCAGCACCCGGGCCAGCGCTTTTTTGTCTCGCTGCCGCACCCGCTCCAGCTCTGCTTCTTCGAGCTGCCGCACAGTCGGGAAGTCGCATTGCTCCAGCATGTAGTTGACCATCCCCTGCAAGCCCATGCGCAGCCCGTCCTCCGGCGAAAAGATTTTGCAGACGCCGTAGGCTTCCAGCTCCCGGATTTCCTCGGGCACGATCACCCCGCCGCCTCCACCGAAGACCTTGATATGCGAAGCGCCCCGCTCACGTAGCAGGTCAATCATGTATTTGAAGAACTCCATGTGCCCGCCCTGGTAGCTTGAGACGGCAATGCCCTGCACATCCTCCTGAATGGCCGTCTCGACGATCTCCTGCACGGAACGATTATGCCCCAGGTGAATGACCTCGGCGCCACTGGCCTGCAACAGCCGACGGATCAGGTTGATGGCGGCGTCGTGCCCGTCGAAGAGGCTGGCCGCCGTCACAAAGCGGATGCGGTGCTTGGGTTTATAGACACGCGGTTCCATGATTAACTTCGATTTTTGCAAGCGCTTCCGTCCATAAAAAACAATGAACCCCTCTATAATGATTCATTCAGTCTGTCAATAATACCACGGAAATCTGGAATAATCTGGGCGTCGCTTCTCCAGAAAGGCATCTCTTCCTTCCCGCGCTTCTTCGGTCATATACGCCAGGCGTGTGGCTTCGCCAGCAAACAACTGCTGGCCGATGAGTCCGTCGTCGATTAGATTGAATGCATATTTGAGCATGCGGATAGCCGTCGGGCTTTTCCGGTTGATTTCAGCGGCCCATTCCAGCGCGACCTCTTCAAGTTTTTCGTGGGGTACCACGGCGTTGACCATCCCCATCTGGTAGGCTTCCTCGGCTGTATAAGTACGCCCCAGGAAAAAAATCTCGCGGGCACGCTTCTGCCCCACCATGCGGGCCAAGTAAGCCGATCCAAACCCCCCGTCAAAGCTGGCCACGTCCGGATCGGTCTGTTTGAACAGGGCATGCTCCCGACTGGCAATCGTCAGATCACATACCACATGCAGGCTATGTCCACCACCCACCGCCCACCCGGGTACGACGGCAATAACTACCTTGGGCATGAAGCGGATCAATCGCTGGACCTCCAGAATATGCAGTCGGCCCATGCGGGCCTTTGCAGCGGGCGTATCGTCTCTCGCTTCATATTGATACCCCGACGGCCCACGCACACGCTGATCCCCACCGGATGAGAAGGCCCATTTACCGTGCTTTTTCGAAGGGCCGTTGCCTGTCAACAGTACCACCCCAACATCTGGCGTCTGACGAGCATGGTCAAGTGCCTGATAGAGCTCATCGACCGTTTTTGGACGAAAGGCATTGAGCACTTCCGGTCGGTTGAAGGCAATGCGGACCGTACCCTGATCCTTGGCGCGGTGATAGGTAATGTCCTCAAACTGAAAGCCTTCGACTTCAACCCAGCGATCCGGATCAAAAATCGCCGAAACCATTGTGATCACTCCGCTTTTTCGTGGAACACCTTGTGCTCGCTGTAGGGGCAATATAGCATGAAGGGGACCTCCCCTGCTATGGATTTTCGGGCCAGGCCAGGGCCCAGACGTATCCTTCGCGCAGGTCGGCTACGACGCGCCAGCGCGCGCCGTCTTCCAGGTAGACCCACCCCTGCGTCGGCGCTTCAAGTACCAGGCGAAGCCGCCGCGGCGAGCAGCGCAGTCCGAGACCCAGGCCTTTCAGCACTGCCTCTTTCAAAGCCCAGCACCAGACGGTCGCCTGCTCAGGCTGCATCTTGAAATGGCGAAGCACCGGATGTTCGTCCGGGTGCAGCACGTAGCGATAAAGTTCTGGCGACCGGGGTTTGAGACGCTCCAGGTCAGCTCCTACAGGATGGCGGGCAGTCACCGCCAGTGCCACATCGTCAGCATGGGCGATCGACACAAATAGATCAGTGCCAGGCACGCAGGGGGGCTCATCAGGACGTGCCACAATGGGCACGCGGTCGGGCGTCGTGCCCAGGCGCTCGGCCAGCACCTGACGAGCGGCTGCACGCCCCAGCAGAAAGGAACGACGGCGCTGCACCCGGCGGAATCCTTTCAGTCGTCGGCGCTCGTCTTCTGAAAGCCACGTGCGCCACGTCGCTTCACAGGCTGGATCGTAGCGCAGCCAGCACCAGGTGATCGTCTCCGGCAGTATCATGTTTCCGTCAACGAAAAAAGGCAGGGCTGGTGCCCTGCCTTTCACATCTCGGGTGAATCACACGATTCAAGAGGTTGCAACCTTCGCCATCGCCTCTTTGTAGTACTGGGCCACCTGGTCCCAGTTGACCACGTTCCACCAGTTCTGGATGTATTCGGCGCGGCGATTCTGATACTTCAAATAGTAGGCATGCTCCCAGACATCCAACCCCAGAATGGGGGTATGGCCCTGCATGTAGGGGCTGTCCTGGTTGGGCAGTGAATAGACCTGAAGCCCGCCGTTTTCGTCCACGACCAGCCAGGCCCAGCCACTTCCGAAGCGTCCGGCAGCCTCGGCCGAAAACTTCTCCTTAAAAGCGTCGAACGATCCAAACGTCGACTTGATGGCCTCGGCCAGTTCTCCGGTGGGCTCACCACCGCCATTGGGCTTCATGATCGTCCAGAACAAGCTGTGGTTGGCATGCCCACCACCGTTGTTGCGCACCGCCGTGCGGATCGACTCGGGGACCTCATTGATACCGCGCAGTAGCGCTTCAATCGACTTGTGCTGCAGTTCTGAATGGCCCTCAAGCGCCTTGTTCAGCTTGTCCACATAACCCTGATGGTGCTTCGTGTAGTGGATTTCCATCGTCCGGGCGTCGATATAGGGCTCGAGGGCATCATACGCATAGGGCAACGGGGGCAGCGTAAAAGCCATAGCGTCTCCTTGATTTGGTTTTGGGGTGCTGTGCCTCGGATCGCCGCAGCATTCCTCCCACGGGAGGAGCTCTAACGGAAAAAACTCAGAGAAAGTTTTCGGGGTTAACCAGATCGTAACACTTCAAGCAATCGGTGATAGTCACGCGTGCTGAGCTTGCCCTGCGCTCTCAGTTGTGCCAGGGCAGCCTGCACCGCTGCATGATCGGTCCGTGCATTGGAGGGGTCATGCGCCATCGGAGTGCGCAGCATCGCTTCCTGCAGAAAGCGCGCCACGTAGGGGGCCGCTTTGGGCTTACCGGAAAAGTCCATGGAGAGCGTGAATGTGGCACGGCCGCGGTTAACCTGCAATTCAATCCGTCGGCCACCCAGCAACCGCCGTTTCAACTCAACGCCCACAAGATCTTCGTATAGGACGGTTTGGGGCGGCTCCAGATCCATATTCTGAAAGATAAACCGATCGCGCAAAAAAACGGCTCCGTCTCGTCCCGTCCCCATCCATGTGGCATCGTAGAGGGCCAGCACTTCGTGCGGTGCCACTCCATGGGCATAGTCGGCCAGCGCTCCCCGAAGCCGATCTTCAGGGATCTCCGGGGCCACGAACAGTCCCCACTGCGGGGCGTGGGGAATCAGCTCACGAATCAACGCTTCCATAGTCCCTCACTGCTTTCGACGTAGCCGGGCGGCAAAAGCTCCATCCATTTGATCACGAGGCGGCCAGGTGGCAAAGAAGCCTTCTTCCGTGACCATCTCGGCCGGCACCCACCGCGCAGCGCTTTCTACGGTAAACTCAGGATGCCTGGCCAGAAACGAGCGGACGCGCGCTTCATTCTCATCCGGCTCGATCGTACAGGTGCTATAGACAAGTATGCCACCGGGACGCACCAGCTGAGCTGCGGCTTCCAGCAGCTCATCCTGTAACCGAACCAGTTCGTCCAGATCTTCTGGACGGCGATGCCAGCGCAGATCAGCCCGTTTGGCCAGCACTCCCAGACCGGAACAGGGAACATCAAGCAGCACCCGATCGGCCTTCAGCTCGGGATAGCGTTCCGGTACCTGGCGCAGGTCGATCGCCTCGACCTCAATGCTGGTCAGCCCTTGCTGCAAGGCCGCCTTTCGAATCAATTCCGCACGCCGGGAATGTACATCAAAAGCTACCACACGTCCGTGGTCACGCATGCGTGTAGCAATATAGGTCGTTTTGCCGCCTGGGGCCGCACAGGCATCAACGATGGTCTCCTCTGGGTGCGGATCCAGCAAGCGCACGACCAGGCCGGCACTTTCGTCCTGAACCGTTAACAATCCCTTCTCGATCAGTCGATCTTGTAGGATCGGCCCCAGACGCCGCACCCGAATGAAATCATCCAACACCGGTGACGGCTCGGCCTCGACGCTGCGATCGGCCAGGCGATGCAGTACCACGTGGCGCGCGATGCGATCGGTGCGCACGCGCACGCCGAACCAGGGGCGTTCGTTATAGTAGCGCAGGAGTGCCTCGGTGCTATCCGCTCCGTACCGGGCCAACCAGCGGCGCACCACCCAGGTTGGATGCGCGTAGCGAATGGCCAGATCTTCAGCCAGATCGCCTGTCTGCGGCTGTGGCAAAAAGTCACGCTGGCGCAATAGGGTGCGAAGCACCGCATTTACAACGGCGCCGGCCCGGGGACGCACAAGCTTCCGGGCCAATCCAACAGCTTCGTGCAGCACTGCATAGGGCGGTGTATCCGTAAAGAGTAATTCATAGAGCCCCAGCCGCAAGATTTGCCGCAATTTTGGTTCTATGCTGTCGTAGCGCCCTTGGTAAACTTGCGCCAGCAGAAAGTCAAGCCAGCGGCGCCAGCGCGTTACACCGGCAACATACTCCGTGGTCCGTCGGCCAGCTTCGGGTTCCAGCTCATCGGTCAGGCCGGCCGATGTCAGTCGATTGGCATAGGCCTGATCCTTTTCAATGCGCACCAGCAGGCGCACGGCCTCCCGGCGAGCCGGATCCAGACGTTTACGCGACCTTCGCACGCGCGACATTGGCATGGACAACGATCACCCCTATTGCTGTAACAAGGGGAGCACCAGATAGGGTATCAGAAGAACTCGTTGTATGGAGGCGTCCCCTTGACTCGGAAATAAACGAATTGCAATAACGGAAGAGTTTCCTCCGGACGCGTATCGTACCGCAAACGCCCGTCAATCCAGACACGCATGCGCACCCCGGCCGCCCCGGGAAGCAAGCGGGCAAAGAATCGTTCTCGTAGCCGGATATCGTACCGCTGTTCATAAGGCAGTTGGATCTGCAACGTATCGGCCGTTAGCAGATACACCACCAGCGTATCACGCAGCGGCGTGCCAAATTCGTCCAGCACAGCGGTCCGCTGCAGCAAGAAATTGGCCGAGGTAACCAGCACCAGGGTGCTATCCGTGCTTCCTTCAATACGAAGCCGTGCTTCCTCCGGGGCGTCCTGTCCCCTGAAAAGATCACAGGCGCCCAGCAAAAGCAAGCAGCCTATGCTGCTCAGCTTCAGACCATAACCCCATCCGCGCATCATACAACCCAAACGCTTGTCTCGGAAAAAAAGAAAAGTGGAGGTGCCGGAAACCTGCGCCGGCACCTCCATTTCACTTACACCTACTGTTCAGGTTCAGTCAATATACGGATTCGCACGGCGTTCAATAACGGTAATGGGGAAGAAAGTCCCCGGTCGACGCACCGCCGTCCCATCCGGCCGCCATTCAGGCGACGGATCATCGAAGCGATAATGATCCGCCAGGCGCCGTCCCTGCAGAAACAGGTAGGCCTGTCGGCTGAACCGAAGCATCTCGATTGGTTCGATACCCGAAACCGAAGAATTTGTAGTATACGGCGTTAAGCCATCACGCACACGAAGCTGATTAATGTGGTTGGCAAATCCTTGTAGATTCCCCTGCGCCAGCGCGGCCTCTGCCAGGATCAAGTGCATTTCCCGTTCCGAGGCTACCGTAATATCCGTATAGTTTTCGGACGAATGAAATGCCATGATCTCCTGCTCCACATAGGGATGCACGACATCCGTATCGATAATGTCTTTGAAGATCACCGCCTCTGTCCGTTTATTATCTGGCGTTGGTTGGATATAGGTATCCCCAAAACGCATTTCCAAGCGGCTGTTCACCTGCCAGCCGATGCCGGCCACCACCACATCCGGTGCACTGGGATCCAGGTCCAGCACCACCCGCTCGTCTGGATCCACCAGGGCCAACGCCGCCTGCGCATCGGCGACCGCTCCAGGATCATTTACCAGCGCATTCACCTGCACATTCCCCGGGAAGATGAGGGCACGAAGCGCCCGGCTATATTTCGCCCGTGCCCGGAACATGAGCAACTGGCCCCGCAAATCATCATCGTTCAGGGCCTCAGCAATGGCAATGGCCTTGTCCAGGTAACCGATGGCCGTTGCATAAACCTGATCCAGGTTTTCCCGGCCAATCGGTGGCGCTGGCTCTTGCCGGTTGGAGAACGCAAAATCATCAAACATATCCCCAATGACCACATAAATGATTGCGCCATAGAGATAGGCTCGAGCCAACGCCCGTCTATCCGTTAGCGCCCCTTCTTCTTGGAAGCTCTCCAGACGTTTGATTACCTCGTCTGCCCACCATCGAGCTTCCGCCACATAGGGAAAGGCGGCGTCCGTGAATTCGTTAAAAGGATCGTCAATATTCCCAAAGTCCAACTGTTGCCAAGCATCTCGCGAGCCCACCCACACCAATTCATCGGTCGCTGTAGAGTAGGGCGCCATCATCGCATAGACGGCGCGCGTCACCGCAGCTTCCACCCCATTGACCATAGGAATAATCGCTGCGGGATTCCCCAGATCTTCCTCAACCAGGTTGTTCGGGTTGTTAACGTCCAGCAGATTACATCCTGTGAGCCCCAGACTCAGGATTAAACCAAGGGCCCACAACCCTGTCCGAATTCTCTTATCGTAACGCATGGCAGTCTCTCCGTGTGGGTTAGAAGCCAAACCGAACCGTGAAGGTTACGCGCCGCGGCAGTACAAAGCCAAAGGCATCCACGCCATCGAGGTAGTTCTGCGAAAGCTGGCTGCCACTGCCGCGTCCCACGGCATTAACTTCGGGATCCGGCCCGTCATAGCGCGTCCAGAGTGCCAGGTTACGCACGCCCAGCGTGAACGACAGCCGGTCAATCCCCCAGAGCCGCTGGAGCTGCGAGCGCGGCACGTCATAGGTAAGGCTGAGCTCCCGCCAGCGCAGGAAATCGGCGGGTTTGATCGTGTTCAGACCACTGAATGGAGCCAGTGCCAGCAATTCGTTCAGCCAACGCTCCAGCGCCCGAAGCCGCACCTGGGGATCATTCTTAGGATTGCCGTTGGCATCTATCCCACCGGTCGCATAATCCCGCACCACCTCCGCAGACCACGGCAGGTTACGGCCAATGACCGGGTTCGCCTGCCGGAAGGCGAACGTCAGGTTGTTGACGTAATAGTTACCGGCCTTGAACTCAAAGGCGGTATAGAGCCGGAAATTGCGCAGGAATCGAATCGTCGCGCCGAAAGATCCCTGCCAGTCCGGCGTGGGCTTCCCGAGGTAGTGGTCCAGCAGATCGCCGTCGCCATCCTCGTCGGCCAGCAGCACCAACGCCAGCGACTGCGGCATGCTGACCCGCCCGTTGGCTGGATTAATCAAATCTTCCGGTGTGAGTGTGGCCAGATAGGCCAGCACTTCGTCCCGCGTATCGGGCTGCCCATCGCCGTTGAAGTCCACCGGTAACCGATCAGGACCTGTGGGGAGCAACTTTGCACCAAAGTGGGCACCCGGTGCATATCCTTCAATCAAGAAATTACGATAGCGTGGGTAACTACCACCCACCTTAATGGGCGGCGCACCACCCATGTCCGTCACCTGTTCCCACAGATACGAAGCATTGGCAAATACATCGATCGACAGGTTTTCACTATTGTAGAGGTTGCCTTTCAGGCCCAGTTCTACGCCACGCGCCTTCAGCTCTCCGATGTTGGTCAACTGACGTGCCCGGAATCCTCCCGTGACCGGGAACTGCTTATCTACCAGGGCATCGCTCACAACGCGGTCCCAGTACGTGGCTTCTAAGGCCATCCGGTCCTGCCACAATCCCAACTCTACCCCCACTTCCCATTCGGTAGAAATCTCCGGCTTCAACTTGGGATTCCCCAGATTACCGGGCGCGATACCTGGCCCACTAACCGAGGCCAGCGGCACATACGTTGTCAATGCGTCGAAGGCCCCTGGTTGCAACCCGGATTGTCCGATGGCCGCACGCAACCGCAGGGAAGAAATTGGCCCCAACGGACGCCAGAACGGCGCATCCGAAGGAATGAAGCTCAGCGAAGCCTTGGGATAGAACACCGCGTCGAACTCTGAACCAAAAGCGCTGTTGGCGTCCAGGCGTCCGCCCACGGTCAGGAACAGATAGTCATTGAATCCGATCTGCTCCTGGGCAAAGATACCCAGGTTCACCACTTCCAGGAACGACTCAAACACAGTCTGCTCGGCTGCGCCACCCGTCACGTCAATCCCCGGCCCGGGGAAGCGCCGTCCTTCGGCCGACGATTCAATACGCCGCGTAATGAACCCCTGCGTTCCCAGGATAAAGACAGACTCCAGCGAAGAAGTCAGCCGCGTACGATGCGTCATCTTGATGTCGGCCGTGATATCCAGCGTGTTGAGGTCATCGATACGCCGCACTCCCTCTGGATTGTAGCCGCTGAACTTGTCAATATTCCACCCGAAGGGAAAGACTTCACGGCTGAACTGGTTGACGACATCTACGCCAAAGGTGGCGTCAAACATCAGCGGCCGTGAGGGACGATAGTTCAGATTAATACTGCCAAAGAAACGGTCCACATCCTGGGAGTAGATCTGCTGCAGCCCTTCATTGACCGTCATGAAGGCCGGCGAGCCCGTCTGGTTGTTGAAGCGCACCAGCTCGGGCTTACTGAACATGGCCAGCGTAAAGGCCGCAAAGATATTATTGTTGTTGTTGGGCGTCTCATAGTGACGCCGGGTCAACCCTGTCGATACACCGATCCGCAGCTTATCGCTCGGAAAGATATTGACGGTTGCCGTCGCCTGAGCAATCCGGTTAATGTCAGCAGAAAGCGTACGCACACCCGGCGGATAGCGCCGTCCCGTCTTACCGCCAAACGGTCCATCCTCGTCTGCATAGCGTAGATTCAGGAAATAGGTAACTCCCGGCGTCCCTCCGGAAACAGAAGCGGTGTAAGATTGCAGGTATCCCGTTTCAAACAGCTCATGAATAAAGTTTTCCTGCACCAACTCGAAAGGCCGTACGGGCCGTCCGAGATACCTTGACATGGTATCTGCAACCGCCTGATTCCATGCAAATCCTGTGTTTGCCGGATAAATCCGCGGGTACCAGGCGGCTCCCTGCTCAATCCGGAAACTAAACCGCGGCGGCCCTACCGCGCCTCGCTTGGTAAAGATTTGAATGACGCCATTCGAAGCTTCGGTCCCATAAAGCGTGGCAGCAGCCGCTCCCTTCAGAATCTCAATGCGCTCAATCGCTTCAGGGTCCAGGTCATCCAGTCGCGAGGGAGAGCCTCCTCCTCCCGTTCCTACAAAGCCACCAAAACCTCCGCCCCGGTTGATGCGGATACCATCAATGTAAACAACCGGTTCATTACTCTGCGAAAGGGAGGCCGAACCGCGAATGCGAATCCGTGCTCCTTCTCCCGTGAGGCCACCTGAGGGCAACACAGCCACAGAAGGCTCACGCGCCAGCAACATCTCGGAGAGATTTTGCACCGGCGCCAACTCCAGTTCCGCCGCATTGATGGTAGCAATGGTGTTCCCCAGGCGCTTGACTTCGACCGGCCCGCCTGCACCCGTTACCACCACTTCCTGCAGGTTCAGGGCCGTCTGATACAGCGCAAAATCGACCGTAACCGTCTCCCCTTCTTCTACAGTAACCTGCCGCGTTTCTGTGCGATATCCAATAAAGCTGGCCTCCAACGTATACGTCCCTGCCGGAACCCGTTCAATCGTGTAATTTCCGTCAATATCCGTAGCCGCACCTCGCAACAGCTCACGAATCACCACATTGACTCCCGGAATGGGATCCTGTGTGTCGGCGTCTACTACGCGCCCCTTGATCGTCCCCTGCGCCAGCACACTTCCAGGCAATAGTAGCAGCCACAACCAGAGCACATGTTTTGCGCGCATAGCCTCTCCCGGAATGTTTTCGGTTGGTCAACTCGTTTGCCAAAATTAGAACATTCTTTGCCATTACTTCAAGATTTCATGATGCTGAACGGTTGAAATAACACGCTGAATGGTTCAGAATCTTGGCTCAATGGTTTACAGGGGCTCATCTATATAGAGCTCCCGTCTGCGTATCTGAATAAACAAGGCGCCTGTTTCCTTTCCGGAAAGAGGCTGCTGGGCCATGGCGCTTTTTAACTCTGCTGCAACGCGCGGACACCTAAGTCAAGAAACGGGGCTTCAATAAACAGACGCAGCGCTTTCAGTGCCTACTGAGGCCTGGCCCGGATCAAACGCAAAAGGCGTCAGCGTTCTGTCAGGCTATAAAAAGTGCCTTCCGTTTGTCTTTTCTGCAGGATGAGACCGTATCGCTTCAGGGAAACCGTGGGCCTTGCCCGCACACACAGGTTGCTGCAGGCATCAAAACCGTCTGGTCATGGACGTGCGGCTTGCGTTTGTTGGGCTCTGCGCACGGGCGCTCTGGGCAGAACGTCAGGTCAGCGTCCAACAATAAACGTATACTGCACCCTTGCATAGCTCCCGAAAACGCCCCGCCCTCCCGAGACATGTTCCAGGACAGCCGGGATCTCTCCAGGCGAGAGGGTCGAGCCCCCTTGCTGTACAGACTGGGTTCGGATCAGGTCATACAGGTTGTCGTCCAGCGCGCTAATCGTCACTCGGTTGGGTCCGTAGAAGAGCACAGCCAGCCAGGGTAACCGTAGTCGAAGCGTCCCGTCAGGCATTTCCCGGTAGTTGGCTTCATTCAGGATAGGCGATCCACTTACGCGCAGTTCCTCAAGCGTAAAGGTGCTGTCTTCGTAGAGTGCTCGCCCCAGCGGCGTTAGATTCTCTTCGGTCGGCTCCAATGCCTCGGTGGTGATGATGTAAACGGCCTGGCGGCCGGGATACTCGCTACGTGTCATGAACAGTTCCAGGCGCACCTCGCTCTGGTAGCGCACGGAGTCAAGATTGGCGCCTAACACTCGAAAGGTATCGGGTACTGTCGTTTCGGCCGTCAATAGTGTTCCATCGGGCATTTGGGCCTCCAGCCGGTAAGTACGTAGCGGCTGCACGCGAGCCCTCCGCACCAGGGGAATCGGCACATAGTAACCCGGGGTGTCTGTATGCTCCTCGTATGGATACCAGCGTTCTGGCAGGCCCTGCGCGTCCAGCAATGCGATGCGTACCTGCGCCCCGCGTACCCGCACCGAGTCGGGCACATAGACTGCATTAATCGGCATTGTCCGCGTCAGCCATACCGGCTGCAACGGCTCTCCTGCGATCTGGTACGACTCGACCACGTACTCCGGCGTGAATGAAACGGGCGCTACCTGATCGCAGCCAGCCCACCCGAACATCCCGACCAGTATGTACCAGAAAATACGCGGCATGGCTCAAAACTGCAGGCTGAACGATAGGTTGGGCAGCGGGATAGGAATCTGCGGTACTTCATTGCGCTTGACCTCTCCCTCGTGGTTAAACTCAAAGAAGTAGAACCACAGGTTACGTCGAGCATACGCGTTCAGCACCTGAAACTGCAGCGTATAGTCGGCCACGCCAAAAAAGCGCCCGTGGCGCGTCAGCCCTATGTCGAGCCGATGGTAAGCGGGCAGGCGTGCATTGTTGTAGCCGGGTGTCAGGATCACGTTGCGTGTGTCTGCGCCAAATGGATCACGCGTAAGCCGATACTGCCCCGCCGGCTCCGTGTAGGCCTGTCCGGTGGCGTACGTAAAGACCGATGAAAGTCGCCAGTGCCGTGACAGGTTAAAGCGGACTACCAGGTTCACGTCATGTGTGCGGTCGTACTTGGGTGGATAGAACTGCGGACGGCCGCGTTCGTCGAGGTTAACACCCGGGAAGCGACGGCGCGTGCGGCTCCAGGTATACCCCAGCAGTCCAGTGAATCGTCCTACAGAGCGTTGCAAAAGGACTTCTACGCCATAGGCATACCCATCCCCTACCCGAAACAGGTCACGGTAAGCGAGCCCGGCCACGTTCGGCAGAAATGGATCAAACTCGAACAGCGCGCGCATGGTGCGGTAGTAAGCTTCTGCTTCTACATTGACGCCCGTCACCGGCTCCCATTTGGTACCGATGACAAACTGGTCTCCCCAAGCCGGTTTTACCCCCTCGGCTACGGTCAGCCAGACGTCAAAAGCGGTGATCAGTTCGCTGGAGATAAGGGTCAGATATTGATAATAGCGTCCATAACCGGCCTGCAAGCGCAGGTTAGCACGCGGGCGGTATTCAATCGAAAGCCGCGGCTCCAGTCGCATATACCGCCCGCGCCCGAAATAACTCAATCGGAGTCCTCCCTGCAATACCCAGAAGGCTGAGGGTCGGAACGTTTCCTGCAAATACAGGGCCCCATAGAAGGCATCAATCGAAGCCCGCATCCCCGCTTCTTCATCAAACCAATCCTGCAATCGAAAGCGAAACAGTCCACTCCAGTAGCCCAGCTTAAGGGTATGCTTTTCGTCTGGAAAATACTCGAAGTCACCGCGCACGGACCAGTCTGTTACTGTGTTCCTGCGCTCAAAAGGCGTACCGGCCAGTTCGAAGGTTGGCAGGCTGAAATAGTAGGATCCGGTCAGCCGAAAACTCGCAAATAGCTTTTCGGAAAACAGGTGCGTCCATCCCGCTGTAGCCGTGCGGTTGCCGTAGGTGACGCGCAACTGGCTATCCTCCAGAAAAGGAAGCTGCAACACATCCTGCCCGGCGTAAAAAGCCAGTGAGAGCCGATCGTTGGCCGAAGCATCGATATTCAGTTTACTATTCAGATCATAAAAGTAAAACCGATCTGGCGCCCCCTCGACGTTTTGCCGGCGCAGCACAGCCAGCAACGGTTCAATGGTCGAGCGTCGTACCGCGATCATCCAGGAGCCCCACCGGTAGGGGCCTTCCAGCATCAGACGTGAGGCCAGCATGCCGATACTCAGTCGGCCATGCGTCTCATAGCGATTGCCGTCTTTATTATAGACGTCCAGGACCGATCCCAGACGGCCGCCATATTCTGCTGGATAGGCCCCTTTGTAGAGCCTGACGTCCTTGATGGCGTCGGGGTTGAAAGTGGAAAAAAAGCCAAAGACATGCGTCGGATTATAGACGGTGGTGCCATCCAGCAAAATCAGCGTCTGGTCCGGGCTTCCGCCGCGCACGTACAGTCCACTGGAATAGTCGGAAGCGGCCTTGACCCCGGGCAGCAGTTGCAGCGTGCGGAATACGTCTGGCTCAAAAACTGCCGGAAGCTCCTGCACCAGGCGGGTTTCCACCTGGGTGACCCCCAGATTGCGGGCTTCCTCCAGCTCGCGTTCAGCGGTCACCACCACCGCATCCCCCGTTAACGGCTCGGGCTCCAGTGCAATATCCAGCCGCCGCGTCTCACCGGGTTGGAGCGTCAAAGTGCGTTGAAAAAGGCGGTATCCGAGATAGGATACGACCAATGTATAGGTACCGGGCGGAATTCCAGTCAGCGTAAAAAAACCGGCCGCGTTAGTGGCTGTGCCATATGTCGTGCCCTTGAGCACAACGTTGGCAAAAATCAGCGATTCACCCGTGGTGGCATCCCGAACGAATCCGTTGATCGTGGCCGGCTGCGCTCGACTCCCTACGGCCAGCAGCAACCCACCGATCAGGACAAACCAGCAGCCCCGCATGCCCATCTTTATCAGGTTCAATCAGCCTGGCGTTGTCTTACGAAAAGATTTCCGGTCCGGTTGCCATGGTCATCCTACTCCCGGAGCAGTGCCCCTGCCCGATCTGGGTAGTCTGTAATCAAGCCGTCCACTCCCATACGTAACAATCGCCGCATGTCGCCGACGCGGTTGACTGTCCAGGGAATCAGGCGCATACCATGGGCATGAACAGCCGCTACCAGTTCCGTGGTGACCAGCCGATAGTCGGGGCCGTACACGTCCGGGACAAACCCCAGGCGTTCCAGTTGCTTTTCCAGGGGCCGGTGGTCTCGGCGTTCCACCAGCAACGACACGGCCAGTTCTGGAAACAACTGCCGAGCTATCTGGAGCACGCGCACATCGAAAGAAAGCAGTGTGGTGCGCGCTGTTACCTCACAGGCGGCTACCACTGCCTGGACCCGACGCACAAACGTCTCCGGATCAGGCTGGTACGTGCCTTCCCATTCTGGCCGCGACTTG
This sequence comes from Rhodothermus sp., assembly GCA_026989375.1. Taxonomy (GTDB): domain Bacteria; phylum Bacteroidota; class Rhodothermia; order Rhodothermales; family Rhodothermaceae; genus Rhodothermus. The sequence goes on from JALSJJ010000099.1 coordinate 55,440, forward strand.
ATCTCAATGCTGTAGCGCACAGGTGGCCGCCCCAGCTCGGCTGCATAGGCCTCAGCACGGTGCAGCACCTCCGCCAGACGCGGCTTAGGCGCCGGCACCGGCTCCTGATGGGGAAAGCGCGGATGTCGACGGCTCCCGCAATCAAACCGGGCAATCTCAGCATAGCTCATGCGGTACAGGTTATAGCGCTTAAAAGGCCGCACCGGTCGCCCGCAAGGCTCCCGGCATAACGCGGCCGAAAACCAGGGCTCGTGTGAGACAACCACCTCGCCATCGCCAGCAATCACCACATCCATCTCCAATGACGTGACGCCCAGTTCCAGTGCCCGGGCGAAAGCTGGCCATGTATTCTCTGGCCGTAACCCCCGCGCCCCTCGATGCCCCTGAAGGTCAAATGAACGCCTTTGCATTACGCCCATCTCATTTAGCCATAAATATAAATTTATTCAAGAGTTCTCCAGAAATAAAATGAAAACTTTTTTCATCTGAGGCGTTCGCTATTGGAGCAGCTTTTTGCTATTTTTGGTTGATTTTCCGTGTTTGCTCGACGTTTGAAGCCTTCTGTGTTTGTTTTTAATTGTCTAACAGAAATAATCTATTTACAAAAAAATGGAGACAGAAAAACCTCGTATTATACCTGTCAATATTGAGGAGGAAATGAAATCCTCCTATATCGACTATTCTATGTCGGTCATTGTCGGCCGTGCGCTACCGGACGTACGCGATGGGCTCAAGCCAGTTCATCGTCGGGTGTTGTACGGCATGTACGAGCTTGGCCTGACCGCCAGTGCGTCTTACAAGAAAAGCGCTCGTATTGTCGGTGAAGTACTCGGCAAATACCACCCGCATGGCGACGCTGCTGTTTACGATACCATGGTACGGATGGCGCAGGACTTTGCCATGCGTTATCCGCTGGTTGACGGCCAGGGAAACTTTGGCTCGATTGATGGTGACAGTCCCGCCGCCATGCGCTATACGGAAGCCCGCCTGACGCGCCTGGCCGAAGAAATGCTCCGGGATATTGACAAAGACACGGTCGACTTCCAGGATAACTTCGACGGCTCGCTGAAAGAACCTGTCGTCCTTCCAGCCGCTCTTCCGAACCTGCTTGTCAATGGCGCCGACGGCATTGCCGTGGGCATGGCGACAAAGATTCCACCCCATAACCTGGGCGAGACCGTCGACGCGCTCATTGCCATGATCGATAATCCAGAGATCTCGCTCGAGGAGCTGATCAAGTATCTGCCGGCCCCGGATTTCCCCACCGGCGGCATTATTTACGGCTACAGTGGCGTGAAGGAGGCCTACGCCACCGGTCGCGGTCGCATCGTGATCCGGGCCCGGATGCATGAAGAAGAGGTTCGGCCGGGTCGCCAGGCACTTATCATTACGGAGATTCCCTATCAGGTCAACAAAAGCAGCCTGATTGAAAAAATCGCCCATCTGGTGCGGGAACGCCGCATCGACGGCATCACAGACATCCGGGATGAAAGCGACCGGGAAGGCCTTCGGGTCGTGCTGGAGCTCCGCAAAGACGCCGTGCCGCTGGTGGTACAGAATCAGCTTTACAAATACACGCCCTGCCAGCAGACCTTCGGCGTCAACATGGTGGCGCTGGTAAACGGACGCCCACGCACGCTCACCCTGCGGGAACTCATGCGCCACTATCTGGACCACCGACACGAGGTGGTGACCCGGCGCACCCGCTTCGAGCTGCGTAAGGCCGAAGAACGTGCCCACATCCTGGAAGGCCTCAAGATTGCCCTGGACCACCTTGATCTTGTTATCAACATTATTCGCTACGCGGCCGATCCGGATGAGGCACGTCAGCGACTCATGGAGGGCGTACTGCCAGAGCAACTCACCCCGGAACAGCGCGAGCGGCTGGGCCTCCCCGTTGAACAGCGCTCACATTTCACCCTCACCGAAGCCCAAGCCAATGCCATCCTGGCCCTCCGATTGAGCCGGTTGACCGGTCTCGAACGACAGAAAATCGAAGAAGAATACCGGACCCTGCTTCAGGAAATTGAACGTCTGCGAAGCATTCTGGCCAGTGAGCCCCTGCGCTGGCAGCTCATCCGGGAGGAACTTCTGGAACTGAAGCAAAAGTATGCCGATGCGCGGCGCACGGAAATTGACTATGCAGGCGGCGGCGAGTTTGCCATTGAAGATTTGATCGAAGACGAGCAGGTCGTGGTCACGCTGTCGCACCAGGGATTGATCAAGCGCACTTCGGCCCATATCTACCGACAGCAGGGGCGCGGCGGTGTAGGCATGAAAGCCAGCGGCATGCGCGAGGACGACTACATCGAACATCTGTTCGCCTGCAAAAACCATGACTATCTGCTCTTTTTCACCGATCACGGCCGTTGCTACTGGCTGCGCGTCTACGATATCCCGGAAGGGAGCCGTACCAGTCTGGGGCGTTCCATTCGGAACCTGATTCAGATTGCACCGGACGACCGCGTACGGGCTGTGCTGAATATCCGCAAAGAGGATTTTGAAAATCCAGACTTTCTGCACACGCACTATGTACTGATGGCCACCCGACAGGGGCTGGTCAAAAAGACTGCGCTGGCCGCTTTTAGCCGGCCACGTGCCGACGGCATCATTGCCATCGCATTTGCTGAGGGCGATGAGTTAATCGAAGCCACGCTGACCGACGGTCGTACTCACGTGCTTCTGGCTTCGTCAGGCGGACGCGTGGTGCGCTTTGACGAGTCCGATGTGCGTCCCATGGGGCGAAATACGCGCGGCGTACGTGGCATCACGCTGGAAGCCGCCGAACAGGTCGTCGGTATGGTAGCTGTCCCCCCTGCGTCCGCGCCCTACATCCTCGCCATCAGTGCCCATGGCTACGGCAAGCGCACCCCTCTGGCAGAATATCCGCTCCATCGGCGGGGAGGCAAAGGTGTCTGGACCATAAAGATTACTCCCCGCACAGGCCGTCTGATTGCTATCAAAGCCGTACACGATGCGGACGATCTGATGATTATCACCCAGAATGGCCTGATGATTCGGCTGCACGTGGCCGATATCAGCTGCATGGGGCGCCATACCCAGGGCGTCCGACTGATTCAGCTCAAGCCCGGCGATGCTATCGCCGACGTCACACGCCTGGTTACTGAAGCACAGGCCGATGAAGCCATATCCGAACCGGCCGCCTGAGTCGGCAGGCTATGCCCTCCGATTTATGACTGCGGCACCGTCTGCCGGCGGTGCCGTGGTTGTTTTAGGCCAGCGTGGCGTCTACCTCACCGGTTTCTAACGCAATCCGGATACTTTTTGACCGCAGTCTCGGACACGATCGCTGAGCAGGAGGCCGCGCAAACTACCGGCACCCTGTAGCTCCTGTGTACTCCCGAGATCCAGCCGGCCTAACAGGGGACACTAACAAAAAAGCCGGCCGTTTTCAGGCCGGCCTTGAACAGTCCGGATCGTCTCAAGAAGTGGGATGCTGGCGTGCCACATACGCCAACGCCCGGTGTAGTCTTCGGAGTCCCTCATCGACGTCTGCTTCTGTGATAATCAGCGGCGGACGAAAGCGAATCGAGCGCTCTCCACAGCTCAGAATCAATACCCCTTCTTCCAGACTCCGCCGCTGGACAGCATCCCGAAAAGCCGACGACGGTAGATCAAATGCGCACATAAGCCCACGACCGCGGATGTTCGTCATAAAAGGATATGTCTCGGCCATCTCTTCCAGCCGACGCAGTAGATAGGCGCCCACACGCGCTGCATTCTCTACCAGACGATCTTCCTCAATGATCTCCAGGATCCGATCAAACCGAACCATGTCAACCAGATTGCCCCCCCAGGTGGAATTCAGTCGGCTCGACACATGGAACACGTTGTCCTCTACCTCATCCAGCCGACGACCAGCCAGGATGCCACATACCTGTGTCTTCTTGCCAAAAGCGATGATATCGGGCTGCACACCAAGCGCCTGATGCGCCCAGAAGGCCCCGGTAATTCCAACACCTGTCTGCACCTCGTCAAAAATCAAGAGGGCATCGTTTTCATCGGCCAGTTCCCGAAGCGCCTGCAGAAACTCGGGCCGGAAGTGGTTGTCGCCTCCCTCGGCCTGAATGGGCTCGATGATAATGCAGGCAATGTCATCTTTGTACTCGTAAAAGTACTGTTTGGCCTGCCGAAGGGCCAGCTGTTCCAGCTCAATCGTGCGTTCCAGGTTTTCCGGGGTAAGCGGAAATGTCAGTTTCGGGTTGATAACGCGCGGCCAGTCGAACTTCGGGAAATACTGGGTTTTGCGCGGATCGAAGGTGTTCGTGAGCGAGAGCGTATAGCCAGAGCGACCATGGAAGGCCTGGTCGAAGTGCAATACTCGATGTCCCACTTCCCGACGGTAGCCTTTGCGGAAGTTCTTACGTACCTTCCAGTCGAAGGCCGCCTTAAGCGCATTTTCCACCGCCAGCGCCCCGCCATCGATAAAGAACGCATAGGGTAGGTAGTCCGGAATGCCCACGCGTTCGAAGGTCTGGACAAACCGGGCCATGTGGATGGTATAGATATCCGAATTGGTAACCTTGTTAAGGGCTGCCTCCATCAAACGCCTTTTGAAATCCTCATCTTCCAGCATCTTGGGATGGTTCATCCCAACGGCGCTGGACGCAAAGAAGCCAAAAAAGTCGATCAACTCGCGTCCGGTAAGCTGATCATAAAGATGCACGCCCCGGCTCCGCTCCATGTCAAGCACGATCGGCAACCCGTCGGTAAGCAGGTGGCGGGCCAGAATGGGACGCACTCTGTCGGGTGTGATCTGCTGCATCGTCACATGCTCCATAAGGCACGTTCTTCCGTTTGCTTGAGGATGCGTATTTTGCAAAATACGAAAACCACGCCACTGGAATCAGAACGTAAAGCAGGGAAAACTTGAAAGATCAGCAAAAGACGCAGGGCCCGAGGGCCAGTGCCAGTGCATGATTGGTGGGATCATTTCGCCGCGAACCGTGTAGCCTCTCCGCGACTTGGACACCTGGATTTTTCAGCCACACGCACTATGGCCGAGCAACACACTGAATCGCCCCGTCGTCGCTTTCTTCCGGGTGAAATTGAACTCAAGCGGGTACCCAAAGAACCCCTTTTTCCAAACGGCGATGGAGGACTTTTCGAGCTACCGGTGATTGATCCACCGCCGGTGGCCAACGAGCGGGGACGCCGGCCTGCCTGGCTGCGAGCCAAGTTGCCCTATGGCCCCACCTATCGGCGCGTGCTGGACATCGTCGAAACCCATCGGCTACACACCGTCTGCCAGAGTGCCCGCTGCCCGAATATGGGCGAGTGCTGGACGGCCGGTACAGCGACGTTCATGATTCTGGGAAATGTGTGCACGCGCTCGTGTGGCTTTTGTGCCGTCAAAACCGGCCGACCAGATCCGGTAGACTGGGACGAGCCACGTCGCGTGGCCGAAGCCGTTCGGCTGATGGGCATCCGGCATGCCGTTGTTACTTCTGTCGACCGCGATGACCTGAAGGACGGCGGCGCTGCGCTGTTTGCCGAGACGATCCGTCAGATCCGCGCCCTCAACCCGGGCGTAACGGTTGAAGTGCTGATCCCGGACTTTCAGGGCAACTGGGATGCGCTGCAACTGGTGTTAGACGAACGCCCGGACATCCTCAACCATAATATTGAGACCGTGCCCCGTCTCTACCGCCGCGTGCGTCCCCAGGCCCGCTATGAACGCTCCCTGGAGCTACTCTGGCGTGCCAAACAGGCCGGCCTGCGTACGAAAAGCGGAATCATGGTTGGTCTGGGCGAGACCAAAGAAGAGGTGCTGGCCGTAATGGACGACTTCGTGCGGATTCGGCTCGATATCATGACGATTGGCCAGTACCTGCAACCCACCCGAATGCACCTGCCTGTCGAGGAATTTGTGCATCCGGATGTCTTCCGCTGGTACAAAGAAATGGGCGAAGCCAAGGGCATCGGCCACGTCGAAAGCGGACCGCTGGTGCGTTCTTCCTACCATGCTGAACGGCATGTGTGAAGCAGACGCTCAACGCTTCGCCCGACGGTTGGTCCGCGACGAAGGCTCCTGCTCCCAGCGCGCGATAAGTTCCTGCCAGTAGGCCGGATCAAGGAGCACAGCTATGGCCCTGCCCTGCCGTTGGACAATCACCGGCCCGCGTGCCAGACGTGCTTTCAGGGCCGCAGTCGACTGTAAGCGAATCCTGGAAATTGCCACCGTCTCTACCGTCGCTTCAGGCTGGCGCTTCATAGCTCCAGATAACCTGTATTTTGCAATTGGTGTGTATGTACGCCATACCCGGCGTTTTTTGCCTTTCGTTACCATTTTATTACGCTTCGGATGGCTTTCTCTCGAAAATATCCTTTAGTTTACGGCTTGTACTGTATTGTTATAACAAAACATCCGCACTGTCATGAAGCGGAACGTTGGGACAATCGATCGGGTGATTCGTATCGGAATTGCCCTGATAATTGGCGTGCTGTACCTTACCGGCCAGCTTAGCGGCACGGCCGCTGTTATTCTGGGTATTGTCGCCCTCATTCTTCTGATCACTGGACTGTTCGGGAGTTGTCCGCTATACGCGGCTCTGGGAATGTCCACCTGCCCGCGCAAAGCCAGCAGTTAGAGCAGCCTACACTTTCGCAGGCAAGCGGTACAGGCGCCCCGATAAGGCGCCTGTACCGACTCACTCATCAGCAACGCTCATCCCATGCGAAAGAGCGATTGGAATTTCATGGCCATCGGCAATGAGCCGCTCACTTTGAGCTTGCCCATCATCATCAACGTCATCGGGTTGGCCTCGCCGTTGTTGATTTTCAGCCAGTTCTCAGCGGAGGTAGTAACCGTGACGGTGGGATTTTCATGTTTCCCTTCTTTGATCTCCAGCGTCTTGTCTTTGATCATCAGATAATATTCGCCGCCCCCTTCACCGGTCAGGTTAAGTTGTACGACCCCTTCGACACCTTCGGCCTGGTCGGGCAAGAACCGATCTTTGTAGGATTCAAGCACTTCGGGAATGCTGTTGTACTTGGGCATGGCACGTGATACAGGTTGGTGATGATTTTTAGCTTTAATCTATCGCAGAAAAATCGGCTCCGAAAAGTCCTTCGGCAGCCAGTGTTTCAAGCTCTTCCTCGGAGAATCCGGCTTCCTGCAACACCTTGCGGGTGTGGGCCCCCGGCGGAGGGCCCACATGCCGGTAGTCGGGCAGCGTCTTCGAAAACCGTACAGGAAAGCCGACCTGACGCTGGGCGGGACCGTCTGGGCGTGGGACGGTGACCATCAGCGCGCGCGCCTGCACCTGTGGATGTTGCGTCATTTCTTCCAGGGTCAGCACCGGCTCCACACACACGTCCCGCTCGGAAAAGATAGCCTGCCATTCGGCCAGCGTTCGGGTAGCGATCACCTGCTGAATCTCCTTTTTAAGGCGTTGCTGGACGGCTGCATCCCAGACGTTGTAGCCGTACGGTGCCAGTTCGGGTCGACCGATGGCTTCGCAGAAGCCTTCCCAGAACTTGGGCTCCAGGCCAGCTACCGTCAGGTAGCGCCCATCGCGCGTGCGATAGCAGTCGTAGAAGCTGCCCCCGTTCAGGGGTTCGGTCTCGTAGCCCGGTAGATGGCCCGCAGCCAGAAAGCCGCTGACGGCCAGTCCATTGAAGGCGATGGCACAGTCGAGCAACGCCAGGTCCAGGTACTGTCCTTCGCCGGTGCGCTGGCGATGCACAACAGCGGCCAGGATGGCCAGGGCCGCAAACAATCCACCAGCCATGTCGGCCAGGGGCACGCCGGAGGGTACCGGTCCGCTCTCCCGACGGCCACTGTGGCTCAGCAGGCCGGAAAGTGCTTGATAGTTCAGGTCATGCCCGGCCCGTGTGCGATAGGGCCCGGTCTGGCCATAGCCGGTGATAGAGCAGTAAATCAACGCGGGATTATCGGTAGCCAGCGTTTCGTAGTCCAGGCCCAGCCGTTGCATGACACCTGGCCGAAAGCCTTCCACCACGACGTCATAGTGTGGCACAAGCCGACGTACCACGTTGGCCGCTTCTGGATGCTTCAGGTCAAGCACTACCGACCGTTTGGAGCGGTGGACCCAGGCATGGCCGGCTGCCGTCCCGGTTTCGTCGTAGGGGGGCGCCAGGTGCATCAGGTCGGGTCGGTCAGGCGATTCGATGCGCACCACTTCAGCCCCCAGGTCGGCCAGTAGCAGCGTTGCGAATGGCCCGGGCAGCAATGTCGTGAAGTCCAGTACGCGCAGCGCATGCAATGGTCCTGGCATCGCCCTCACGCGTTGATCGAAACAGAAGATTCCCGCTCCACGCCCCGCAGGCTACGCAGCAACAGCGGCATCAGCCAGGTGGCTACAGCCTTCGGCGTCTCCTTGTCGGTCAGACGACGCCAGCAATGGACGCCCTGCACCAGACCGATGCACATCTGTGCCACCACGTTCGGCTCGGCGGTCTCCACAAAAATGCCCTGCGCCATGCCTTCTGCAATCACTGCTCTCCAGCAGTTCTCGTACTGCCGGAGCAGCTCCTCAAGGTTCATGGGAAGCACCTGGTGCAGTGTCTCCCGGGTTTCACACTGCAGCAGCATCCAGCTTTCGTGATGCACTGCCAGGCTATGCAGGTGCTGTTCGACGAGGCGCGTCAGCTTCACTTCGGGCGACGCATTATCCGCCACGATCTTCCGCGCCTGCTGTATCAATTGGCAAAGCGGCCCCTCAAATACGGCACGGATCAGATCGGCTTTACTGGCCACGTAATAAAAGAGCGCTCCGCGGGGCACCCCTAATTCGTCGGCTACATCCTGCAGTCGCGCCTGTCGCAGGCCCTTTCGCCGGAATACCCGGGCAGCAGCCCGGTAGAGTTCGGCTTCACGTCCGCTCCGAGCCATAGCGCTTCCGGTACACTACCCCGATACACGGCAGGGCTCGGGGCCGCTTCCCCGAGCCCTGCCGGCCGGGTTGTGGTTCAACGACCGCCTACCGTGTAGGTGAGACGTGTGGTGATGAGCCGTCCCATCTTGGGAGCCCCGATATACTCGCGGCGCTCGTTGTTGAGCACGTTCTGCGCCAGCACATCGATGCGCAGACCAGGCGTCAGCCGACTCAGATCGTACCCCAGTCCCAGATCGAGCAGGAAGTAGCTGTCGATCGTGCCCCTGAAGATACCCGAGCGCACCTCAAACTTGTCCACATAGCGACCGGCCAGATTGACCGAAAGCCCGGACGGATCCGTGTATTCAATACCTCCGCCCACCTTATAGCGCGGCGCATTCATCGAGATTTCCCGTCCGGTACCCGGCTCGCCCAGTTCCTCGTCATCAAAGAAGTTGTCGCTCACCCACGAAAAATTACCGAAGAGCGTCCACCGTGGATTAGGCGTCCATCGCACAGCGATGTCGGCCCCATAATAGTCCACGTCGCCGAAGTTCACGTAGGTGAGCAGCAACTCGGGCTTGCGATTGGGATCGAAGTTTTCGACCGGCTCAATGAGTCCAATCGGATTCGAAGCCAGACTTGCGGCGGCCTGCTGGTAGATGCTGGCCAGCGTCTGCCGGTCCAGCCCAAAAGCGGCCAATTCCGCATCGGTGAAGGCGTCCATAATCGCTGCAGCCAGATCACTGGCCACTCCGGGAGCTACCACCAGTGGCGTAAAGGGCTGCAGTTCGCTGATGAAATTCTTTTTACGTGTGTAATACAGATCAATCATTACCAGCAACTGATTACCAAACAGGCCTTTGTAGCCCAGCTCATACGAGTTGGTAATCGTCTGCCGCGCAGCTGGCACATCCTCCAGGCTGGTCAGGATCGTGCCATCCGTATTGACCATCAGCCCTGAGGAAAAGCCTTGAATCTGGCTGGCTTTGCTTTGCAGGAAGGCCACCAGCGGACCAGGCAACACGTTCTGCGCTGCCAGCCCGGCCGTCACCGCCTGATAAGCCACAACCAGTGGAATACCTACTCCAGGCCAGGCTCGAATGCCCGGAATAAAGCTGGAAGTCTGAAGCTGGCTCGGGAAAGTCCACCCATTAACGGCGCCGACTCCACGTATGCCAAATGGCCCACGATCCTCGATAAACAGGTCCAGGAAGAGATTCACGCCAGGCGGCGTGGTGAAGGCGCGATTATAGGTGGTGCGAAAGCTGTGTGTGGGCGAAGGCTTAAAGACCAGGGCTATGCGCGGCGAAAACTGCGTTTTCTGGATCACGTCATCATAGTCCAAGCGCCCGGCCAGTACCACGTCGAGCTGGTCGGTCAGACGTGTTTCAGACTGCACATAGCCGCCAATTTCATTGGTTTCATCACGTCCTTCGAAGCGGCCGTGAATCGTTCCACCCGTGCGTGGAACGGTCCGGCGATAGTCCGCGCCAACAATGAAGCTCTGACGTTCATCCAGTACACTGAAACTGTACTGTGCCTGTGCTGTCATCATGAATGACTTTTCATAGACGTAAACCGGACTCCGCACGAAGTGCGTATTGCCATCGTCATTTCGCGTATAGAATAGCTGCCCAAAGAATCCGCCGGACTGCAAACGAAGCTGGGCATAATAAACAGAGAAGTTATCCAATACATTCTCTCCTGTATTTGCCAGGGTGATTTGCTTAATAGAGGAATATCCCCCACTGGCCGTCAGCGTGGTCTGCGGTCCCAGGCGGTACTGCAGCGTACCATAGACGTATCCCTGCCACGTGTCGTACTCTCTTCCTCCCCAGCGGGGATGAATGGCATCCAGCATCTGGCGATCATGCGGATCGTTGGGATCCATCTCCCAGTCCCTTCCCTGACTGTAGTAGCCTACAACTTTGTAGCCCAGCCGGTCGTTGATGATGCCGGCATGACGCAGGGCACCCTGCATAATCGACCGCTCCCCTCCGCCCAGCATCACGGAAGTGCCCGGATAGGTCAGGGGATCTTTGGTAATGAAGTGGATCACGCCCTGTTCTACGCCTGCTCCGTACAGCGCAGAATTTGGTCCACGGACGACCTCAATTCGCGCCAGGTCGATTGGTGCAATGGGCATCGCGGAAAATGCATTGATGGCCAAACTGGGAGTCGTGGCCTGGCGGTAGTCTACCAGCGCGTAGGTTTTGGCCACAAAGACCGAGTTGAACCCCCGCAGCGATATCTGGAATCGATTCAGGCTGGACTGTGAAATATCTACGCCCGGCGTGTAGCGCAGGGCTGCGACTGTAGCGTGTGTGGCGGTCTGTTCCAGCTCACGTGCGTCCAGCACCGAAATCGAGGCAGGGGATTCCAGTACTTTCTCCTGCCGACGTGAAGCGGTGACCACCACGGGGTTCAGTCCGAGATCGACCGGCGTCAACGTCAGATCGACCGTCACGGTAGCACCGGCGGCCAGGGTGACTGTGTGCCGAGCATCGGCATAACCCACAAAGCGGGCCACTACTTCATAGGTGCCGGCCGGTAGATTTTCCAGCCGATAGCGTCCCTCAAGATCCGTAGCGGCTCCCCGAAAAACGGTCGACTCACCGGCTCGATAGAGCACAACATTGGCTCCGGGTAGGGGATCACCACTATCGGCGTCGGTCACCCGCCCCTGAAGCGTGGCTGTCTGCTGCGCAGCCGCCAGTCCCGGGCTTAGCATCAAGGCGACCAGCAGTCCAATCTTTGCCAGCATACGACTCATGTTTGTCTCATGGTTGGTTAACAGTGTTCACGCTTTGCTTCCTATATTTCACACAAGACAGTGAGGCTTTCACACCGGCTTGCCACGGCGTCTCTTACGCCTGTCCGGCCGCCTCTCGCTCACGCCGGACCAGTTCGCGCCGAAGAATCTTGCCTGAAAGCGTCTTCGGTATCTGGTCCACAAATTCTACCCGCCGGATCTTTTTGTAGGGGGCCACTCGCTCGGCCACGTAGGCGATCAGTTCGTCGGCGGTCACCTCCATGCCGGGCTTACGCACGACATACGCCTTGGGGACCTCACCAGCCTCCTCATCGGGGCTTGGCACAACGGCCACATCGGCCACGGCCGGATGCCCCTGCAGGACTTCTTCCAGCTCGGCCGGGGCCACCTGATAGCCTTTGTATTTGATCAACTCCTTGACTCGATCGACAATGTACACATAGCCGTCCTGGTCAACGCGGGCCACATCGCCTGTATGCAACCACCCTTCCTTATCAAGCATGTCGTGCGTAGCCTGCGGATTTTTCCAGTACCCCTTCATGACCTGTGGCCCTCGAAGCCACAGTTCGCCCGTTTCGCCTTCCGGTACATCTTCATGCGTAGCCACATCGACAATCCGGAACTCCGTGTTCGGTACCGCCACCCCTACTGCCGTTAGTTTGATCGGGAAATCGCGTGGCGTGAAGTGGGTCACCGGACTGGTCTCGGTCATGCCATAGCCCTGGCGCACCGTTACGTTCAACCGCTCAGCACACTGCCGCGCTACCGGCTCCGGAAGCGGTGCCGCCCCGGAGGTAACGTACCGCAGACTGGACAGATCGTACTGATCAACCACCGGATGCTTGGCCAGCGCCAGAATGATCGGTGGCACCAAAAAGGCCGTAGTAACCCGGTACTTCTGGAGCAATGTCAGAAATTGCTCCAGATCGAACCGCGGCATGGTTACTACCGTCGCGCCCGCATAAAGCGCCATGCTCATGATAACGGTCATACCGTAAATGTGATAGAACGGCAGAATTCCGATGAGCACCTCGTCGTCCTCAAAGCGCTCGACAGCCATCGTCTGAACAATGTTCGCCACAATATTGTAGTGCGTGAGCATGACGCCTTTCGGCCGTCCGGTGGTGCCACTTGAGTACGGCAGCGCCACCAGATCCTCTCGCGGATTGATGTCCACCGCCGGTGGCTCGGCTCCATGCTGCAGCAATGCCGCCAGGGGAGTAGCCCCTTCAGCCTCGCCGATCACGATCACTTCTTCAATGCCGGTGCGGGCAGCCGCTGCCCGTGCATTTTCCAGAAAGGGCGGAACGGTTACCAGGAATCGTGCACCGGCATCTTCCAACTGATGCGTCAGTTCGTCAACGGTATAGAGTGGGTTAACCGTGGTGGTAAACCCACCGGCCATAGCCACCCCGTAAAAGACCACCGCATACTCCGGCAGGTTCGGGCTGTAGAGGGCCAGCACATCTCCCTTGCGAAATCCCCGGGCAGCCAGTCCGGCCGCAAAGGCCCGCGCCCGCTCCCGAAGCTGGGCGTAAGTGAGCGTGCGCCCACTAAGCCCTTCAATCAAAGCCGGCTTATCCGGGTGCGCATCGACCCGCTGGAAAACCATCTCCGGCAGCGAAATCTCCGGAATCTCTACGTCTGGAAAAGGGCTTCGATAAATACGCATGGCGTTTTTTTCATCTGGTGAACAGGGCTTCAACAAGGCTTCACCATAAAATAAACGCTTGTTCATTTTGGCGCAAACCCATCCAGGAGGGACAATCGACCATTCAGACAAAAAGATCGGGCATGAGCTCGTCGACAGATGGATCAACGGCATAGGGCGTGAAGTCCGTTACCCCCACCTGTCGAAGCACTTCTTCATCAATGAAGAACTGTCCCGTGCACTGGCGACTGGGTTGCGTCAGGATCACATGCGCCGCATCGGCCACGATCTCGGGCTTGCGTGAACGCCGCACCATCTCTTCGCCGCCCAACAGGTTACGTACGGCTGCCGTTGCAATCGTCGTGCGTGGCCAGAGCGCGTTCACCGCTACCCCTGCCTCCCGAAACTCCTCAGCCATTCCCAGCACGCACATCGACATGCCGTACTTTGAAAGGGTATAGGCCAGATGAGGGGCAAACCAGCGCGGCTCCAGGTTCAGCGGGGGAGAAAGAACCAGAATGTGTGGATTCTCGGCCTGCATCAGATACGGCAAACAGGCCTGCGAACAGGCAAACGTAGCACGCACATTCACCTGATGCATCAGATCAAAACGTTTCATCGGCGTCTCAAGTGTACCGGCCAGATAAATGGCGCTGGCATTGTTGACCAGAATATCAATCCCTCCAAAGTGGGCCACAGCCTGTTCCACCGCCTGCTGAATCTGATCTTCGAAGCGCACATCAACCGGGATCGGCAGTGCTTCTCCGCCGGCCGCCCGGATCTCCTCGGCTGCCGTGTAGATGGTGCCCGGCAGCTTCGGATGGGGCTCCACCGTCTTGGCCGCAATCACAATACGCGCCCCATCACGCGCTGCACGAAGCGCTATGGCCTTACCAATGCCTCGACTGGCTCCCGTGATAAAGATGACTTTGCCTTTTAGCGAACCGCTTGTTACAAACGCCATAGGGACCTCCAAAGCACTTTCTTTCACGGAATGCATATAGTATATTGAACAATCGTTCATCTGGCAATCCCTTGATCACTTGGTCGCCATGCAGGAAGCGGTACACGAAGCCTTACTTTTCGAACACGATGGACCGGTTGCGGTGC
>JALSJJ010000100.1 GCA_026989375.1 Rhodothermus sp.
TACGCTGCAGGGCTACAACACCCCCAAAGGCCATCAGGACGACCAGGCTCAGCGCCACAAAGCGCCGTCGAATGCTGAAGTCGATCAGACGATGCAACATGGCTCACTCCTCGGCAAATTCAGCATAGCGCATCAGCGCTTTCAGGCTGAAGACGGGATGGGTAACGACCGGCTCGCCTTCACGGACGCCATCGACCAACAGGGCCTGCTCGGCGTCGGTGCGCCAGACCGTTACAGGCCGCACCTCGTAGGCGTCCGGCGCCCGTTGCACAAAGACGATGGCCTGCGAACCATCGTAGGTCAGTGCGCTAAGGGGTACCACATAGACCGGCCGTGGGGTACGTAGCCGAAGCCACAGCCGAACATTCTGGCCGGGCCGCGGCCAGCCCTGATGAGTATCGGCCAGGATATTGACCACCACCGCCCGGTTTTCCGGATCAAGGGCCGGATTGATCGTGTGAACCTGTGCCTCAAGGGTTAGAGAATCTGGCACCTGAAGCACCAACGCGACGGAGTCGCCAGGCCGCAGGCCCAGCGCGTCGTCAGGTGCCAGAAATCCTCGAATATGCACACGCGACGGATCAACCACGGTCATCAACGTCTGGTGCGCGCTGACCGCCTGCCCCAGTTCCACCTGATGTTGGTCTATGTAGCCATCGATAGGTGCCCGCAATGGAAGCAACGGACGTTCCTGCTGCCCCAGTTGCTGCGCTGCTTCGGGCGTAATACCCAGCGCCCGCAGCCGCACCTCGGCTGCCTGGCGACGCGCCTGCGCCCGCAGGTAATCGGCTTCGGTCTGGTCGAGCGTGCTCTGTGGCGTCAACTGGGCAGCTACCAGTTGCCGCAGCCGGGCTACGTGCCGTTCCAGATAAGCCTCTTCAGCCTGCGCCTGCAAAAAATCGGACACTAACTGGGCAAACGACAGGCTTTCCAGCTCAAGCACTACCTGACCACGCTGCACACGTTCACCCTCATAGACATACAGGCGAATCACCCGGCCGTCAATCGGCGTGGCTACCTGAGCCATCAGCCCAGGGGCTGGATAGACTTCGCCCGGGATGCTCACCGTGTAAGTAGCCCGCTGGTAACGGACCGGTGCTATCTGCACCTGCAACATGCGCTGCTGCATTGAGTCCAGATGGACTATGCGCAACGCCGTCGAATCGGAAACCGATTGCAACGAAGGCGGCACGCCGATCGCTTCAGGCAGCAACGCTTCGATGGGCGCCCTGCGACAGGCACTCAGCCCCAGCACGATAAACAACGTCAGCGTAATGTGGCGCATAGATACCGCTGCGTCTCGGAGGAAAGCGTTCGCCTCTATCATCGCAGCAAAAGCCTATTCAGTTCTTAGAGAAGGCTTAAAGAGCATTAAGTCTTTTCTTAAAAACGCGGAACGAGAGACGTCCAAAACCAACATGTAGCGTATAAGCTTCAAAAAGGCGATGCGCATGTGATGACCCGACCGATTCTGCTGGTTGAAGACGAAGTGGCAATGGCAACCCTGCTACGTCAGGGGCTGGAAGAGGAAGGCTATGTGGTCGAGTGGGTGCTCACCGGCGAGGAAGCGCTGGCGCGCCTGGAGCATCTTAATCCGGCCCTGCTGGTGCTGGACGTGCGCCTGCCCGGCATCGACGGAGTAGAAGTCTGCCGCCAGGTGCGTCAGCGCTGGCCCGACCTGCCTGTTTTGATGCTGACGGCGCTTGACGGAGTCGATGATCGCGTGCGGGGGCTGCGGGCTGGCGCTGACGACTACCTCGCCAAGCCGTTTGCTTTTGAGGAACTGCTGGCCCGCATCGATGCCCTGCTACGCCGTAGTCAGCGCCAGGCAACACGCTACTTGCTACGCGATGGGCCATTGCTGCTCGATCTCAAAGCCCGTACGGCTACCTGTGGAACTCAGCCGCTGTCCCTTTCACCCCGCGAGTTCGATCTGTTAGCTTATCTGGTACAACATCCCCGCCAGGCGCTTTCTCGTCTGCAGCTTTATCGAGAAATCTGGGGCCATAACTTCGATCATGGTACAAACCTGGTGGAAGTATATATCAGCTATTTACGACGCAAGCTTCAGAAGGCAGGCTGCCCGAGCCGTATCGCAACGGTCTGGGGTATTGGCTACCGCTACGAACCGGCTGAAGAGCCATTATGAAAGCACCGCCCCGCTATCCCTCCTTTCATCGACGACTGCTTGTGCAGAGTGGTGGGACCCTGATTGCAGCTTTAGCCTTTCTGGGATTGCTCACCTGGGTGGCCGCCTACGGCTGGATCAATGAGGTGGCACGCCTTCCGCTACGCAATGAGGTGCAGCTGGTCGCCAGCCGCATCGTGCAAGAGGGTCGGCTGGTCGTCGACGCCTACTACTGGGATGAGCCGCACCACCAACTGTTGGAACGGCACGTGGACCCTTATTTTCTGCAGGTCTTCAACGCCGAAGGGCGCCTGATTCGCCAGTCTGCCAATATTGCATTGCTCTCGGATCGATATCCCGAGGTGCTCTTGCATGCGCCCGTGGCGCACGAACCTTTCTGGCGGCCCTTGCAGACGTTTTACATCGACACGCATCGCCTTTACTTCATGGTTTTTCCCCTGCGAGATGCAGATGGGCGCTATCTCGGAGCCATCCAACTGGCCCGCCTCGATCCGGGCTTTGTGGATTTGTATCGCCAACTGGCTATAGGTATCTTTTTGAGCTGGACGCTGCTTTCAGGATTGATCCTGATACTACTGGCTACCAGCAGCCGACGCGTCCTGCGTCCCCTGCACGAATTAACCCGGGCTACGGCAGCCCTCTCTCCTGAACGTCTCCACGAACCCCTCCGGCTGACGCCTCCTCTGGATCAGGAAACCGCTCAACTTACGGCCACGCTCAACGAGCTACTGCGCCGCTTACACCAGGCCTTCGATGAACTTCGACGCTTCACATCCAATGCGGCCCATGAACTGAAAATGCCTCTGGCCCTTCTGCATGCTCAGGCAGAGCTCGCCTTGCGACGTCCACGGTCGGCCGACAGCTACCGCGCCACGCTGCAGCAGATCCTGCACCAGACGGAGCAGATGACCACGCTGGTGCAGCACCTGCTGCTATTGAGCCGCCTGGATCAACCCAATGCCTCCTTTCCATTCACCCCGTTGAACTTCTCCGAACTGGTCGCTCGCGAGCAAGTACTCTTTGCGGCCCGTGCCCGCATGCAAGGGGTTACGCTCACAGCATCGCTGGACCCAGAAGCCCGACTCTATGGCATCGAAACCCTGCTTCAAGAGCTCATTCGCAATGTGCTGGACAATGCTGTAAAGTACACGCCCCGAGGACGCATCGAGGTTGTAGTACAAAAGACCGACACGCACGTACTCTTTGAGGTCCGCGACACAGGTGTTGGCATTCCCCGCGAAGCTCTGCCCCACGTCACCGAACGCTTCTACCGGGTGCCATCTACAGCGACGGGAATTGAAGGGCACGGTTTAGGTCTAAGTCTGGTCGCCCGTATTGTGACGCTGCATCAGGGACAATTAGAGATCGACTCCCAGCCAGGCCAGGGAACAACCGTGCGTGTGCATCTTCCTGCTCTGCCTGTGTCGGTGCTGGAAACGAAGGAGCCTGCTTAGCGTCCCCGATAAATCACGCGCCAGATGCGGCCGCGTACCGAATCGCTGATGTAAAGCGAACCGTCCGGCCCCACGGCCAGTCCCATGGGACGATGCCGAGCATCCCCAGTGCTTCGAATCGTCTCCGTTCCCGCAAATCCATCGGCAAACACTTCCCAGTCGCCGGCCGGTGTGCCGTCAGGGTTCATAGGCTGAAAGACCACATTGTAGCCGCCCTGGGGTAAGGGTGCGCGGTTCCAGGAACCGTGAAAGGCGATAAATGCGCCGCCCCGGTAGCGCTCGGGAAACTGCGTCCCGTCGTAGAAGATCAGGTCGTTAGGCGCCCAATGGGCCGGGTAGGCCACGATGGGATCTTCAAACTGATCGCAGCGCCCGACCGTCTGACCATCACCACCGTACTCAGGGGCCAGCACCTTCTTGTTCTGAAAAGGATCATAGTAACAATAGGGCCAGCCAAAGTCGTCCCCTTCGTCCACCCGGAAGAACTCCTCGGCCGGCAGATTGGCGTTGTCCTCGGCATCGAAGTATTCGGGCCAGAGCGTATTGAGCTGGTCGCGGCCGTGCTGCACGACGTAAAGCGCATCGGCAAACGGATTCCAGGCGATGGCCACCGCATTTCGGATGCCTGTGGCGTAGCGCAGGCCATCTTCCTGGCGCTGGCCGAGCACGTCGGCCCGGAAACGCCAGATGCCCCCGTATCGCTCCAGCAGCGGACAGGGATCCATGCCGGGCACACCTCGCTGCCGATCGCGCGCCTGACAGGCGTTCGAGGGCGCCCCGATGTTTACGTACACATAGCCCGCTTCGTCAAAGGCAAACGTCTTGGCCGCATGCTGACGACGCTCGGGCAACCCACCGGCGATCAGTTCGGGCGGCTCCTGCGGAAGCAGTTCCCCCTCGACAAGCCGGTAGCGCAACAGAGCCGTATCAGGCGCAAAGTAAAGATAGCCGTCCCAGATGTCGATGCCAGTACCGGGGGCGTCCCCAAAGTAGGCGATAATGTCGGCTCGGCCGTCGCCGCTCGTGTCGCGCAGCGCAGCAATGCCATGGCCGTCCTTCGGACGCATCAGGGCCACGTAGATGTCGCCGTTGTCCCGCACCACAAGGTGGCGGGCACGTCCGATGTTATCGGCCACCACCAACGCACAAAAGCCTTCGGGCAAGGTAATGCCTCCGTTGTCCGGATCGCACACCAGGCCTTCCTGAATCGGTCGGCTGTTTGTGCCATTACATCCTATCAGCAGGAATCCCAGCCCCAGGTACACGGCAAATCGTCTCATAGAGCGCCTCCAGACAGGTCTTTCTTTCTTGGGAAAATATACAACACTTTCTGACTTTTGCCATTACTGCTGCATGGGCCATGCCATACGCTGCGCCTGTAGCAGACGTTGCACCAGGCTGGTTGTAAAATATCTCGCACATTGCCAAGGCTCCCTTGAGCGACGTCGAAGCCGAAGCACCGCTACACAAACCAGATGTCTGCGCAGACCAGCTTGTTGAATATCGCACCGAAACGACTTGCAAAGAAATGGGAGAACTTTACCAAGCACATCCGGGTAGTCGCACATACCGCAACAGGACGAAGCGCCCCAACCGTGGCCTATGGCTTTTCATAGCCTCCTGGAGGGCTCTTGTCCTGGCCGTTTCCGAATTCGTATCCTGACGCGAGAGGTGGGCGCACTTCCTGAGAAGACACCGCTATGCTGTCTGTGCGGAGTTACTGGATGTTGACGCTGACGGGCCTGCTCCTGTGGAGCGGATGTCTGGGTGATTTGCCCCGAGACAATCCGCTGGATCCACAATCGGACCGTTATAAGCCCCAGGGTCGTCTGGAAGGCGTGGTTACCCGACAGTATCCGCCCTATCCTCCACTGGCGGAGGTAACCGTGCATTTGCTGCCTGCCTCCAATGCATCGGAAGGAGGACGTCTGGCCTATACCGATCCGAATGGACGGTTCGTTTTTGATGAGCTGCCTCCGGGCGACTACCATCTGTTAGCCCAGACCGCAGGCTACCGGGCTCTACAGGATACACTCACCGTTACAGTCACGGCTGGCCAGACGCAAACCGTCATCGTACGCATGAATGCGCTACCACGTTTTACCGACTACGCAGCCGTCACCATCCACATCAGTCGCTGGTGGCCAGCTACCGATCTGTACCGCCTGGAAGTCGAAGCCACCGTCACCGATCCTGACGATGTGCGCGATGTGGTGCGCGTATGGCTGGAGATCCCTGCCCTGAACTTTGCCGACACGCTGGAAGCCCTGCAGCCCACCGGTCGTTTCTTCAAAACCCTGCTACAGCAAGAGCTGCCGGGCGGTTCACTCCACAACCTGCTGGGCTACGAACTTTATCTGGGTGCGTTCGACCGCACCGGAGACACCGTCTACACGCCAGCCTTTCAGCTGGTCCGGGTTATCGACGACGTACCCGTTGCCCTGGACCCGCGAGGCCTGGCCGCCGTCGACACAACCCAACCGGTACTGCGCTGGGAACCCATCACACTTCCTTTTTCCTTCAGCTATCGCATCGACCTGGTGCGTCGAGAAGCCGACCTGGACATTCCTGTACTGACCCTGAGCGGCCTCTCGGCCCTGCTCGATTCGATACGTGTACCACAACCGCTGGCCTCCGGCGTATATTACTGGACGATTTCTGTGGTCGATACTTTTGGA
Source organism: Rhodothermus sp. (assembly GCA_026989375.1). Classification (GTDB taxonomy): domain Bacteria; phylum Bacteroidota; class Rhodothermia; order Rhodothermales; family Rhodothermaceae; genus Rhodothermus. The sequence goes on from JALSJJ010000100.1 coordinate 6,282, forward strand.
AACCGCAGCCGCTCTAAAGAAGCAGGATTTCAGGTGCCATGAGTGCTCCACCAACTTCCCGAACCTCGCTGGATGCGCTTGTAGAAATCGCTCAAACAATCAACACGCTCCGAGATCCGGAGGCCGTGCTGGAAAAAGTGCTGGAGATCGCCATGGAGGCGCTTGAGGCCGAACGCGGCTTCATCCTCCTGAAAGCGCCTCAGCACCCTGAAGGGTTTGCTATCCGAAGTCAGCGCAACTTTACCGAGCAACAACTGGGCGCGCTGGTACGCATCTCGACCAGCGTCGTGCATGAAGTGCTCCGACGAGGCGAGCCCGTGCTGGTCTATGAAGCCCAGCAGGATGAACGCTATGGGAAAGCAGAAAGCATCGTCCTGCAGCGCATCCAGTCGATCGCCTGTGTGCCGCTGCGCATCAAGGAGCGCCTGATTGGAGCCATTTACCTGGACAGCCTCTCTCAGCGGGGCCGCTTTACGCGCGACAACCTGCCGTTCCTGGAAGCTTTTGCCCATCAGGCAGCCATTGCCATTGAAAACGCCCAGCTCTACCAGGCGCTGCGCGAAGAAAACCGGCGGCTGCGGAGCGAAATCCAGCGCCTGCATGGTTTCGACGAAATTGTCGGCCAGAGCGCGGCCATGCGCGAAGTGTTCGACACCATGGCCCGCGTCCTCGACACCGACGCCACTGTGCTCATTGAAGGAGAAAGTGGCACGGGCAAAGAACTCATTGCCCGTGCCATCCACTACAACAGCGAACGCAAAAACAAACCGTTTGTAGTGGTCTTCTGTGGCTCACTACCCGATGAGCTTTTAGAAAGTGAACTGTTTGGCTACAAAAAAGGCGCTTTCACCGGCGCGCTATCCGATAAGAAAGGTCTTTTCGAGGTGGCCGATGGCGGTACGGTATTTCTGGATGAAGTCGGTGACCTGAGCCCCCGCATGCAGACGGCCCTGCTGCGCGTGCTGCAGGAAGGCGAAATCCGTCGCGTAGGGGATACGCAGGTACGTAAGGTGGACGTCCGGGTCATTTCAGCCACCAACAAGCCGTTGCGCGAGCTGGTGCAGCAGGGCTCCTTCCGCGAAGATCTCTACTATCGCCTTAACACGATCCAGATCACGGTGCCTCCCCTGCGCCACCGGCGCGGCGATATTCTGTTACTGGCCCACCACTTTCTGGACAAATACGCGGTTAAAAAACGGGCGCACATCCGGGGCTTTACACCGGAGGCATTAGAGCGGCTGGAACGCTACCACTGGCCGGGCAACGTCCGAGAACTGGAAAACACAATTGAGCGGGCCGTCGTGCTGGCTCGGGGAGAACTCATCACGCCAGAGGATCTGCGACTGCCCGAACCGCACGATGCCGAGGATCCCTTCGAGCCTGATCTGCCGCTGAAAGAAGTCGAGCGCCGCGTCGTGCTGCGCACGCTGAAACGCCACGGTGGCAACATTTCGGAGACGGCCCGCGTGCTGGGCGTGTCGCGTCGCTGGCTGCACTACAAGCTGAAGGAATGGGACGTCCAGAACGCATAGGCGACCTCCAGCCCTTTGCAGAGCTGGCTTCAGGCCCCACGGCCACTGTTTACAAAGCCTATCAGGCATCGCTGGACCGTTTCGTCCTGCTCAAAATCCTGCGTCCGGAGCTGGCCGAAGATGAGACCTTCGTACAACGTTTCGAAGAGGAGGCCCGGCTGGCGGCCCGCGTTCAGCACCCGAACGTGGTAGCCGTCTACGCTTTTGGTCGGGAAGATGCACACGTTTATCTGGCAACAGAGTTTGTAGAAGGCCTTTCCCTTCGGGAACTGCTCACCTATGGGCCCCTGCCCCCTGCTTTAGCCCTGTATGTTGCTGCAGAGGTGGCCCGCGGACTGAAAGCGGCCCACGAAAAAGGCGTGCTGCACCGGGATCTCAAACCGGCCAACATTCTGATCTCCTACGCCGGACAGGTCAAACTGACTGATTTCGGTATGGCCTCGCTGCTCTCCGGCGGCGGCAGTGAAGAAGTGCGCGGCACCCCCGGCTACCTGGCACCCGAACAGGTGCTGGGCGAAGCACCCGGACCAGCAGCAGACCTATTCGCTCTGGGTGCCACACTCTTTGAGATGCTGACAGGCACCCCGGCCTTTCTGGGTGAAACGCCCGGCGAAATCTTCGATGCCCTGCTTCATCACGATCCGATTCCCCGCCTGCGGAATCTGGCGGCTGTGCCGGATGACGTGATAGCCCTATGCACCCGACTGCTGGCTAAACGTCCCGAAGCACGCTACCCCGACGCCACCGCGCTGCTGCAGGACCTGGAGGCATTGCGCCAACGACCCGAGCTACGTGCTACGCCTGAAGACCTGGCCACCTATATAGACAATCCTGAAGCCTTTCCTCGAACGCCTGCCCAACCTGTCATTCCCACATCGCCCCCTTCGGTTTCGCCATCTGCACACCGACGCCGGTGGCAGCTCGTACTTGTGGCTATCACTACCCTGACACTGATCGGCCTGCTCTTGTTGGTGGGGCCATGGCCGTTCACGCCCCAAAGATCAATGTCCCCGTCTTCCGCCGCCTCTACGGCTGCCCGAACGACTACGCCAGCCGAATCGCTGGTCGCTTCGCCTGTTGTCTCTCAAGCATCGCCCGAGACAACCGTCCGTCCTACTCGTCCCTCGCCTCCGACGGCCAACCTACCCCGCCCCCTTGAAGGAATGCCCCCCGCCCTTCCTTCTCCGGATACTCTCCATCTTTCCCTGCTAACTGTTCCAGAAGAAACACAACCCGACCCGGCCCGCCTCCGGCTGGAGGTTACGCCCTGGGCCTACGTGCTGCTGGAACGACCGGACGGCATTGACTCTCTGGGCGCTACTCCCCTGGACACGCCGCTGACGCTGCCCGCCGGAAGCTACACGCTGCATTTGCACAATCCCGAATTTCCTCCTTATCGGCTCGTATTGAAGCTGCAGCCCGGTCAGGACACACTAGTAGCCATTTCGCTCTGGCTTCAGGTGGCCCGCTTGTGGCTCGAAGTGCATCCCTGGGCGCATGTGTATATCGACAATCGCTACTACGACGTCATCCCTCCACAGGAACAGCCATTCATTCTGGAGCCCGGCACACACCGGCTACAACTGGTCCATCCAGAACTGGGCACCTTCGACACCCTGCTGCAGCTTCAAGCGCACACGGCTGAAACGCTACGCGTAGACTTACTGCGCCGCCGCCCGCAACCGGAACGCTAATTGTCAGGCCAGGATTGATGCAAGCAGTTTCTGCCATGTGTTACCGATTTTGTGCAAAGTATGCGCAGCACTACTGCAGATGCTGCGCAACATCCGTGCGTATGTGGCGTGTGCTGAAGTTATGGGGATGGCTATGGCTGGGCCTCGTGCTATCCGCACAGGCACAGGTGTGGCACGAATTGCCCCCAATGCCCACTCCTCGCTATGCCGCAGCCATCGCTCCCCTGAAAGGCCTCCTCTATGTGATTGGAGGCATTGGGGAAGGCGATTCCCTTCTGAACACGGTCGAAGCCTACGATCCGGTCCGCCGCGTCTGGATCCGCGAGCTGCCCCCGCTGGACGAGCCCCGTGCCTATGCAGCCGCCGTTGTGTTGGAAGACCGTATTTATCTGATCGGCGGACTTGAGGGCGAAACCCTGGAAGAGGCTGAAGAAACCGACGACGTCCTGGTTTTCTTTCCCGAAGGTGGATGGAAAAGCATTGCTTCGCTTGAACAAGCGCGCTATGGACTGGCAGCAGTTGTTTTCAAAGAGCGCATCTATGCAATTGGCGGCTTTTCGCGTGAGGTGGAGATGGCCGATCGGCTTAACCCTCAGCCGATTCCTCTGAATACCATCGAGGCCTATGATCCACGGCGCAACACGTGGAAAACCGTAGCCCGTTTACCCCAGGCCGTCGCGCTGGCCGCAGCCGCTGTCCTTGAGCAGAATATTTATATTATTGGCGGTCTCAGCCGCAATATCCCCGTAACCCTCATCCAGCGTTTCCAGCCGGAGGCTAACGAAGTAGGATCCTTGAAGTTTGCGCTACCGCAGGAATGGTGGGCAGGTGCCGCACTGACCTATCGAGAACAGATCATTCTACTTGGCGGACTCGGTGGTGCCCGGGGCACCTCGCTGGCAAATGTCTCCGCCCTTCGAATAACCGCCGATAACGTAACCTTCCGAGAACTGCCGGCCCTGCTACGAGCTCGCTTTAGCTTTGTAGCCGCTGCCGTTCGGGATACCCTGTTTGTATTCGGCGGTCTGGATCAGCCCGAAGGTGAGCTGTTAGATGCTGCTGAAGCAGCTCCTGCTTCTATCCTAACGCCCAACGAAGTACCGCAACTACCGGCCGATTTTGAACTGGCCGCTCCTTCACCGCATCCGTTCCGCACCCAGGTTACCTTCACTTTCAGCGTCAGCAGTCGGCTACCCCATGCATCTGTACAGCTCGTTATTTACGATCTACTGGGACGCCCGGTCGCTCGACTGCTCAACCGCCCACTACCGCCCGGCCGCCATACGCTTACGTGGACCGGTACCGATGCTTCGGGACATCCCGTGCCTGCCGGCGTTTACCTGGTACGCCTCACGCAGGGACCCTACCAATACCAACGTCTGCTGATTCGGACGCGCTGAACGTATGCACCGGGCCGCACGCCGCTACCTGTTGATCTACGGGAGCATGCTCCTCAGCATTGCCGCAGAGGCACAGCCCACCTATACGCCCGAACAATTGCTTCAGACCGTCTGGCAGGCTTACCAGACGCTGGAATATGACCGGGCCGACAGTCTGGCCCGGCACGCCCTGGCCGACTATACCCGCTTTACTCCGGACCAGTTGGTGGCGCTGCATACGGTACTGGCCTTAGTGGCTATGTCGCGCAACGAGCCTACCGAAGCCCGTCGTCATTTCGAAGCAGCCCTTTCACTGAATCCTGAGCTTCAGCTCGATCCAGTGCTGGCCTCGCCCAAGGTGCGTGATTTCTTTGAGCAAATTCGTCAGGAAATGCAGCGCCTCTCGCCTCGAACGACCGCAGAGACGACCATTCGGTATGTGTTGCGCCCGGACCCACGCCCGCATGCGGCCCTGCGCTCCCTGCTGCTGCCGGGCTGGGGCCAACGCTACAAAGGTCAACACCGGAAAGGATGGATTCTGACCGGAAGCTGGAGCCTGCTACTCGGGGGCAGTCTTGCCACCCACCTGCAATATAAGCGCGCCTACGATCGCTACCGTCGCGAGACCGACCCCACCCGCATCGAAGCGCGCTACCGCACCGCGAATCGCTGGTTTAAAGCCCGCAATGGCTTGCTCATAGGACTGACAGCCGTATGGGCTTATAGCTATCTGGATGCCCTGCTGCAACCTGTCGCTACCGAAGCGCCGATCGTACGCCCTTACGTTGTGGCAACGACCCCGGGCCTGAAGCTACAATGGCGCTTCTGAACCGTGCATCCGCTGCAACGACGTGTATCCAGCGTGCGCAGCAAGCAGGCTCAGATTTCACTTTTGCTTTCACGGCACGTTCTTTGTTAGAGCTACAGGGCAGGGGGGTGATCGACCCGTCCCGCGCCGGAAGCCGGGATGAGGGAGCACGCGAAAGGGGGTCCTGTAAGGAGGATCCCCTTTCAGTATTTTTATGCTTCTCTATGAAGGCCTGCTTTCGCTGAAGCATACCCGCCCGTTTGTTGGGAGGCGGAGGCAAACCCCACCTTCCCCCAGTTTAGAGCGCTTTCCCGACGCCCCCTTCTGACCGCTGATTGACCCAGCCCCCTGCTCAGCCCTTAATGCACCCGATCGGTCGGAGCTGCACTACCTTGCGGGAGATACCCGCCCGATGGCATACTTCAACCACTTCGGCGACATCCTTATAGGCTTCAGGGATTTCTTCGTTGATTGTACGGATGCTGGCTCCCCGCACAATAATGCCTTGCGCACGCAACTCGTCAGCTACACGACGACCGCTGGCAACCTTCTTGGCTTTGGTCCGGCTGAGCTGACGACCGGCCCCATGGCACGTGCTGCCAAACGTCTCCTCCATGGCCTGCTCCGTACCAACCAAAACGTAAGAGTAGCGTCCCATGTCGCCCGGAATCAGCACGGGTTGGCCGATGCTTCGATAGGCCGCCGGAAGCTGGGGGTGGCCCGGCGGAAAAGCCCGGGTTGCCCCTTTGCGATGGACGCACACGCGCCGTCGCTCACCGCCAATCGTATGCTCCTCAATCTTGGCGATGTTATGCGCCACCTCGTAGACAGTCCGCAGCCCGATGTCCTCCTCCCGCCTCCCCAGCGCTTCGGCAAACGCCCTGCGGGTGTTGTGTGCGATAATCTGGCGATTGGCAAAGGCAAAGTTGATCCCGCAACGCATGGCCGCCAGGTACTGCTGCCCCTCGGGCGAACGCAGCGGTGCGCAGGCCAGCTGGCGATCCGGCAATCGAATATGGTACTTAGTCAGCGCCCGGTCCATGACAGCCAGGTAATCGTCGCAAATCTGATAGCCAAAACCCCGTGAGCCGGTATGAATGATCACGGTCACCTGGCCCGGAAACAGGCCCATAACTTGCGCCGCCTCATCGTCAAAGACCTGTGCCACGTAACCCACTTCCAGAAAGTGGTTGCCCGAACCCAGTGTGCCAAGCTGATCGCGCCCGCGTTCATAAGCACGCTCCGAAACAGCCGCCGGATCGGCGTCTTCAATACGGCCGTTTTCCTCAATAAATTCCAGATCGGTTTCCGATCCAAAACCCTGGCGTACGGCCCAGTGGGCGCCTTCGACGGCCACACGACGCAACTCCTGCTTCGACACCTTGAGAGCTCCTGAGGCCCCCACTCCGGTAGGCACACGCTGGAAAAGCTTCTCGACAAGCCGCTCCAGATGCGGCGCCACCTCCTCATAGGTCAACCGGCTGGCCAGCAAGCGCACGCCGCAGTTAATGTCGTAGCCGACCCCGCCAGGCGAAATGACGCCTTCGTCCAGATCAAAGGCCGCCACGCCGCCAATAGGAAAGCCATAGCCCCAGTGAATGTCGGGCATGGCCAGCGAATACTTGACGATGCCAGGCAGATGGGCCACGTTGACGGCCTGCTGAGGTGCCTGGTCTTCCTTCAGTTCACGCAGAATTTTTTCACTGGCATAGAGGCGCGCCGGCACCCGCATGCCGCCCGTTTTAGGAATTTCCCAGAGGTAATCATGAACTTTGACAAAGCGTATCTCCGCCATGGCTGTCTTTTGTCCGCGACGTTGGCAATCCCTTTGCCTTTAACAGCCTGGCGGCGTTTCCGTTCAGGCCACCGCCCGTCGCTTTGTCGAACGCACGCCCCACTGCATCCATTCAGACCGACGCACCAGCAGATCCAACGTCAGCGCGGCACTCCAAGAGAACCGCTCCGACCCATGTCCTTCTCCCGTATAGGGATGGTAATACTCATAGAAGCCATGACGTTCGACGAGCAACCGGACGGTACGGCAGAGGTGCGCAGCATGCTCAACATATCCGTAACGGGCCAGTCCCTCGATAAGTAGCCAGTTGATGTTAATCCAGACCGGCCCGCGCCAGTATTGTACAGGCGAAAAGCCCAACCCGTTGGGATCGTAACTCGGCACGGAATACCGGGAGCCGTCCCAGTTGAAAAAGCCAGAGGCTTCCAGATGGCTGACCAGACGGGCTGCCTGAAGTCCATCGGGAATACCCGCAAACAGTGGCGTAAAGCAGGATGCCATGCGTACCCAGATCGGACGGTCCAACACCAGGTCATAGTCAAAGTACAGGGCCCGTTGCTCATCCCAGAAACGCTGGTTGACGGCCTCTGCTACCTGCTGTGCTCGCCGACGGAACGGTTCCGGATTTTCACCCAGCACCGATGCGATTTCTGCCAGATCCTGCTCTGCTCGGCAGAGCAGGGTATTGAAAAGCACGTCCTGTACCAGGAACGGACACGTTTGTCGGATGCGCGCCTCGTCGTAGCCCGCCTCGGCAAACAAGCGCACCAGGTACAGGTAGCGATCATACTCAGCCCCGCTCGGACGATCGGCTTCGGCTACCAGCGTGGTGTCAATACGGCGATAGCGTGGCCGATCGCTCGGGTTGAGATGCATCCGCTGCACAATGCCGTCCCAGAGCGGCGCATTATCCATGCCCGACTCCCAGGGATGCCGGATGTATACCAGCCCTTCTTGCCGGGGATCGCGCTCCCGAAAAAGGTAGTCATGCCAGGCTACCAGCTTGGGAAACAGCTTCTCCAGAAATATCCGTGCGCTTCCCCTGTCCTTTGCCTGCTGGTAGATCGCCCAGGCGGTCGTTGCATGCAACGGCGGCTGCACAATGCCAGATGTTGCCCTGCGCGACGGCGCCGCCGGACATCGATGCGTTTCCCAGATCCCCGGTCCCGGGAAATATTCACGACGCCGCTGGTCGAACACTATATGTGGCAGCAGCCCATTGCGCCATTGCGCCCGAAACAGATGCAGCAACTCCTGCTGCGCCCGCCCCTGATCCTCATGTACCCACCCCAGCGCAATGAAAGCTGCATCCCAGGACCACTGATGCGGATACAGACGCGGTGCTGGTTTCGTAAAGCGTCCTGCCCAATTGCCTTCTAAAACCTGACGCGCCTGCTCACGCAAGCCTGCGCTTGAACCCATATATAGGCCGTCTTACGACTGAATTCCAGTAGCTTTCAGCATATATTATCGGATACATTCATTAAAGCTTAACATGGCGCAAAAACAACACAGCAATTGGTTCGATCGAGAGGGAAGCTCTGGCGCAGGGCGCTACGCTCCTCTGGCGCAACGACGGCCAGGAACTTCAACGGTAGGCTGCACCGTTCTTTTTTTGGAGAGGCTTAGCCCGCTGGAATGACCGCAAGGGATCGCGCTCACCTAAACGAAAGAAAAAACCATGCGCATTGAAATACCCCGTGAAGCTGAACGATTTGGAGCCAATCACATCTATGGCGTTCAGAAAGTCTATGAGCTGGACTCAGGCCTGCGCCAGGATGCCCCGGCCGCCGAAAACAGCGTGATCCAGAATCTCCCTTACGAGACGCTCTATGAAATCGAACGCGACATGGCCATTGTCGTCCCTATTCGGGATGAGCGTCTCAAACTGCTGGAAGGGGTGCTATTCGGTATTCCCCACCAGTGCACGGTCATCATTGTTTCGAACAGCCGCCGCGCGCCAGTCGATCGTTTCAGAATGGAACAGGATGCGATCGAAACCTGGTCGCGCTTTACTCGGAAACAGCTACTTCTGGTCCATCAGAAAGACCCTTTCATTGCCCGTGCCCTGGCCGAAGCTGGCTACCCGTATATCCTGGACGAAAACGACCTGGTGGCCAATGGCAAGGCTGAAGGCATGATTGTAGCCACCTTGCTGGCCCGCATCCTGGGCAAACGCTACATTGGCTTCATCGACGCGGACAACTACTTTCCCGGCGCCGTTTACGAGTACGTGCACGAATATGCAGCCGGCTTTGCGCTGAGCAAATCACCCTACACGATGGTTCGCATTGCTTGGCACAGCAAGCCCAAGGTCGTCCAGTCACAATTATTCTTTGCCAAATACGGTCGCACCTCGGTGGTTACGAATCGTTTCCTGAATCAGCTCATCAGCTACTACACCGGTTTTGAAACCGAAGTAATCCGCACCGGCAACGCCGGCGAACATGCCATGACCATGGAGCTGGCGATGCTTCTGGACTATGCAACCGGCTACGCCATTGAACCCTACCACTACATCGACTTGCTGGAGAAGTACGGCGGCGTGATCGAAAGCGCCCATCCAGAAGTTATGCAGCATCAGGTCAACATCTTTCAGATCGAATCGCGCAATCCTCATCTGCACGAATCCAAAGGCGACGAGCACATTGATGATATGATTCTCTCATCGCTTCAGGTGATTTATCACTCGAAAATCTGTCCCGAACCCATTAAGCGTGAGGTGTTACGTGAGCTGTATCGACGGGGCATTCTGGCCAAAGGAGAAGAGCCGGCTCCGCCGCGCATCTATCCGGTTCTGCTGAATGTGGACCTGGAAGCTTTCCGCGATACCCTGATGCGAGCCCCTTATGCAGAACAACTGGAGACAATCGCCCAGGCGCGGGGCTATCGTCGCCGGCTGCCTCGACCAACGATTACCTCCTCTGAAGGTGACGGATCTGAAACAGTCGCAACCCCGGCATGAACCGGCTCCCCACGCCGCTACCCGTTGTTTTTACGGACTTGGACGGGACGCTGCTCGACCTGCACACATATGACCCCGGTCCAGCCCGTGAAGCTGTAGCTCGCCTGTTGGAGCACGGTATTCCGATCGTATTTTGCTCTTCCAAGACGCGAGCCGAACAGCTGGCCTATCGACGGCAACTGGGCATTCGCGATCCATTCATCGTAGAAAACGGTGCGGCCATCTTTCTTCCCCGGCGTTACTTTACCATTCCCTACAAAGCACGTCCCGCTGCTCACGGGCTGGAGGTGATCGTCCTGGGGCGTTCCGCTACCGAAATACGCCGGGCTCTTCGAACAATTCGTAAGGAGACAGGCCTGTCCTTCCGAGGCTACCACGAAATGACGGTCGAAGAGGTCGCCAGGCTGACCGGTCTGCCGCCTGAAGCGGCCCGTTGGGCCATGACTCGGGAATACAGCGAAACGATCGTGGTGGATTTTGATCCGACTGATTGGCAACGCTTCAATGCAGCGCTGGCCACACATAGCCTGGTGTGCTTTGCTGGCGGCCGCTTCTACACGGTTGTAGGACTCGGCACCGACAAAGGACGGGCCGTCCGGAAGCTGGCCGAGCTATATCGCCAGCAATACGGAGCCATTCTCACCATCGGGCTGGGTGATAGTCCCAATGATGTACCGATGCTCCGGGCCGTCGATCGACCTTTCCTGGTGCAACGGCCGGATGGTAGCTGGGAGTCGGTCAATGTTCCCGGTCTGGTGCCGATTCCGGCGCCCGGCCCGCAGGGCTGGCAGATGGCTATCGAACAGTTGCTCGCTCAGCTCGCCGTTTAAGCTGCCTCGACACCGGACAATACCGCGGCCATCTGCACCTTAAACTGATGAAACGACTTACCATTGATCAGCGGCAGGGTCTCCCAGGCCTTATGTCCGGGTGGCAGTAGCAGACGCGCCGGAATGTATTTGATGCGGACTCCTGGAATCGCTACGCACCGCGCAGGAAACTGCTGGAGAAAGTGCCAGAACTGTGGGAAAGCCCGCCGCAGTAGTTCTTGGCGAGACCATCCCCGTAACTGTAGTCCCCGCAGCAGAGCCGGCGTGCAAACATCTTCTGGATCCACCCCTATCCGGGGAGCCCGGCAACTTAGCACCCTTGCAGGAATACGCTGATTCACAGGACCCACATAGCGCTGCTGGCGAAGCGTCAGATCAATCACAGCGAAAGGCGGCGCTACAACCCAGGCGTGTGGCACCTCTACGGGCTTCAGGTCGAACAGATAGAAAATACGAGGACGTACGTCGGCCGGTACGAAGGAAATGACACATCCACCGGCGACAATGTAGCTCCAGATACCCAGCTCTTCAAGCAACCGGCTCAACAACGTACTGGCCTGTACGCAACGTCCCGGTCGTCCATCGGCAACCAGCTCTGCCTGCAACCATCGGGTCAGTCGCGGTATAACCTGACGCACGCGCCGCGTGTAAGCAACTGAGTGGATCTGAGCTTCCACATGTCGGGCGTACAGCCACAACACTTCCGGCTGCCGGTCCAGTAGCTTTTGAAAAGCTGGCGTGCGATAACAGCCCGGTACGTCGAACCGAAATCCGACGTTTTCTGCCTCCGGTTGCACGTCAGACATGAGCTATGCCACGATAGGCGTCCTTTCCCGGAATAGATTAAATCGGCGCCCCGGGCATCCGGCTTAAATAAAAATGGTCCTTATCACCATCGGTCGGCTCGTAGCGGGGTTGGGGCGATGGGCGGCGCAGCTCCACTGATCAACGCGGCCACCAGTTCGCCGGTCACAGCCGCCAGCGAAATGCCCAGCATAGCGTGACCGGTGGCCAGCCAGAGGTTGTCGGTACCGGGTACCCGATCGACCACCGGCAGGCCATCCGGCGTGCAGGGACGCAAGCCCGCCCAGATTTCGGCCTGCTCCATCGCGGGCAACCGAAGCGTTGGCAGATACCGACCGGCCGCCCGATAGATCGCCTGCACCCGCCGCCAATTCAGCGACAGCTCCAGTCCCGCCAGTTCCAGGGTTCCGGCCAACCGAAATGCCTCTCGAAAGGGCGTTACCGCCACTTTGGTCTCCGTCAGCAATAGCGGACGCCGAGGCATGCCCTCCGGCGGTGTGAACGTCAGGCTATAGCCTTTGGCCGGCTGCAGAGGCAACCGATAGCCGACAGCCCGCACCAGCTCGGCCGACCACGCGCCAGCCGCCACCACTACCAGGTCAGCCTCCAGCGTTCCCTCAGCCACCTGCACGCCCGCCACCTGAAACCCTCGACGTACCAGTCCCCTTACCGGCGTGTTTGGCAAGAAGCGGACCCCCTGCTGTTCCAGATAGCGATGCAATGCTGCCGTGAACCGATCGGGCCGCAGGTGCGCATCCCCCGGAAAAAATAGTCCGCCCTGTGCCCGCACTTCGGTCCCAGCCAGCTCTGCCAGCTGTTCTGCCGCAATCCATGCATGTGCTATACCCAGCCGCACGGCTTCCCGGGCCAGCGCCTCACACTCCTGCCGCCCTTCTTTACTTTGAAAAGGCATAAGAAGCCCCTCCCGACGCAACTCAAAATCACCGACCACCTCCTGAAGCTGAACCGTCAGCTCACGACTGCGCTCCAACAACGCCTGCAACACCGGCGCGCTGCGAACCACATGCGTACTGGTGGCCGCCTGACGAAAGCGCCAGAGCCAGCGGAAAAGCTCCGGATCCCAGCGGGGCCGGATATAAAAAGGACTTTCCGGATCCAGCAACCACCGTAATCCCTTGCTGACCACGCCTGGCGCCGCCAGCGGCACCACATGGCTCGGACTCAGAAAGCCGGCATTCCCATACGAACAGCCATCGCCAATCGCCCCCTGATCAATCACGGTTATCGAAAAATCGCCACCGCGCTGAAGAAAAAAGGCGGATGCCAAACCAATGGCTCCGCCTCCTACAATGACGACCGAGGCCATATCCTGCAAATCGGATGGTTACTCTAAATAATTTATTTTTCCTTTAAAGTACTCGAAAATCGCGACAGTAGAAGCCGTGTTCGTCTATGAAAATTGTGTTACCGTCTGTCCCCCTCACCTTAAAGGATGGTGCAATGCCAGGAGCATCTGTCATCTAAATAACCGCCTCAACACAACGATACGCTTCACATGTTACACTTGCAGAGCCCCCAGCTCGCACGCGCTTTTATCCTAAAATTTTATCTCAAAGCT
>JALSJJ010000101.1 GCA_026989375.1 Rhodothermus sp.
GTCAGATCAACCGTATTGGTCGCCGTGACCGTATGGGCTTGGCCATCGGTGAGGGCGTTTCCGTTCACCTCAAAACGAAACGTCACCTCAATGTCGGGCAGCGTCAGCCGTTCACTGGTAACCGATTCACACCCTGCCAGTAGCAGCAGGGCTATTCCGATCCATCTCCCGTTTCGTTTCATGGCTTTTCAAAGTCGAAGTACCGCATGTACCGGCACATGCGCCGGCAATCGTTTGCGTCCTTCCAGCGTAGCCAGCTCAATCAGAAAGGCACAGCCCACCACTTCACCGCCTGCTCGCTCAACCAGACGAATCGTAGCCGCCGCTGTCCCCCCTGTGGCAATCACATCGTCATGAATTAACACACGATCCCCCGGTGCAATAGCGTCGATATGCATTTCAATCGTATCGGTGCCATATTCCAGCTGATAGCTTTCAGTAATGGTCTGATAGGGCAATTTTCCTTTCTTACGCACCGGCACAAAGCCAGCGTCCAGATGATGCGCCAGCATACCGCCCAGGATGAACCCGCGCGATTCGATCGCGACGACCTTCGTAATTTTTTGCTCTTGGAAGGGGGCCAATAGGGCTTCAATCGCCAATCGAAGCAGATCCGGATGCCCCAGCACAGGGGTTATGTCTTTAAACTGAATGCCAGGTTCAGGAAAGTCCGGAACGGTACGAATGGCCTGCTTGAGCGTCTCCAGCGCCGTGTCGATCATGGGTATCTCCCTTTGTTTCAGGGTTGGGGAGCATTTCAACGCGCGGCAGGGAACGCCAGCTCCCGCTCATAGTGTTCCTTGAAGGTGCGGACGGCCCGGAAAATCGCACTGGCCATATAGGCCTGACCTTGCTTGCTCTTGAGAAAAGCCGCCTCTTTCGGGTTGGTCAGAAAACCCAGCTCTACCAGGATAGCCGGCATGGAGGCGCTCCACAACACATAAAAGCCGGCCTGTTTTACCCCTCGATTCACACGTCCTACCCGCTCGGCAAACTGCTCTTGTACGAGCATGGCCAGCTTTTCGCTTTTGCGCAGATAGGCACTCTGCGCCAGCGTCATCAGGATCAGCTCCTGTTCTGTGAACTGATCGTACTGCGACGGGTCATCTTCCAGTCGGACTACACTGTTTTCCCGTTCCATCACGCGGCGGGCCGCCTCGGTCTTATGCAAGCCCAAGAAATACGTCTCGGCACCGTGCACCCGGCGGTTACCCGGCAGGGCGTTGCAGTGCAGCGAGATGAATAGCTTACCGCCGGCTTCATTGGCAATGCGTCCTCGCTCGCGCAATCCCACAAAGCGGTCATCTTTACGGGTGTAGACGACCCGCACCCCCAGCAACCGCTCCAGGTATTCCCCCAGCTTCAGCGCCACGGCCAGCGTCACGTCTTTTTCCCGCACGCCGTTGGCCACCGCGCCCGGATCCTTCCCTCCATGTCCCGGGTCAATCACGACCGTGTCCAGGTGCCAGCGATCGGCCACCCGGGGCGTCGTGGGAGTTTCGCTCCCCAGCGCCACCGTCCGCGCCGGCACCGACTCCGTCGCAGCCGGCTGCGGCAGAGATTCCGCTTCGGCTACCGGCGGATCGCGCCGAACGATGGTCAGCCCGATGAGAATGTCGGTCGAAAAACGATCCCGATAGGCCGCCGCCTCGGCCGTGACGTGTTCGTCCAGCTCGAACTGAAAGATTAGATGGCCGTTGCGGGGCTCAATCGTGTAGGCCTGGATCGGTCCCTGCGGCGGATCGTGCTGCAGATCGGGTGCCGGCTCGGTGTAATACAGCACAAGCTGCAGGCGATGAGCGTCCAGCCACTCCGGTTCCTGGTAGGCTCCCACGTGATCGGTCGTGTGAATTCGAATCACGTAGCCGCTCTGATCCGCACGGGGCGCAAATGAGACGCGCGTTACCTGCGGCAGCGCATGGGCCCAGGCGCTACCCCAGAGGCACCCGATCAGCAACAGTAACAATGCCGCCCGCATGGTCGATGCCGGTTCAATCCGCCCCGCGTTGTTGCAAGCTCCGTACCGCCTTTCAAACCGCGCGTTTTTTACACGTTCAGACAGACGAAGCCGGAAGGAAAGGTACGACAATGCCGGCCTTTTTGCCAGTGGCTCGGAGCACCCGATGTTTCTCAGGCGGCATGCATGCGCACTCAACGCGACGAAATCGATGATTTCTGAGACCGGCTCAATATGTAGATCAATATGCCCGCACCCGGGCCCGGCACCAACAGCATAAAAAGCACGAAACTCAGAATAAAATCAAGGCTTCGTAATTCTAACAGAGGAGGCCGGTCATAGGCCGAAGTCGAACGCATTGCGAAAAAGAACCCGATCAGAAACAGCACACTGACAATGCCTTCTAACAACCCCACCCGTTGAAATAACTGCCGCCTTGTAAGCGCTCGCTGCTGTAACCGACGAAGCAGCATAAGTACGCCCAGTTGGAAGAGCAATCCTACTCCGACCGGTAAAAGCAGAAAGATTCGCTCTCTGGCAAAGAGCAACAGTGCGCTTAAAGCCGCCAGTAACAGCCCTGTTAACAGAAGATTCAAACGTAGCAAACCGGAATGGAACTGAATCCATTCGGTCCCTCTTTCAACGGGCGTTTCTGTTTCTTTTGCCGTCGCCTCGGATTTAACGGGCAGCAACAGCAGCGTAAACGTCCCCACAAACCAGAGTAACCGATAATACCAGGGAAAAGAGGTAAAGTATGAGTTAGATAATGCATATCCAGCTACGTATGTAACCAAAACAACTCCCAACGCAATAAAAAATCCAATTTTAGCTCTACTACTATGATAAAAAGATTTATTCATTGTGATAATTTCATAAGCAATTATCATACTATAAAACCACTCGAATTGACGATAAGCATAATCGAAAATAAAATTAAATATTGCTATATATGCTACATGAAATAAAACGTTAACAATCTTATATGTTTTGAAAGAAACCATAACTCAATTCAAATCACCATATCGTCTGACACATTCCATTACTTGCAGTCTGATACGCAGCGATCGACTCTTGCTCCTGAGACCGTTGTCGAAGTGCACCCTCCATGGCGCCGCCTCTTTAAGCCATTGCTGCCGGATCGAATCATTGCGCAGCGC
>JALSJJ010000102.1 GCA_026989375.1 Rhodothermus sp.
CCAGGCCCGCAGACGCGGGTACAGCTCCTGCAGAAACTTCCTGGCTTGCTCCCGATCCTGCGCATGCCGGTAGATATGCCACGCCGCAATGGCATGGTTAGGCGGCTGCACGATACCAGAGGTAGCCACGGCTGAAGGTGCAGCCGGATGGCGACGAACGTCCCAGATCTCCGGACCGGGGAAATACGTAGCGCTCGGTTCGTGATACACAATATGGGGCAGCAGGCCATTACGCCACTGACCGGTAAACAAAGTGCGCAGTTCCTGCTCGGCGCGTGCCTGCAGGCGGTGCGCATAGCCTATGGCAATAAAAGCTGCATCCCAGGACCACTGATGGGGGTAAAGCCGAGGCGCCGGCCGGGTGAAGCGCCCCGTCCAGTTCTGCTCCAGGACGGCCTGTGCCCGCGTAATCAGCGTTTCTTCCATCGTCTCTTTGCAAAGCTGTCTGACAGTCGGTGAGACGTTTTTGCGCGGCCAACGTTACAGCAAACAGGCTTTCAAACGCCGGTAAGATATCCCGATGTCCACAGTAACGCACACGCTCCGCGTCTATCCGGTGTGGATCGAGGCGGTAACGACCGCATTGCAGGAGATTTTTCGCGCATCGCTTCCGGCCGACACCGTTCTGCAGCAGTTTTTCCGGAAGCATCGTAAGATGGGCAAGCGAGACCGGGCCTTTGTTGCTGAGACCGTTTATGGCATGCTGCGGCACTACAGGCGCCTGGCCTACGCCGCCCGGCGCCGTGCCGACGATCTGCGTTTTTTGACTCTGCTTTATCTGAACGTGTTCGGCTTTGGCAAAGCCACGCTGGATCTGCCCACATCCCCTTCCGAACGCGCTACGCTCGAAGCCGCCACCCGGCGATTCCAGAAGCCGTCCGTGCCGGACGATCCCGTTGCCGCGCTGGGCATACTGTACAGCCTGCCCGACTGGCTGGTGGCTGCCTGGCTGGAGACGCTTCCCCGCGAGGTGGTCGAGGCTCGCTGTGCCGCCCTGAAAACACCGGCACCGCTGACCATCCGGGTCAACACACTTAAGGCCGACCGCGAGACGGTCCGACGGCGACTTCTGGACGAAGGCTTTCCAAGCCATCCGACACCTTACAGTCCGGTAGGCCTGATCCTTGAAGAAAAAGCGTTCATCTTCCGCACGCGTGCGTTTCAAGAAGGGCTCTTCGAAGTGCAGGACGAAGGGAGTCAGCTCATCAGCCTGCTGACCGAGGCGCAGCCGGGCCAGGTCGTGGTGGACGGCTGCGCCGGAGGTGGAGGCAAGACGCTCCACCTGGCCGCGCTCATGCAGGGCAAAGGGCGCCTGTACGCCTTCGACATTCACGAAAGGCGGCTGCAGGAGCTACGTCCGCGTGCACGTCGGGCCGATGTCCACAACATTCGCCTGCATGTGCTGCCGCACAACCGCGCGTCTATCGTGCGCCGCCTGCGGGGCAAGGCCGACGTCGTGCTCGTGGATGCGCCCTGCAGCGGCACTGGCGTCCTCCGACGCAACCCGGACGCAGCCTGGAAAATAACCCTGGAGCGGGTCGCTGCGCTTGCGGAGCAGCAGCGGCAGATTCTCGACGCCTACGCTCCCCTGGTGCGGCCGGGCGGCCGGCTCGTTTACGCCACCTGCTCGCTGCTACCGGCCGAAAACGAACGGCAGATCCAGCGTTTTCTGGAGCACCATCCGGAGTTTGTGCTGATGCCAGCCGCCGACGTGCTGGCACGGCAGGGCATTGTACTTCCCGATCAGCACGATGCTTTTCTTCGCGTCGAACCGGCCACGCACGGGACCGACGGCTTCTTTGCGGCCGTGCTACGGCGCATCTGAACGGCTTGTTTTTCGGAGCCGTTTCCTGTAGTATTGCTCTGGAATCGGTTCCTGTCGATCATCAGAATGCTATCGGCCATGCGGTACGCGTTGCTCGGTGCCCTGCTGTCGCTTTCGGCACTGACGCTGCAGGCGCAGCCCTTTTCCCTTGAAGATGTGCTGAGCGCACCCTATGTGGAGACTGCCGTCTTCGCGCCGGAGACTTCACGCGTTGCCTGGATCGTCAACCAGGAAGGCGTGCGGAACATCTGGATGGCCGACGCCCCGGACTTTCGCCCCGTGCCGGTAACCCACTACACAGAAGACGACGGGCAGGTACTCGGCAACCTGACCTTTACCCCCGATGGTCGCCTGCTCCTGTATGTGCGGGGCGGCGGCCCCAACCGGCGCGGCGAATATCCCAATCCGCGAAGCCTGCCAGACGGCGTGCGCCGCGAGGTGTGGGTGGTCGAGCTGGCAACGGGTCGGACCTGGTCCCTGGGCGAGGGGGCTAACCCGGTGGTCTCGCCGGATGGTCGGCTTGTGCTGTTCAGCCGGCGCGGTACGCTCTACCGGATCGTGCTGCATCCCGACTCGACCCGGGCACGCCCGCTCTTTCGGGCGCGCGGCCGCACGCAGTCGCCTGCCTGGTCGCCGGATGGCCGCTACGTCGCTTTTGTCAGCAATCGGGGGGCGTATAGCTTCGTCGGCGTTTACGACACCCACGCCCATCGCATTCGCTGGATCGCTCCGGGGGTCGATCGCGACATGGATCCGGTCTGGTCGCCGGACAGCCGGCGGCTGGCCTTCATCCGACAGCCGGGTCTGAAGAAAGGCGAGCGCTACAACCTGATGGCCGGCTATCCTTTCCAGATCCTGATCGCCGAGGTAGCGACCGGCAAAGCCCGCGTTGTATGGGAATCCCCGGGTCGCGATGGCGGCTTTGCCCAGTACTATCCGGCCGAACCGCTGCGCTGGCTGCCTGACGGGCGCCTGCTGTTCTATTCGGAGCATGAAGGCTGGATGCACATCTACAGCCTGGATCCGGAACAGGGTACGTTGACCGATCTGACACCGGGCGAAGCAGAAGCCGAACACAGCACCGTATCGCGCGACGGCGCCTGGCTTTACTTCAGCAGCAACCACAACGACATCGACCGGCGCCACCTGTGGCGTGTCCCCACCACCGGCGGCACGCCAGAGCTCCTCACTCCCGGAACAGGCATCGAAACTGATCCGGTCATCTCTCCGGACGGTCGCTGGCTGATCTATCGCGCGGCCACGGCGCG
>JALSJJ010000103.1 GCA_026989375.1 Rhodothermus sp.
CCGGCTGCTGCTGGTCCACCTACCACCGGGGCTGACCGAAGCCGACCTTGAAACCGCCCGCCAGCACTTTGCCGCCACCGAGCTCGGCGAAGAGCTGGGCCGCTACGATCTGTAAGGACGCTCCTGCCTGTCAGGACGACGCCAGCGTTCTCCACGCTCCCCTCCCGGCACTTGCAATACGAAGATGACCAGCAACGCAGAACATGCTATCAGCAATTGCGTCCGCACCTGCAAGGCCTATCGTCCGGTCTGATGTCCGACCCCCAGCAATCGATCACTTCCCCGACCCACATCCCGATAATAGACGAAGGCCGTGTAGATGTTTTCAGCCCGAGGTAGCGCGCTGGCATTGGCCCGCACCGGCTGCGCTCCGTTCAGCACGTATCGATAGGTGTGCCAGCCCTGTTTGATAAGGGCCACCCCTTCATACCGACGTCGTTCCGGATTCCACTGCAGGCGATACGAAGGCCGAAGCATCCAGCCAGCAAAACTCCCTGTTAACCACAGAGGACGCCGCCAGGGGCGCTCTGGCTCCAGCCGGAAGTGCACCCGCACATACTCTGCCGTCCGATGCGGATCTCCCGGCGCATCGCGCACGACCGCCCCGACCACCGACTGGCCCAACAGCAGCGGATCGGTATCGCTCCCGCCAAAGCGTACGTAGTCGGGCGCCAGCCAGACTTCTGGCGGTCTTACCGAACGATCCACCCGTTCAATCAGTCCTCCTGGCTGCAGCCCTCCAAGATCCAGAAAATAATCGGCTGGCTCCGGTGGAAACGGCTCCTCCAGTAAGAAATGCAGCACGGGCTGTTCATCCAGCAGCACCCTTCGAGTGCATCGCATGGCCTCAAAGGTACCATTGCGTGCAAAGCAGACCACATAGTCAAACACGGCGCCCCTCATCTCCATAGGCGCCCGAAAGCGGGCCAGCGGTCGCACCGATGGAAACGCCCGGGCCCCCGGAAAATCCTCCAGGATAACTTCAACGCGAGTTTTTCCTTCCACCACGAAAAATGCCCGCTCAAACAGCACAGCTGCTTCCTGTCCCTGCTCAGTAACGCGCAGAATGTAGTTACCGCTCAACCGAAAGCGAATGCTTTCGTTCGGGAAACGATAGGTGTAGTGCTGATAGGCAACCGCTGTACGCTCCGAAGGCACGTAGTCTACGAGGTCGTCCCGCGCAAAAGCTTCCAGGTACTCGATCGGGTTCAAATCGCGCCGCCACGTGTGATCGGCATGGTAAAAATACACCGAGAGCGGACGTCCCCGATCGGTCAGTAGATCGAAACGTAAGGTAAGCACATCCCGGCCGTTCAGCAGCAGAATCGGCCATTGCCGCTCGTCGTCTCCTCGGTAGAGCTGAACCAGCCCGACCTCCTCAGCATCGGGTTGCAGACGCGGCCCCACCGTCGCAACGGTGGGCGTTGGACGCTGCCCTGCCGAACGCGCCGTGTGTTGCCCACTTTCCCGGGCACCTGTGCAGGCCATTACCAGGAACAGTAGGCACAGCAGACCGAGCCATGCACGGGAAATACGTGATGCAACCATTTTTGCCATAAAATCGTCTCCTGCACACAGGCGGCCGGGTTGAAAGCGCCAACCTGTCGGAAGGCGGTAGCCAGCGCGTGTCCGCGGGCAATGGCCTGCTCAAATGAACCCTCCCCACATTCAAGCATCCACCATAGCGCCGTCCAACGCAGCACATTGTTCCAGCCCGGCGGCAGCGCCTGCGCCCAAGATACAGCGACAGATGCGATTTTGCAGCGTCCCTGTGCTTTTTCAAGCTGACGCAGCACCCACAGTAGTGAGTCCGGTTGCTCGGCCATGACGTAGCGCAGGGCAATCGCACCGCGGCCACTCAGGTCATAAGCAGGCCATTTCCGATAGAGTTGTTGATACAAGGCTCGAGCTGTATCAGATGCCCCGGTAAGCGCCAGCGCGTCGGCCAGGTATAACCGGGCGGATAGCGCCTGCAACGTGTCGACCCCGGCCAACTGCTCCCGAACCGCCCGCGCATCGCCCCGTAACAGGCGGAGATACGCCCAGCGTTCCAGCGCCGGCAGGTAGTCTGGCTTTCGGCGCAGCGCCTGGTCCAGCAACGATTCGGCCTGCAGCGTGTCCCCCACTCCAAGCGCCCGAAGCGCTGCCTCGTAAGAACGCACGTAAGGGGGTACGTAATGAGGACAACGCCGCTCAAAAAGCGATGGCTTGCGAAACCGCTGCACCACAAAAGCGTGCGTGCTGCGATCAATGATCGGCAGCCACATCAGTGATCGCTCCCAGGCGCTCAGCAGGCTGTCGAGCGTGTAGCCATACGCCGCCAGGAACGACGCTCCGCTGTATACCCGACGAAGTGGCGCCGGTCCGAAGCGATCGAGCAGGTAGCGCACAAACGAACCGGTCAGTGTATAGGCTACGGCGCTGCGACTGGTCCAGAACCCCCAGGGGCTGAGCAGCGCGGCCACCCGCTCACGAAGCGATGGGCCGCGCTGCTGGATCAGCGTGGCTGCCACCGCTGCCTGTTCATGGGGCGTCGGACGTCCATCTGGCGGCTCCAGTGCTACGGCCAGCCCTTCAACCAGCCCGATCCGTGGTGAAAAACCCAACCCTGGCAGACCCCAACCGCGCACCAGCACGTGCGCCAGCTCGTGCGTAATGCTCTGCTCAAAACGATCCTGCAACAGATGAATCTGCGGTAGCCGCAGCCATACCAGCGCCACGCTCGTATAGCGCGCCCCGGTCAGCTGCGCCCGCTGAGCCGGATCGGAAAACAGGAACACATGCACCGGTTCCGGATGGACAATGCCCAGCCTTTGAGCCATCCGATCATAGTCGTAGGCGGCCCGATAGGCCCGCATTATCGCCTCTTCTCGGGTAATCCGGTGGGGATCGTAATGCAAGGTTACGGCTCCCCGCGTCACCTGGCCGGGCAACGCCTGCATCAGGGTTGCCGTGGACGTGTTGAACCCCAGCGGTACAGCCAACAGGTAAAAAGCGCCCAGCAGTAGCGTAACCCCCCCCAGAGCCGGCCACCATCCGGACTGCAACAGGCGAGGCGTCCAATGAAAGCGGGCCA
>JALSJJ010000104.1 GCA_026989375.1 Rhodothermus sp.
CTCCAACTGATAAGGATTACAAAGGCTCTCGCCAGTCCTGAGCAGCGCATAATTGGCCCTTTCCCGAAGTTGATGCAGCAAAATTAGCACTTTTGCCGCATACAAGAAACGGGCCGGGGCTGCTCATGAAGCTGAGGAAGAAACCGAGGCCGGTTCGGGCTGATGGTCGGTCGTCCGGGTTGACAGTTCCTTCCGGAGTCGGATGCGGTGGATAATCATGTTCAATGCCGGGATCACGACCAGCGTCAACGCCGCTGCACTGAAAAGGCCACCGACCATGGGAGCGGCCAGCCGCTTCATGACTTCCGCGCCGGTTTCTGTGCCAAACATCACCGGAAGCAGCCCGATCAGCGAGGTCGAGACCGTCATCAGCAACGGGCGTACGCGTCGCGAAGCACCCTCTTCCAGCGCAGCCTGCAGCGCCGCCAGCGAGGTCAGACGGCCTTCCTGGCGATACCGTGCAATTGTGTCGGAAAGGAAAGCCTGCATGACCACGCCGGTTTCGGCGGCCAGCCCGGCCACGGCAATGTAGCCCACGGCAGCGGCCACGCTCATGTTGAAGCCCAGAATGCTCATGAGCCAGACCGCTCCGATGGCCGCCATGGGCAGGGTCGCCATGAGCAGGAGCGTTTCGCGCAGGCTGCGGAAATGAATGAGTAGCAGCAAGAACACAATGCCGATAGTCAGCGGCACCAGAAAGCGCAGCCGACGCGAGGCCCGCTCCATGTATTCGTATTGACCACTCCATACCAGCGAATAGCCCGGCGGCAGCGCCACCTCCCGCGCTACGACTTCCTGCGCCTGCTGAACGTACGAGCCAATATCAACGCCCTGTTCCAGATCGATATACACCCAGGCATTCGGCCGGGCATTTTCGCTTTTGATCAGGGGCGGCCCTTCGACCAGCTCGAAGCGGGCCAGCTGGCCCAGCGGCACCTGGGCACCGGAGGGCGTAGGCACCAGCACCTGGCGCAGGGCGGGCAGGTTGTCGCGCAGGTCGCGGGGATAGCGGACCAGCACCGGGTAGCGCTCCAACCCTTCGATGGTCGTGGTGACGTTCATGCCGCCGATGGCCGTCTGCACAATTTCCAGCACATCGCCCACGGTCAGGCCGTAGCGGGCGGCCTCGGCGCGGTCAACCACCACGTCCAGGTAGCTGCCGCCCATGGCGCGCTCGGCATAGACCGAACGAGTGCCCGGTACCTGCCGCAGGACCTGCTCCAGATGGGCTCCGATCTCTTCCAGCGTGGGCAGATCCGGCCCCACAATTTTGATCCCGACCGGCGTCTTGATGCCGGTGGCCAGCATATCGACCCGCGTCTTGATGGGCATGGTCCAGGCGTTGGTCAGCCCCGGGATGCGCAGGGCACGGTCCATTTCTTCAATGAGCCGGTCCAGCGTCATGCCCGGCCGCCACTCACTCGGGTCTTTCAGGATGATGATTGTTTCAAACATGGACAGGGGAGCCGGGTCGGTCGCTGTTTCGGCACGGCCGGCTTTCCCGAAGACCGACTTGACCTCAGGAAAGCTCTTGATAATCCGGTCCGTCTGCTGAAGCAATTCTTTGGCCTTCTGGGGCGAGATCCCCGGTAACGTCGTGGGCATGTAGAGCAGGTCGCCCTCGTTCAATGGCGGCATGAACTCGGAGCCGATCTGCGGAAAGTCGATGTAGACGCGTCCCAGCATCATCCGCTGAATGGGCAGCAGCGTCAGTCCCAGCAGGAGCACGCTGCCCAGCACGATGCGCCAGGGATGGCGGAGCGTGTAGCGAATGACCGGCCGGTAGGCCCAGGCAAAGAAGCGTGCCAGAGGGTTCTGGTGTTCGGTGCGGATGCGACCGCGCACGAAAAGCACCATCAGGGCCGGAATCAGCGTAACGGCCAGTACCGATGCCGCGGCCATGGAAAACGTGGTGGTCATGGCCAGCGGACGAAACAGACGGCCTTCGACCTGCTGCAGGGCAAACACAGGCAGGTAGCTGATCGTAACGATCAGCAGGGAGAAAAACATACTGGGGCCGACCTCCCGGGCAGAGGCCAGCAACACGCGCAGGCGCTCGCTGGCAGGAAGCTGATCGGTGCCCGCCTTCAAGCGGGCCTGCTCCAGATGCTTGAAGGCATTTTCCACCATCACGAGCGAGGCGTCCACCATCACCCCGATCGCCACTGCGATGCCACCCAGGCTCATAATGTTGGCATTGACCCCCAGCAGGTACATGATGAGCAGGGCAGTCAGCGCACCCAGCGGCACCGAGACCAACGCCACAAAGGCACTGCGCACGTGCAACAGGAAAACGAACACGATCAGCGCCACAACGGCTAACTGCTGCCAGAGCTTGAGCGTGACGGTCCGGACCGCGTCCCGGATCAGTCGGGACCGGTCGTATTCGATGTGAATGGTGACGCCTTCCGGCAGGCTGGCCTCCAACTCGGCCAGGCGCGCCTTGACCCGTTCGATCACGCGCAGGGCATTCTCGCCATAACGCATGATCACAATCCCCCCGACCACTTCGCCTTCGCCGTTGCGCTCGGCAATGCCACGCCGAATTTCCGGACCATGCCGGATCGTGGCGACATCGTCCAGCGTGATAACCGTCCCATCTTTCGCCTTCAGGGGGATCTGGCGCAGGTCGTCCAGGCTCTGGATATACCCGCGACCCCGCACGATAAACTCTCGTTCGCCCAGCTCCAGCAGCCGAGCGCCTACTTCCCGGTTAGAGCGCTGAATGGCCATGCGGACATGGCTCAGCGGAATGCCATAGGCCAGCAACTTCTGGGGATCCACCACGATCTGGTACTGCTTGACAAAGCCCCCGACCGTGGCCACTTCGGAGACGCCCGGAATGGACTGGAGCTCATATTTCAGGAAGAAGTCCTGGATCGTGCGCAGGTCGGCCAGGTCATGGCGACCGGTCGTATCGACCAGACTGTATTCGAAGATCCAGCCTACGCTGGTGGCGTCTGGTCCAATGGCCGGCTTGGCGCCTTCGGGCAGGGTACCGGCCACCTGGTTCAGATATTCCAGGACCCGACTTCGGGCCCAGTACATGTCGGTCCCG
>JALSJJ010000105.1 GCA_026989375.1 Rhodothermus sp.
CAGCAGATCCCCCCATTTTAGCTGGTATGTCGGCCCCTTAATGTCATCCAGGGGAATCTGGCATCCGCTAAGGAGCAACCATACGATTCCTCCCCCTATACCAATGCTTCCCTTCATCGCGACGGCAGGAATTGATTCAGGGAAAACAGGGCGAGATGATCACGGATACATCCCCGAACAGACATTCATTGCCTTCTGTCCAGCATTCTTTTATGGTCACATTCCGCCACCCCTCATAGGCGCGAGGAATACGTAACGAAAGGGACAAACTGAATCCGTTCCATCCGATGCTTCCTCCTAACTCCCAGTCTCGATAATACGTATTTCAATGTAGTGGCGGGTCAGGGCTTTTCCGGTCATTTCGGGATCGATGTACTGGGCAAAAGCCTGTGTGGTCCAGCCGAGCAGGATCAACCCAAGCAGTCACCGTCCCATGGCATCCCATCAGGTTTAGAGTTGCTGTTTATAAAGAGTTTATTCAAATAGGTTACATGATCGCCTGTAGGTCAACCCCCTTTTTTTACCCAAACTTCACATAATATCCAGATACACCGACACATTCCCCCTGAAGAAAACAGGTCAGGCCAGGAGGTCAGCGTACCCATGGGGCTTCGTCCAGTCGAAGCAGCGCATGAAGCAGGACGTTGGCGCCATTTGCGACATCTTCGGGTCGGGAGTACTCTTGCGGCGAGTGGCTGATGCCGTCCACGCTGGGGATGAAGATCATGCCGGTTGGTCCCAGCCGGGCCATGTCTTGCGCGTCGTGCCCGGCCCCGCTGGGCATGCGCTTCGTGGACAGGTTCAACGCGCGCGCAGACGCTTCGATTACGTCCCGAACCCGCGGATCGGTAGGCGCCGGTTTGTTGACGTTCACCGGCTCGAACCGAACGTTTACCCCGCTGTCCCGAGCGATGGCCCGGGCTTCCGCTTCAATGGCCGCATACAGGCGCTGAATTTTGGCATCCTCCAGATCGCGCAACTCCAGGCTACAGACCACCCGTCCCGGGATAACATTGGGAGCCCCGGGATGGGCTTCGATCTGCCCGACCGTCCCCACCTGACGCCCTGGCTCTGACGTAACGATGCGATTGACCGCCTGAATAAACCGGGCGGCCGCCAGCAGCGCATCCCGGCGTCGATTCATCGGCGTGGTCCCTGCATGGTTCGCCATCCCTTCCCATGTAACCCGCCACCAGCGAATGCCCACGATACCCTCTACAATTCCAATGTTGATTTGCTCTTCGTAGAGTACCGGCCCCTGCTCGATGTGCAGCTCCAGGTACGCGGCAATGTCGCCCGGCCGGCGCACCACTTCGTCCAGCCGATCCGGATCGCCGCCCAGGTATCGAATGCCTTCGCGGATCGTCTTGCCACTATGGCTGACGTGGTCCAGCTCTTCCGGCGGCAGCTCCCCGATCCAGGCGCGGCTGCCGATCAGCCCCCCTTCTTCATTCTGAAAAATGACCACCTCCAGGGGATGGCGGAGCGCGATGCCCTGCTCGCGTAGCGTCTGGGCCACTTCAATCGCGCTCAGCGATCCCACCGTGCCATCGTAGTTACCGCCATTGGGCACCGTATCGATATGCGAGCCCATGACCAGCGGCGGCCGATCCGGTTCACGGCCAGGCCGACGTCCGATAATATTGGCGGCCGCGTCGATTTCGACGTCCAGGCCTGCGGCACGCATCCATGCGATCACCTGGGCTCGCCCCTGACGATCCGCTTCGCTGTAGGCCACCCGGCTGGTCCCGCCCGGACCGCGTCCGAATGCAGCCAGTTGCTCCAGATGAGCCCACAGGCGCTCGGCATTTACGCGTAGCGTGGCTTGCCGGGTGTTTTCTGCCGTACGTGCCCACGCAACCGGCCCCCAGATCCCCAGCGCCCCGGTGGCCGCGAGCGTTGTGCGCAGAAAAGCGCGACGGGATTGCTTCGTCTGGTTAAAAAACGGCGGAGTTTTCATCGCTGCTGTGCTGGACTGAACCTCATCCTGTGCCTGGTAATTGACCTCGAAAATTTTTAAAATTTTGTCCACATAATCAACAATTCAGACCACCCAGGAGACCGCCGCCATGTATTGGAGCTTTGGAGTTTTCCTGTTTGTCTTGACGCTGGGCGCAAGCTGGTCGGTTCCACCGCTTCCGGAAACGGCATCGGTTCAGACGGTCTCGCCCGACTCGCAGCTCCTTGGGTTTACCCGGGAGCACGCCCGCCTGCAATGGGAGCTTGAAGCGCGCATTCCTGCTTTGATTTCAACCGAGCGCATGCGCACCTATCACCGGGCCCTGACGTCTGAACCCCACCACGCCGGCACCGAAGCCAACGAGCGCACAGCCGAATACCTGGCAGCACGGCTGCGCGAATTCGGCTTCGACAGCGTGGCATTTTATCGGTACGAAGTGCTCCTTCCACGTCCTGTCGAGCGAAGGGTTGAACTCATCGCTCCAGAGCGCTACCGGCTGCGGCTGAGCGAGCCGCCCTTAGCGCCCGATCCGGATACCCGGAAGGACGGGGTGCTGCCCCCCTTCAATGCCTATTCGGCAGATGGGACCGTCGAGGCCGAGGTGGTGTACGTGAACTATGGCATCCCTGAAGATTACCGCGTGCTCGACTCGCTGGGCATCAGCGTCGAAGGGAAGATCGTGCTGGCCCGCTACGGGCGAAGCTGGCGCGGCATCAAACCCAAGGTGGCGGCCGAACGCGGTGCGCTGGCCGTCCTCCTTTATTCCGATCCAGCGGATGACGGATACGTCCAGGGCGACGTGATGCCCGACGGCAAATGGCGTCCGGAATGGGGCGTGCAGCGCGGCTCGGTCCTGGACATGCCGCTCTATCCGGGTGATCCGCAGACGCCTGGCTACCCGTCCAAGCCCGGGGCCGATCGCCTGCCTCTTTCGGAGGTGCCCAATCTCCCGAAAATTCCCGTGCTACCCATTGCCTACGGAGATGCGCTTCCTATTCTGCGCAGCCTGAAGGGGCCGGTGGCACCAGCAGCGTGGCGGGGCGGGTTGCCGGTCACCTATCATATCGGTCCGGGTCCGGCCCGGGTGCGGATGACCGTACGCCAGGACTGGTCGGTGCGTCCCATCGTCAACGTGATCGGCTACCTGTGGGGCCGGGAGGAGCCGGACAAGATCATTATGGCCGGTGGTCACCGGGATGCCTGGACGTTTGGCGGGCGCGATCCGATCAGCGGAGCTGCTTCTCTACTTGAGACGGCCCGTGCCCTGGCGCACCTGGCCCGGGAGGGGCACCGGCCGCGGCGCACCATTGCGATCGCCTCGTGGGATGCCGAGGAGTATGGTTTGATTGGCTCTACAGAATATGTGGAAGAGTTTGCCGAGCAACTCCAGCAACAGTTGATCGTCTATCTGAATCGCGAAAGCTATACGGCCGGTCCCTTTCAGGCCGGAGGCTCTCATGCACTGGAGCTTTTTATCAACGAAGTCACGCAGGCGGTACCAGCGCCGGAAGGTTCGGGCACCGTGTGGAACTTCTGGAAAGCCCGCACCACCGCCCAGCGTCTCGTGCGTACCGCCCGTGGCGAGCGGATTCGCATCGCCGCACTGGGTTCCGGTAGCGACTACACGGCCTTCCTGGATCACCTGGGCATTCCCTCCGTCAATCTGGGATTCGATTCCGGCAACGGGATCTATCACTCCCGCTACGACACCCACTGGTTCTTCACCACCTACGGCGATCCGGGCTTTCGCTACGGCGAGCGGCTGGCGGATCTGGTGGCCCGTTTTCTGCTGCGCCTGGCCAATGCCGACATCCTTCCCTTTGACTACGCCATCACGGCCGAAACCATCCAGCAGTATCTCGACGAGCTGGAAGCGCTTCAGTCCCGGTATCTGCAAGAGCCTGTTGACCTGCAGGCTGTGCGCCAGGCAGCGCAGGTGCTGGAAGCGACGGCGATTGCGTTTCGGGCCGAGCGGGACCGCATTCTCCGGCTCCCTGCCAGTACGCTGGAGGCCCATCGCTCGACGCTGGCTACGATCAACGAGCACCTGCGCCGGGCTGAGCAGGGCTTTCTGCATCCGGAAGGGCTACCTGGCCGTCCCTGGTTCCGGCATACCCTCTATGCGCCTGGCTTCTACACCGGCTATGGCGTCAAGACGCTACCGGGCATCCGCGAAGCGATCGAAGCTGGCAACGCCGCCGAAGCACAGGCCATGGCCCACGCTACGGCGGCCGCACTGGAACGCGTCCGGCGCCATCTGGTAGCCGCTTTAGCTGCCGCCGCAGCCATTCATTAGCCGCCTGCAGCCGGTGGGACGGTCGCACCCGCCCACGTGCCTGTAATGCATCGGTCGAAAGAGGTGCCACGCGTTCTAACGCAAAAAACCCGCACCCTAACCGGTGCGGGTTCCGTAGCGTGCCCGGGAGGATTCGAACCCCCGACCTTCTGATCCGTAGTCAGACGCTCTATCCAGCTGAGCTACGGGCACGCATGACTGCGGCCGGTTAAGTTACAGGAAAATGATCAACCGATCAAGCACCAGCCGCTGAAAAGTCGTCCTGTTATACGCGGTCCTTTCGGGACGGTTCTTCTTCCTTTATGGGAAAACCGTTGAAGTCTTTCAGAAAATAAAAGTGGTGGGTGGGGCCATGACCGTGACCGATCGGCAGCGCGTGTCGGATCGCCTCGGTTACATAGCGCTTGGCGCGGCGCACAGCCTCCGTCAGGGAAAACCCTCGGGCCAGGTTGGCCGCAATGGCCGAGGCATAGGTGCAACCGGTTCCATGGGTATGAGGCGTATCAATGCGCGGCGCCCGAAATTCTTCAAAGCGCTCGCCATCGTAGAGCACGTCGACCGCCTCTTGTTCGCGGGTCAGATGTCCTCCCTTGACCAGTACGGCCTGGGGGCCCATGGCCTTGATGCGTCGGGCAGCCTCGTACAGATCGTCAATGGTTTCAATCTTCAGGTCGGCCAGATGCGCTGCCTCGTGCGCATTGGGTGTGACCAGCGTGGCCAGCGGCAGCAAGCGCTCACGCAGCGTGGCAATTGCCTCCGGCTTCAAGAGGGGATACCCACTTTTGGAAATCATGACCGGATCGACCACAAGGGGCTGCATCTTCCATGCTTCAACCTTGCGAGCTACCAGGTCGATGATCGGTGCAGAAGAAAGCATGCCCGTTTTGGTAGCCGCTACCGGTAGGTCTTCAAAGACCGCATCGATCTGGGCTTCGATCAGCTCCAGAGGCAACTCGAAAGCGGCAGTCACGGCCTGTGTGTTCTGCGCGGTTACAGCCGTGATGACTGAGGCGGCAAAGACGCCGTTGGCCTGCATGGCCTTGATGTCGGCCTGGATGCCGGCGCCTCCGCCCGAATCGCTGCCGGCAATGGTAAGCGCCACCGGTGGTATCTGCGGCGTAGGTTGCGCCATGGTTCTCGTCCGCGATGGTTTAAAAGGACGTCAGCTCTTTTAAGAACTGTTGCACGGCCTGTTCGGGATCCGGAGCATCCAGAATTGCCGAAACCACGGCTACGCCATGGGTGCCCCGCTGCCGGCATACCGGTACCCGCCCAGGCGTGATACCACCCAGTGCCAGCACGGGCACAGTAACGGCACGACAGACAGTCTCCAGCACCGCCGGTCCTACCGCTGGCACGCCGGGCTTACTGGCCGTAGAGAAAACCGGACTAAAAAGCAGGTAATCAGCGCCCTCGGCGACGGCCTGCTGGGCCGCCGACAGCTCGTGCGCCGAGTATCCAAGCAACCCCTCCGGCCCGAGCACACGGCGCGCCTCGGCCACCGAAGGACCACGCCTGCCCACATGCAACCCGAGTCCCAGCCGACGGGCTACCTCCAGGTGGGTATTGATGGAAACCAGCAGCGCAGGATTTTCGGTTTTCAGCGCTGGCACGAGGGCTTCGGCGGCGCGGGCAAACGTGTCGGCATCGACCTCATGATCGCGAAGCTGCACCCAGGGAGCCCCGGCGGCTACCGCACGACGCACCACCTCAGCCCGGCGCGGATCGGTGAAGCGATCGGCAATCAGCAGCAGACGAGGAAGTGCCGGTTTCATACCCGTTCAGTGCCCCACCCGTCCTTCCATGGGCGAAGAGGGTCGCGCATAGAAGCGTCGCGGCATGCGTCCAGCTTTGAAAGCCAGCCGGCCAGCTTCGACAGCATGGCGGATGGCACGGGCCATCAACACCGGATGTTCTGCCTGCGAGATGGCCGAGTTGACCAGGACCCCATCGTAGCCCAGTTCCATAGCCATGGCCGCATCACTGGCCGTTCCGATCCCGGCATCCACAATGAGCGGCACCTCGTCGATCATCTCCCGGATCAGGTGGAGGTTGTAGGGATTGACCAGGCCCATGCCGCTACCGATCGGCGAGGCCAGCGGCATAACCGCCGCGCACCCCAGATCGGCCAGCTTGCGACAGGTGATGGGGTCGTCATTCGCGTAGGCCAGTACGACGAAGCCGTCGTTGATCAGCTCCCGGGCCGCTTTGAGCAGTTGCTCCACGTCGGGCAGCAGCGTTTCATCGTCCCCGATGACTTCCAGCTTGATCAGGTTGGTCTCCAGCGCCTCGCGGGCCAGTTGCGCCACCAGCACAGCCTCCCGAGCGGTGTAGCAGCCCGCCGTATTGGGCAACACCTGATAGCCGTGCCGCTCCAGCAACGCCAACAGGCTTTCTTCAGAACGATCCTGCAGGTTGATGCGCCGGATCGCCACCGTTACCAGCTCCGCACCGGCCGCTTCCAGCGCATCCAGCATGGTCTGCACGTTCGGATAGCCGCTCGACCCCATGAGCAGGCGCGTGCGCAGTGCTAAGGGACCGATGCGCAGGGGTTCATCCTCCACGCTCACCTGCCAGTTTCCCGAGGCCATCACCGGCGTTTTCATAGCGGTTCTCTCCAGGTCTTAGCCGCCCTGCCGGGCCGTTACTACTTCTACCCGATCGCCGGGCTGCAACTGCACTGCTGTCCATTGCGAACGACGCACCACCTCTTCATTAACGGCCACCGCAATGCCGCGTGCCGCCTCCGGATCGATCTCCAGTTGCCGCAGCAGGGCAGCCACCGTGGTCCCCAAAGGCACCTCATAGGGCTCGCCGTTCAGCACGATGCCCATCGTCCGGGTTGTTTCAGCCATAGGGCTACGAGAGGGTCGAAGTCGGCAGAAATCGCTCCGGTGAAAACGGGACCAGCCATTCGGAAGTTTCTCCAGTCAGAATCAACCGCGCGACCTCCTGGGCCGTAATGGGCGTGAGCAAAATGCCGTGGCGATAGTGCCCGGTGGCCAGCACGACGCCGGGTGCTCCGTAGCCCAGGATAGGGCGGTTGTCGCGGGTGCCCGGCCGCAGTCCGGCCCCGATCTCCTTCACCGGCAGGTCATAAATGCCCGGCACAATCTCCCAGGCCCCCTCAAGCAACCGGTAGAGGCCCCCGGCCGTTACGCGGGTATCGAAACCCATCTCTTCCATCGTGGCGCCCACGATCAGGCGACCGTCGCTCTTGGGCACCAGATAGGCATCAGGGCCGCGTACCACGTAGCGCAACCCGAAGGGTGGCTCCATCGTCAGCAAGATGACCTGCCCCTTGATAGGACGCATAGGCGGCTTCCAGCCCAGCCCTTCAATCTGCCCGGACCAGGCTCCTGCTGCAATCACCACGACCTCGGCCTCGATACGCTCCCCTTCAGCCGTACGCACTGCGGGCCGCACGACATCGGGTTCTACAGCCACAACGGCCACCTGCTCACGAATTTCACCGCCCGCCTTTTGCAGGGCCACCTGCAGAGCCTCGACCAGTCGCCGATTGTCCACCTGATAGGTCTCTGGAACATGAATCGCTCCGGCCAGCCGCGGCGCCAGGAATGGCTCCAGCTCCAGCGCTTCGTCGCCGGTCAGCCATGCCACGTTCAGCCCCTGTTCCTTCGCAAAGCGATAAATGCGGCGATAGGCTTCGGCGCTATCGCGATCGGGGGCCACCATGAGGGCCCCTTCGGTGCGCAGATCTACTGAAAGTCCACTGGCCGCTTCCAACGCCTGCGCGTACGATGGCCATCGGCGCAAACTCTCTTTGCTGAATTGATACAGTTCAGGCTCTTCAAATTGAATTTCGGCGTCCGGGGCCAGCATACCGGCCGACACCCACGAAGCTGCCCGCCCGACCCGATCGCGCTCAAGCACCAGTACCTTTTTACCGGCCCGAGCCAGTTCCCAACCCAGTGCCAGCCCGATTACCCCGCCGCCGACAATGCAAACCGGCCGTGTCTTCATGGCGTTAAGTAGGCGCTTTGTGGACTGAAGACGCTTTAAAGCTAAAACGCCCTGTCCGGCAGGGGTTCAATACATTCCAGGAAAATCATGCAACCTTCACCCAGAATAGCTATCGTGGGAGCCGGTCTGGCGGGTGCCTGTGCAGCGTTCGCCCTGCACCGATATGCCCAGGTGGAAGTGTTTGAGGCTACCGATGCGGCGAACCAGGCCTTTCGGGCAACGGGAGGACTGTTTCACCCACTGATGACGCGCCGGGCACGCCCCAACTGGCAGCACGAAGCCGCCCTGAGAGCCCTGGAGCAGCTACTGGCAGACGTAGGTGATCAGGTACCGGTGCGGCGAGGGCTATTGCGCGTAGCCTTCGATGAAAAGCAGGCTGCAGACTTCCAAGAGGCCGCGCGCACCTACCCGCACTGGGTTCAATGGCTATCGCCGGAAGCCGTATGCGACCGCTTTCCACAGGTGCAGGCGCCGTATGGGGCACTCTGGATTCCACAGGGGGGCGCTGTTTCCGCTGTCCAGCTCATCGAAGCTCTATTGGCCCACAGTGCGGTCCCGGTACATCGACCCGTCCGCGTGATCGACTGGCAGGAGCGCACCCGCGAAGTACAACTACGCACCGATCAAGGAGCCACCTACACCTTTGACTATGTCATTCTGGCGCCCGGCTACGGCTATCAGCAGCATCCTGAACTGGCCCGTCTGCCCTTCCAGGCTGTTAAGGGACAGGTGATTTGCCTGACTTGTCCGCCCACCCTGCAGCCCCTTCCGCCCGTGCTTGCCAGTGTCCACCTGGTTACCCATGGGACTTTCCTTTTTGTTGGCAGTACTTACGAGCCCGACTTTACAGACCTGGCTCCCTCAGCAGCACGCACTCGCCAGCTTCTGAAAGAAGCAATGCGCTGGGTGCCCGCGGTCGCCGAGAGCACCGTACACAATGCACTGACGGGCGTGCGCGTCATTCGCCCGACCCGTCCGCTCCCCGTCCTCAGTCCTCTTCCCGGTCGACGGCGCCTCTGGCTTTTTTCTGGACTGGGCTCCCGCGGGCTGCTTTATGCCCCATTGCTGGCTTCCTGGCTTCCCGAGATGCTCAGCCACCCGGAACGCCTCCCCGAACCCGTGCGACTCTGCTGAGCGTTCTGCTGGAAGCGCCTTCCTTCATCACAGATTTGTAAAAAAGCGCTTCCGAAGGATCGTTTTCATCTCGTCTTATGTATTATGTTTAGGCTTATCTACTAAAAAACAAACCGGGAAACGACCATGGCCGAGGTGACTATTTCTCGCATCGCCGACCTGCTGGGCGACGAAGCTGAATACTTACTGGAGCACAAGTGTACCACGATTCCCAAAGAGATGCTGCACCTGCCAGGCCCGGACTTTGTCGATCGCGTCTGGAAAGATTCAGATCGCAATCCGCGGGTGCTCCGCTCCATGCAGGAACTGTTCAACACAGGCCGTCTGGCCGGCACGGGCTATCTATCCATTCTTCCGGTCGACCAGGGCATTGAACACAGCGGCGGGGCCAGCTTTGCCCCCAACCCGATCTATTTCGACCCGGAAAACATTGTCAAACTGGCCCTCGAAGGCGGCTGTAATGCTGTGGCCACAACCTTTGGCGTGCTGGGAGCCGTAGCCCGCAAATATGCCCACAAGATTCCGTTCATTCTCAAACTGAACCATAACGAACTGCTCTCCTATCCAAACACCTACGACCAGGTACTGTTTGCCCGGGTCAAGGACGCCTGGAATATGGGGTGTGTGGGCGTAGGAGCGACTGTCTACTGGGGCTCGCCGGAGTCGCGCCGTCAGCTACAGGAGATCAGCGAGGCATTCTCCTATGCCCATGAGCTGGGCATGGTTACCATTCTGTGGTGCTACCTGCGCAACAAGGCCTTCAAGGTGGATGGGGTCAATCATGAGACGGCTGCCGACCTGACCGGCCAGGCGAACCACCTGGGCGTCACCCTCGAAGCCGACATCATCAAGCAGAAGCTGCCCACGCATAACGGCGGCTACAAGGCACTTAACAAGAATGGCAGCTATGGGAAATTCCACGAACGTATGTACACGGAGCTGACCACTGATCACCCCATCGACCTGACCCGCTACCAGGTGGCCAACTGCTACATGGGACGCTGCGGGCTAATTAACTCCGGCGGCGCCTCCAAAGGCAAAGACGACCTGCGGGAGGCGGTGCGCACGGCCGTTATCAACAAACGGGCCGGCGGGATGGGGCTTATCTCCGGCCGCAAGGCCTTCCAGCGTCCCATGAAGGAAGGCGTCGAGCTGCTGCATGCCATTCAGGATGTGTACCTGAACCCAGAGGTCACGATTGCCTGATCCCGGCGCGCTCCCTTTTGCAAGCGGCCCGGATGCTACAGCGTCCGGGCCTTTTTTGTGCATCCTACGCCCCCAACCGGCGTACCAGTCGAAAAAATTCAGCCTTGCTGCCATGGCCCACTTGTCTTCCACACCCATAGATGTGTCGGAGGTAGCCTATCCCGAATGGGTCCGCGAGCTGGCCCGCCGCTACTTCACCAAGACAGTCAACCAGTTTATCCTACATGGCAATGTGCGGGATCTGATACCGCTGCAGGTAGCTGACCAGACACGCTATGTGCCACTCCGTGACTTCCTACAGGAGGATCTATTTGCTCCCCGTGATCTGGTGCTTTTCTATGATCGTTCAGCCGGATTGCAATTTGCCCGTCCGGAGATGCGTCAGGATTTTTATCGGGCATTGGAAGGCTTCGACCAACTGCAGGGTACCCACTACAGCCGCCAGCTTCCACGCGATCCGGTGCGCGTCTTCGCGCTACTTGAACGCTACTTTCGCCTGCGACTGGCCGACGGCCGGCGCATTGCCTGCGTGATCGACTATGCCGAGACCATAGTGCCGGCTGCTGAAGGGGCCCTGTACAGCAGCGAGGACCGCGATGCGCTGGTATTCCTGCTCAAATGGTCACACGATCCGCTTTTTTTAAAAAGTGACTTTACGCTCTGCCTGATCACGGAGAACCTGACTGACTTACATCGTCAACTGGTACAGAATCCCTATACGGCCGCGATCCGCATTCCGCTACCTGACGAGATTGAACGCCGCCGATTTATCGAAACCTATCTGGGGGATCAACAAGACGCGTTCCGTGCCCGCTCTGAAATCTCACCGACCGTACTGGCCCATCATACGGCCGGGCTGAACCTGATCCAGCTACAGACCATGCTGGCCGACGTGTTAGAAAACCACAGCCGACTCACTTTTGAACGGCTGGTGGCCGTCAAAAAAACATTCATCGAAGCGGAAGCCTATGGTCTGCTGGAATTCATTGAGACCAATTACAACCTGGACATGGTCGCCGGGCATCGGCAGGCCAAAGCCTTACTCCGAGCAGCCGCTGAAGCGCTGCGCCAGGGCCACTACGATGTGCTCCCCATGGGCTACCTGGTAACCGGCCCGGTTGGCACAGGCAAAACATTTCTGATCACCTGCTTTGCAGGCGAGATCGGCATTCCCATGGTGCGCCTGAAAAACTTTCGCTCGCAATGGCAGGGCGTGACCGAAGGCAACCTGGAAAAAATCCTGAACCTGCTGGAAGCCATGACGCCGGTGGCCGTTATGATCGACGAAGCGGATGCGGCACTGGGCCACCGAGAAGCCGAAGGCGATTCGGGGGTATCCAAGCGCGTGTTTGCCCAGATTGCCTCGTTTATGAGCAATCCAGCCCATCGGGGACGCATTCTGTTCTTCCTGTTGACGGCCCGTCCCGACCTGATGCCTGTCGATTTGAAGCGGCAGGGACGTGCTGAAGAACATATCGCCCTGTTTTATCCCAGTACGCAGGAGGAGCGCGATGAGTTGCTCCAGGTGATGCTGCAACGCACCGGCATCCAACTGCCGCTGGAAGACGTACCGCCCGTACTGCGTAACGGGGAACGTCCCTTCAGCGGCGCCGAGCTGGAAGCACTGCTAACGCGGGCCAAGTTTCGAGCCGCTGCGCAAGGAATGCCTGAGGTAACGCCCGAGCTGCTCCAGGAAGTGGTGGACGATTTTCTGCCCCCTACCTATCCCCTGGAAATCGAGCTGCAAACCCTCACCGCGGCGCTGGAGTGCACCAGCCGCTCGCTGCTTCCTGAGCCTCTTCGCAATATGGATCGGGAAGCCATGGTTGCACGCGTCGAAACGCTGAAACAGTTGTTACAGACGCGGTAACTGCCCTCTACAGGCTTTTAAAAACACATGCGGATACCCGGTATACTTAACCGAGTATCCGCATAACGATCGTGTACTCCAGCGGCAAAGATTCGAACCGGTCTTCCCCCTCGCCTATGCTTCCTCGCTGATCACCTTCTTGCCTTAGGAGATCACGCAAGCGTATCCTGAAGCCGCCGCTACGTGAGATGACCTGTAGGGCAGCGATAGCTTACAGCTTACTGCTGGCTTTCGCTACCGTTGGCGGCCGCCTCTTTTCTGCGTCCCCGACGACGCCGCGTTGTCTGCCCCAGAGCCGCCTCCTCACCTAACAGCTTCAAGTACAGGTCATAGCTGATAAGCACCGCGTAGGGTTCATTATTTTTTTGAATCAAAATACCCCGCTCAATATTTTTGGCATGTTCGACCAGCTCTGACGTCTTCGAGCGCAATTCCGTGATCGTAGCGACAGCCTCAATTCCTTTGGTGCTATACATAGCTTCTTCCGGATTGTTTAATGGTTTGATGACGCGAAGGTAACGACCGGAACACGCATAAGTTTCGCATCAAATTATGATTGTATCAACCAGCACTCTCCATAGGCTTTAGGATTGATGAATGCACATTTTAGCCATTCGTTTTCCAGTATTTCCGCTCACTTCGCTTATACAGGCATACTTCTCATCGGTAGCTTCGTTGCTTGTCCGGGATGGACAAGTCGAAAAAAATGGCCTATATTCTGGCCGAAAGCACTCACGGATAGCGGAAGCCATGCAACTGCGACGCTTTTTTTGGACGGGTCTCTTTCTGGTAGCGCTTCCGTACAATGTTGAAGCGCAACAGCGTCCCCAGCAGGGGGCTACCCCTGATTTACGGGATGTTCCGGTTGCAACTCGAACCTATGCCATCACGAATGCCCGCATTGTGGTAGCACCCGGCCAGGAAATCCCCCGGGGCACTGTCGTTCTGCGCAACGGTCTGATTGAGGCGGTCGGTCCCGATGTTTCTGTCCCCACGGACGCCTGGGTGTTAGAAGGTGACTCCCTGGTCGTCTATGCTGGCTTCATTGATGGCCTCTCCCATGTCGGCGTCCCGGCGCCGCGTCGGAAGGAAAATCAGGAACCCGCGCGGCGCCGTGTCGAGAACCCAGGCAGTCCACCTCCTGAGTTGGCCGGGCTGACGCCAGATCGAGATGTGCGTACGCTCTTGAAGGCAGACGATCCGGCCATAGCCAAACTGCGTCGCATAGGCTTTACTATGGCCCATGTTGTGCCCCGAGGGCGTATGCTGCCCGGTCAGGGGGCACTCATTTTCCTGCGCGGTCAAACCCCGGAGGAGATGGTCTATCAGGGACAGGTCTCTCTGTTTGCCCAGCTTGAACCCGCGCAGGGCGTTTACCCGGCCACCGACATGGCCGTACTGGCCCGCTTCCGCCAGCTTTACCGAGAAGCCACTCGTCGCCACCAACATGCCACCCTGTATGCTGCCAACCCTCAGGGGCTGCAGCCTCCAGCCTACGATCCCGTTCATGCCGCCTTTTTCCCGGTGCTGGAAGGACGGCTGCCGGTCTTCTTTTATGTAGAAGAGGTCCTGGATATTCATCGGGTGCTGGCGCTGCACCGGCAGCTTAACTTTCCGCTCAGGTTGGCCGGGCTCTCGGGCAGCTTTGATGCCCTGG
Organism: Rhodothermus sp.; assembly: GCA_026989375.1. GTDB lineage: Bacteria > Bacteroidota > Rhodothermia > Rhodothermales > Rhodothermaceae > Rhodothermus. The sequence continues at coordinate 14,108 of JALSJJ010000105.1, forward strand.
AGCAACTCAAAGCCTCAAATATTCCCCTATTTTTGACGTTAGATTTGCCAGAAGCACCTCGCGACACCATCCGGGCAACCCAAAAGCTTTCGGATGATTCGCTGGCGGCACGCCACAATACGTATTTACACGTATCCAGTTATCAGGATGTATCGGCTGAAATTGAAAACCTGAAGGCACGCCAGGCAAAAGAACGCATCAAATACTATGAAACCGCTGCGCGTATGCATGCGGCCGGTCTTCGCTTTGGTTTCAGCACGCGTGATGCAGATCCTGACAAAATTTTGAATAACCTGCGCACGATGATCAAATACGGCCTGCCACAAGAGGCTGCGCTGGCAGCCCTGACGATTGACGCGGCTCGCCTGCTCGGCATCGACAAGGCTGCCGGCACCATCGAAGCGGGCAAGCTGGCCAACCTGGTGGTCACCACAGGCCCGCTCTTTGAGGAGAAAACCCGCATCCGTTATGTCTTTGTAGCAGGTGAACGTTTCGAAATCAAAGAACCAGCCCGCCCATCCCGTCGAGACGAAGGCGAGCCTATGCCAGCTCGTGCCGAGGGCACCTGGTCCTGCACTGTGGATTCCCCGGAAGGCTCGATCGATACCACCTTGCGCATCACAGGACAATCTGGTACCCTCTCCAGCAGTGCAATCCCCCGGGAGCTTTTTCTGGAAAACTTGCGGCTGGAAGCAGATCAGCTATCTTTTAGCGTCACCACCGATACTTACGGACGCGTCGATGCGCGGCTGACCCTTCGTGGGGATACTGCCGAAGGAACCATCGACGTGCCCGGCGTCGGGGTACTCCCCATACACTGCACCCGTACCTCCGGACCTGAACGCTAACCTACCTGTGGCCATGTTGCGCGCTAACCTGCTCGCCTGCTGTCTGCTGCTCGGGCTGACGTGCACCGTCTATGCCCAGCAGAAAGGGGATCTGTTCATTCGCAATGGCACCGTATTGACCGTTACCAACGGTACGCTACCCAACACGGATATCCTGATCCGGAACGGTAAGATTGCGGCTATCGGCCAGCATCTGGAAGTACCGGACGGGATAGAAGTGATTGACGCCACTGGCCTTTACGTTATGCCGGGCATTATCGACGCCCATTCGCATATCGCCATTTCCAACGTAAACGAAGCCACCAATCCGGTGACGGCCGAAGTCAGTGTGGGGGATGTGCTCAATCCCTACGACATTCGTATCTACCGGGCGCTGGCCGGTGGAGTAACCGTTTCCCACGTTATGCATGGCTCAGCCAACGTCATCGGCGGTCAGAACGAAACAATCAAGCATCGCTACGGTGAGACCGACCCGGATGCCCTTCGGATGGAAGGTGCCCCCCGAACCATCAAATTCGCCCTGGGAGAAAATCCCATCCGGGTGCATGGCCGTGGCCACAACGTCACGCCTTTGTCCCGCATGGGGGTAGAGTTTATCATCCGAGATGCCTTCCAGAAAGCGCAGCGCTACATGGAAGCCTGGGAGCGCTATGAGCAGGAGCGCAAACGAAACCCCCGTGCCGTGCCGCCCCCCTACAACGAACGTCTGGAAGTGCTGGCCGACATCCTGCGCGGCAACATTCTGATCCACTGCCATTCGTACCGCGCTGACGAAATTCTCATGTTGCTGCGCGTGTTGAAAGATTTTGGTATCCGGCGCGTAGTTTTTCAGCACGCGAACGAAGCCTTCAAGGTGGCCCCGGAGCTGGCCGCCTTTGGGGCCATGGTTTCGGTTTTTGCTGACTGGTGGGCTTATAAGTTCGAAGTTTATTACTCTACCGCCTACAACGCGGCCATCCTGACCCGCAACGGCGTCATTACCTCTATCAACTCGGATTCGCCGGAGCTGAACCGTCACCTGTATCACGAAGCAGCCAAGGCCATAAAGTATGGTGGGCTGACTGAAGACGAAGCGCTGGCGCTTATTACAATCAATCCGGCCCGCCAGCTTGGCATTGAAGACCGCGTCGGTTCCATCGAAGTAGGTAAAGATGCGGATCTGGCGATCTTCAGCGCGCACCCGCTTTCGATCTATGCGGTCTGTAAGAAAACGATCGTGGATGGCATTGTGCGCTTCGATGCCGACCGCGATCCAGATGATATGCGACTTCGCGTAGATCCCGAACGGCCCGTAGAGCTGGCCATACGTTGGGGGGATCATCAGCATCATCAGCGTTGCCTCGAAGGGGTCGACTTGATCGCGTTTCTCACCCAAACCCTGCAATCGGTGCAGCCATGAAACGCCTGCTTTTACTCTGGGTCATCGGCTGGCTGCTGAGTCTGCCGGCTGCACAGGCTACGGATATGCCCAAAGCCCGCCGGGGTGTCTTTGCCCTGACCAACGCCCGTATTATCACCGTTACCCAGGGCGTGATCGAACGTGGCACGTTGATCATCCGAAACGATCGTATCGTAGCCATTGGGACGGACGTCGAGATTCCGCCAGACGCCGAGATCATCGACTGCACGGGGCTGGAGATCTACCCCGGCTTCATCGATAGCGGCACCTATCTGGGACTGGTCGAAATCCGGTCCCTTCCGGAAACACGGGATTATCGTGAACAGGGGGATCTGACACCCCACGTCGATGCCCTGACGGCTGTCAATCCGAATTCCGTGCTCATCCCTGTCAATCGCGTCAATGGCATCACCACGGTCCTTACCGAACCCGAAGGGGGATTGCTGCCCGGCAAAGCTGCCCTGATTAATCTGTTCGGTTATACCCCTGAACAGATGCACGTGGGGGGCGTGCGCCTGATGGTGCTTGATTTCCCCTCCAAAGGACGGCGCGGTCCTTGGGATCGGCGTAAACCGGAGGACATTGAAAAAGCCTTTCGCCAGGCGATGGAGAAACTGAACGAGGTGTGGGACCGCGCCGAGCTCTACGCCCGCATCGACTCGGCCTATCGTGCAAATCCAGAGAAGAATCCCAGACCGCTCTACGTGCCGGCCTTGCAGGCCCTGCTACCAGTCCTCCGCGGAGAAATGCCCCTCATGATTAAGGTAGACCTGGCTCCTGACATTCTCGAAGCCATTCAATGGGTCAAAAAGCGTGGGCTCAAGCGCGTGATCTTCAGCGGTGTTGCCGAAGGCTGGCGCGTAGCCGACAAAATCGCCGAAGCAGGAATTCCCTGCCTGGTTGGCCCCATCCTGTCGCTCCCTACCCGGGAATCGGACCGCTATGATAAGGCTTATGCCAATGCAGGCCTGTTGCATGCAGCCGGTGTCAAGATTGCTATTCGCACGGGCGACGCTGCAAACGTGCGCAATCTTCCTTATCATGCGGGCTTTGCGGCTGTTTACGGACTGGGCCGAGAAGCGGCCCTCCGTGCCATTACCATCAACCCGGCTGAAATCTTTGGCGTAGATGACCTGATTGGGTCATTGGAAGTGGGGAAAAAAGCCAACCTGTTTGTAGCCGACGGCGATCCGTTTGAACCGAAAACACAGGTGCGGTACGTATTTATCGACGGATACCTGATTCCCATGGACAACCGCCAACTGCGGCTTTATCAAGAATTTCTCCATCGCCAGCCGGGTCTTGAGCTACACCCGACAACCCACTGACGTCAAAGACAGGACCGCCGCTCCAGCCTCACAGCAGGCGGAATACCATGTACACCAGCAGGCCTACCACGCCAGCACTGATCGTCAGGAAGCGGATGGCCTGATCAATACGATACCGCATAACTCCCTGTTTTTTAACCACACACGGCAGAGCAAGGCGGGACAAGCAATATACCAGCGTCCACGATGAAATGTCACCGTTTTAATAGGCAGCAAAAGCGCTTTCAAATTGCGCTTATGGCGCATTTGTTACCTTTTGACCCATCCAGTGGTAACGTTAGCTCCCAATTTACCCGTTATTTTCGCGTCCGAACCTGGCTGGCCTATTGGCTAAGCGCGCTGTTACTGGTAGGGCATCCTGCACGGGCGCAGGTAGGTGAAGTGCCGCGCCCGTACCGGGCCTACCACGGACTGGTGGTTTCGGCTCGCCAGGAAGCCTCCGAGGCAGGCCTGGAAATGCTCCGACGCGGAGGTAACGCCATCGATGCGGCCGTCGCTACCGGCTTCGCCCTGGCCGTCGTGCATCCGGTAGCTGGCAATCTGGGTGGTGGCGGATTTATGGTGATTCGCTTTGCCGACGGCCGCACCACGACCATCGACTTCCGTGAAACGGCTCCTCGGGCTGCCACCCGCGACATGTTTCTGGACGAAAATGGCCAGTTTGTACCGGAACGTAGCCAGCAGGGCTACCTGGCCTCCGGCGTGCCCGGCTCTGTAGCCGGCCTGCTCATGGCCCACGAAAAATATGGCCGGCTCTCCCGGGCCGAGGTGCTCGAACCGGCCATTCGACTGGCCGAAGAAGGCTTTCGCCTCACCCGTGAACAGGCTGCCCGCTTCAATGCTTTCCGAGAGGCGTTTTCCCGCTATCCCTCTACGCGAAAGTATTTCACGAAAGAATCGCCCTTTCGGGAAGGCGAGCTGTTCGTGCAGAAGGATCTGGCACGAACGCTCCGGCGCATCCAGCAGCAGGGAGCCGACGACTTCTATCGGGGAGAAACGGCCGATCTGATCGTGGCCGAAATGCAGCGGGGCGGTGGACTCATCACGCACGAAGATCTGGCCGCCTACCGGGCCATCGAACGGCCACCCGTCATCGGGACCTACCGAGGATACCGGATTATCTCGATGGGCCCTCCTTCTTCGGGCGGCATCGGGTTGATTCAGCTCCTCAATGCCGTCGAGCCGTTCGATATCGCCGCGATGGGCTTTGGGAGCAGTGCGACCATCCACCTGATGGCCGAAGCCATGCGGCGCGTTTACGCAGATCGAGCTCAATGGCTGGGTGATCCCGATTTTGTGGAAATTCCGCAGCATGGCCTGATCAGCAAGGAATACATGCGGCAGCGCATGGCCGACTTTAACCCCTATCGCGCCGATACCAGTAAGCGCATCACGCACGGTGACCCGTGGGCCTTCGAATCCCGAGAGACCACGCATTATTCCGTAGTCGATAACGAAGGCAATGCAGTCAGTGTGACTACCACCATCAACGGCCCCTATGGCTCCCTGGTCGTTGTCGATGGCGCGGGGTTCTTTCTGAACAACGAAATGGATGATTTTAGCGCGGCACCGGGCGTACCCAATATGTACGGGCTGGTGGGCTCCGAAGCTAACGCTATTGAACCAGGCAAGCGCATGCTGTCGTCCATGACGCCGACGATCGTGGAGGATCCACAGGGGCGGCTTTTTCTGGTGCTGGGCACGCCCGGCGGCTCCACCATTATCACAACCGTCTTC
>JALSJJ010000106.1 GCA_026989375.1 Rhodothermus sp.
TTTACAACACACTTCACTAATCCTGTTGTATTTTATCGACAGTTATCCTTCACCCACCAAGCGATTGTAAACTTCTATGTGGTACAATTTTCTGCTGGCTGGTCAACCTGCTGAAGGGGCCCCGAACCCGCTGGTTACTTTCCTGCCGCTGATTCTCATCTTCATTGTGTTCTATTTTTTCCTGATTCGTCCTCAGAAGAAAAAAGAGGAGCGGCGACAGAAGATGATTGCTGCGCTTAAAAAGGGCGATAAGGTGGTAACCATCGGGGGCATTCACGGGACGGTCACGCAGGTGGATGATACCAGCATCCTGCTTCAGGTTGACAGCAGCACGAAACTGCGCGTTGAAAAGTCGGCTGTGGCCACTGTTCTCTCCAAAGACTGAGGCGTGAACCCCGCACGCTTCGGTCGGTTCAAACCGCACCCGCCGACCAACTTACGGGCATGCTGCAATGGCCGACAAGTCAGTGAACCTGCATCCCCGATCGGCTCCAGCCTGCTCCTGCTGCAATGGATCGGAGCTGGAAGCCTCGGCGTCGTCTGAAGCGTTTCGCTTCGATACGATCGAAGATGCTATTGCCGACATTCGGGCGGGGAAACTGGTCATTGTCGTAGATGACGAAGACCGGGAAAACGAAGGAGATCTTATCGGCGCAGCGGAAAAGATCACGCCCGAGCTGGTCAACTTCATGACCAAGTACGGGCGTGGGCTTATCTGCGTGGCCCTCACGCCGGAGCGGACGGTCGAGCTGGACCTCGACCTGATGGCGCCTACCAATACGGCACTCCACGAAACCGCCTTTACCGTATCGGTTGATTACCGGCACGGCACCACGACCGGCATTTCGGCAGCCGATCGGGCCGCCACCATTCGGGCACTGGCCGATCCCTCAGCCAAACCCCGGGATTTTGCACGTCCGGGCCATGTCTTCCCGCTGCGCGCACGTCCGGGAGGTGTATTGCGCCGGGCCGGTCATACGGAGGCTGCCGTCGATCTGGCCCGACTGGCCGGGCTATACCCGGCGGGCGTGCTCGTCGAGATCCTCAACGACGACGGCACCATGGCCCGCGTGCCCGAACTGATGAAGATGGCCCGGCGCTTCGGATTGCGCATCATTACGATCAAAGACCTGATCGCCTATCGGATGCGCACCGAGCGACTGATTAATCGGCTCGTTGAGGTCGATCTGCCGACCAAATACGGTCATTTTCGGTTGATCGCCTACGAGGAGCGCTACACAGGCGACGTGCACCTGGCACTCGTCAAAGGCTCCTGGTCAGAAGACGAGCCGGTACTGGTGCGCGTCCATTCCCAGTGCGTTACCGGCGATATTTTCGGATCGCTCCGCTGTGATTGTGGCGAGCAACTGGCGGCCGCCATGCGGCGTGTCGAGGAAGAGGGCCGGGGCGTTGTGCTCTACATGAAACAGGAAGGACGAGGCATCGGTCTGATCAACAAACTCCGCGCTTATAAACTCCAGGACGAACAGGGGCTCGACACGGTCGAGGCCAACCTGGCCCTGGGGTTCCAGATGGATCATCGCGACTACGGCATCGGATGCCAGATCCTGCGCGATCTGGGCATTCGCAAGCTCCGTCTGATGACCAACAATCCACGCAAGCGGGTCGGGCTGGCCGGCTACGGCCTGGAGATCGTCGAGCGGGTCCCGATCGAAATTCCTCCTAACGAAGTGAACCGCCGGTATCTACTCACCAAGCGGGATCGCATGGGCCATCTGATTCTGAATCATCTGGACCGGCACGATCAGGAGACGTTTCGCAAGCTGCTTTGAGCCAACCGACAGCTCAGGACTTACGTAGGGGTTCTCCTTCTGCCCCATCATCTGGACGAAAATGCTGATAGCCGGCAGGCTCCAGGGGAATCAGTGCGCCTTCCGGCGTCTGCACCTGCACGCCCTGATCGGCCGGTAAAAACTCGCCGATCACGTTAAACGAGGTCGGATCCAGCAATTCGAGCTGTTCCGGGGGCAGGGCGAAAAGCAACTCATAATCTTCCCCTCCGAAAAGCGCATAGGTATCCACATCTTCGGAGAAGCGGTCGGCCACCTCCCGCGTTTCGAGCGCCACAGGAATGGCGGAGGCATACACAATGGCCCCGCAATTGCTGTGGCGGCAGAGGTGGTGCACTTCAGAGGCCAGGCCGTCCGACACGTCGATCAGCGCACGTGGACGGATGCCTCGTTCGCGCCAGTCCCGGATCACGTCCAGCCGCGCCTCGGGAAGCAGTTGCCGCTGGATGACGTAGCGAAACGGCTCCAGATCGGGTTGGTACTCGGCCCCTTTTTCCTTGAGCGCTCGTCGCTGTTCCAGCAGAATCTTCAGGCCGGCGTAAGCGGCGCCCAGATCGCCCGACACGCACAGCAGATCGCCGGGCCGTGCCCCTCGTCGAAAAATGATTTCTTCCATGCGGGCCTCTCCCACCACGGTCACCGCAATACACAGCGCATGCGCCGCCGTTGTGTCGCCCCCTACCAGGACCAGTCCATACTTTTCACAGGCTCGGCGAATGCCTTGGTAAAAAGCTTCCATCATTTCAACAGAAATCCGGGCAGGGATTCCCACCGTGACCGTTGCATACCGGGGCTCGGCGTTCATCGCCACCACATCGCTTACATTGACCGCGATGGCCTTGTAGCCCAGATGCTCCATTGGGGTCATCAGTCGGTCGAAATGCACGCCTTCGATCAGCGCATCGGTCGTGATCACATGCACCGTTTCCTCATCGGGCAGGCGATAGACGGCTGCATCGTCGCCAATCCCCACAATCAGATCCGGATCAGACAGATCTCCCACAAGAGCCTGGAGCCGTTCAATCAGGCCAAATTCTCCCACTTCGTTGATCGGTGTGAAGGTCTCGTTCATCGCCGATTTTTTTTTCAGGCGGGCAGGCAGAGTTTACCGAGCAGGGTAGCCCGACGCGCTCCGGTTACATGGGGCAGGTTTGTAGGCACCCCGTTTAACAGCTCGTGGGCCAGGACGGCAAAACAACACGCTT
>JALSJJ010000107.1 GCA_026989375.1 Rhodothermus sp.
CGACCAGAGCGCCTGCGCCGACGCGTCGCTGCTGGCCTTTGACGTCCTTGTCGAGCGCCTGCTTGTCGAAGACGGCCGCGTCGTGGGCGTCGAAGCCGGTGGCGAGCGCTTCTATGCCGACTGCGTGATCCTGGCCGAAGGGGTCAATAACCTGCTCACGCGCCAGATCGGCCTGCAGACGAAATACGTACCCGACGCGCATATGGCCGTCGGTGTAAAAGAAGTGCTGCGCTTCGACCGCAGGGTGCTGGAAGACCGCTTCCAGCTCTCCGAGCGAAGCGGCCTGGCCAACGAGTTCATCGGCGCGATCACCGAGGGCGTCGAAGGGGGCGGCTTTCTCTACACGAATCGGACCACCGTGTCGATCGGGCTGGTGCTCGGCATGGCCGACCTGCGCCGCAAAGGCAAAAAACCCTATGAGCTGCTGGACCGCTTCAAGGCGCATCCCGTAGTGGCCGACATGATCCGCGGCGGCGAGGTCGTCGAATATTCGGCCCATGTGGTCTCTACCGGCGACCTGCGGGCCATGCCGCGCGAGGTGTACGCCGATGGCGTGCTCGTGGCTGGCGAAGCGGCCAACCTGCTGCTAAACGCCGGCAAAGCCATCCAGGGCATGGACTTCGCGATGCATTCGGGCATCCTCGCGGCCGAAACCGTCCTCGACGCCCGCCAGGCTGGCGACTTTTCGGCCGCTACGCTCCGTCGCTATCGCGAACGCCTGGAACAGAGCTACGTCCTGCAGAACATGCGGAACTTCCAGGCGGCCGTCCGTTTGCTTCATGAGCCGGTGATGTACGAACGCATACCCCGCCTGGTGTGCGAGCTGGGCCGGGAATTCTTCCGCGTGGAGAACCGGCCGGCTCCTAAACTGCGCCAGATCCTGCGCAAGGTGGTGCGTCGCCATAGCTCTCCCCTGGAACTTCTGAAACTCACCTACCGGGCCTGGAAAGCCCTCTGAGCCATGACCATTGCCGAACGCCTCGGAAAAGTCAACTACCGCAACCAGGATCGCCGGGACGCCCGGCCGCACATCCTGGTCGATACGAACATCTGCAACACGCGCTGCCCCCACAAAGCGACCACGTACGTGTGCCCGGCCAACTGCTACACAATCGACGAGCAGGGCCAGGTGCACTTTCAGTTTGAGGACTGCATCGAATGTGGCACCTGCATGTATGCCTGCGATCAGGGTGCGGTTACCTGGCACTATCCGGATCCCGAGCAGGGCCGCGGCGTGAACTGGAATTATGGGTAAGTTTCTCAACAACAAAAGGTTGAAAGCATCATGGGCTCGTTTCCCTTCAATCCGGACGATGCGTTCCTCTTCGAGTCGATGCTGAAGGAAGAGGACCGCCTGATCATGGAGACGGCGCGCGAGTACGCGCAGAGCGCCCTGGAACCCCGCGCCTTAGAAGGCAACCAGCAGGGCATCTTTCACCGGGAAATTCCCCGCGAAATGGGCGAGCTGGGCCTGCTGGGCGTAACAGTCGATCCGAAATACGGCGGCGGAGGTGCCAGCTACACGGCTTACGGGCTGATTGCACGTGAGCTGGAACGCGTCGATTCTGCCTATCGCTCGTTCATGTCCGTGCAGTCATCGCTCGTCATGTTTCCCATTGAAAAGTATGGCACGGAAGAACAGAAACGTAAATACCTGCCCAAGCTGGCCACCGGTGAACTGATTGGCTGCTTCGGACTTACCGAGCCGGATCATGGCTCGGATCCCGGCTCCATGGAAACCACCGCCCGCCGCGTCGATGGTGGCTGGGTCCTCAACGGCACCAAAGCCTGGATCACGAACGCCCCCATTGCCGACATTGCCGTGGTCTGGGCCCGGGCTCGAGAACATCCGGACGACGAAGGCGACATCATGGGCTTCATCCTGGAGCGCGACATGTCCGGTCTCTCCACGCCGGAGACCAAAAACAAAATGTCATTGCGCGCCTCGTCGACCGGTGAGATCGTCATGGAAGACGTGTTCGTGCCCAATGCGAACGTGCTGCCGGGTGTGCGGGGACTGCGCGGACCGTTTTCTTGCCTGAGCAATGCCCGCTACGGCATCGCCTGGGGGACGGTAGGCGCGGCCGAAGACTGCTACCAGCGCACGCGGCGCTATGTAATGGAACGCACTCAGTTCGGCTATCCGCTGGCGGCCACGCAGCTCATTCAGACAAAGCTGGCCCACATGCTTACCGAGATTACCCAGATGCAACTGCTGGCCTTCCGGCTGGGACAACTGGCCGATGAAGGCCGGGTAACTCCGGCGCAGATCTCCCTGGCCAAGCGCAACAACGCGGGTAAGGCCCTGGAAATTGCGCGCATGGCGCGCGACATGCACGGCGCCAACGGGATCGTGGGCGACTACCGGGTCATTCACCACATGGTGAACCTCGAAAGCGTCAACACCTACGAGGGCACCTACGACATTCACGGCCTGATCCTCGGCCGCGAAATCACCGGCATTCAGGCCTTTGTCCCCCGCGGCAACGACCTGCCTCCGAAGAAAAAACCAGCGCCGGCGGCGACGCACTGAGTGGAGCCGCAACACGGCAAGCATCTAAGGCAGCCCAACGCTGGACGAGATAGGGGCGTTGGAGCCGCTCGTGCGGCCGCAACGGAAAACATCTAAGGCAGCCCAACGGGAGATTACCTCCCCCTCCCCTGGAGGACCTCCGCTGATATGCTACATTCAGCTCCTTTTTGAATCAAGTCCCCCTCCCCATTGGGGAGGGGGACAGGGGGAGAGGCCCAACCATCACCCCACGCCCATCCAAACGCCGAGCCGCTTCTGGGGGCAACGCTGTTTTCAACAGACACCCCCTCAGTCCTCCGGACAGCTCCCCCTACAAGGGGGAGCAAAACTTTCTGACTTGGCCACATAACGTTTACTCCAGCACAGTTGCCCAAATCCGGACAAGGCTTCTTCGTTACGTCCCCCCTCCCCTCCGGGGAGGGGGACAGGGGGAGGAGCTCTTCAACCACCAACGCCATCGTCCCAGACTCTGAT
>JALSJJ010000108.1 GCA_026989375.1 Rhodothermus sp.
GCCGGTAGAGGCCATTACGTCGTACCCCAGATGCGCCAGGATGGCGACAGCCAGGCTGCCCACCCCGCCACTGGCACCGGTTACCACAACCTCCCCCTGGTCGGGGATTAGCCCGTGCGCTTCAAGCGCCATCACCGATAGCATTGCCGTAAAGCCGGCCGTGCCAATAGCCATCGCTTCCAGCGGCGTCAGGCGGCGCGGCAGGGGGACTACCCATTCGGAGCGCACCCGCGCCCGTGTAGCATAGCCACCCCAGTGCGCTTCGCCAATCCCCCAGCCCGTTACGATCACAGTCTGGCCAGGCTTGAGTTCTGGACTGGCCGACTCCAGCACAGTGCCCACCAGATCGATCCCTGGCACAAAGGGATATGCCCCTCGGATGATCTTTCCCTTGCCTGTAACAGCCAGCGCGTCTTTGTAGTTCAGGCTGGAGTAGTGCACCTCCAGCAGCACATCACCTTCCGGCAGGCGTTCCTCCGGAATCGTCTCGACACGTGGTTGAATTTTATTGTCCTCCTGGTACAGTACTAACGCACGCATCGGTTTAGTGACAGGTTTGTTGCACGGGTTCACCATCAATGATCACCCCACATACACGCGTGGTGTACTCAAAGGGATCGCCGTCGAATAGCACCAGATCGGCATCCTTGCCCGGTGCCAGCGAGCCCACCCGATCGTCGATTCCCAGGATGCGGGCTGCCTGAATTGTCAGCGCCTCCAGAGCGGCCACACGAGGCAGTCCGTTGGCTACGGCCATGGCTGCCTCGAAGAGCACGACCCGCGTCTTAGGCACGTAACTTTCAAAACCACTCTGGAAGGCGAAGGGAATGCCAGCCGCATGTAGCCGAGCAGCCGTCTCCAGCGTCGCGTTCACTGTTTCGCCACGCGGCCGCACCATGGTCGGATGCAGAATCACCGGGACCCCGGCGGCCTTGATTGCGTCCAGTACCAGGTATGCCTCGGCGGCCCCGTCCAGTATCAGCCGGAAGCCAAATTCGCGTTGCAGGCGCAGTGCGGCCATGATTTCGGGTACTCGCTGCGCTGTGATCATCAGGGGAATTTCGCCGTCCAGTACCCGCACAAGCGTCTCCATTTTCAGGTCTGGATCCGGACGCCGCGTCGGATCTTCAGCCTGCAGCTTGCGCCGGTAGGCCTGCGCTTTGAGCAGGGCTGCCCGAAGCATAGCCACTGCCTTGGCCCGCGTCCCCGGACTGCGGAAATAGCGTCTAACCATCGGTCCCAGCGTGGCCGCCACCGTGGCCACCGAATCGATAAGGGCCTCCTCGACTGTCTCCCCGTGCGTCTTGACCAGCATGGTCTGACCGCTGATGACAGCACCCGGCCCGTGTCCGGTATGCAACGTAGTTACGCCAAAACGACGCACCCATGCCACCAGCCGCTCCCGAGCGTTGTAGGCATCAATCGCTCGCAACTCAGGCTGAATGGGATCAGACGTATCCAGTTGGTCCTGATCGTGAGCATAGTTGAGGATACCCGCCAGGCCTACTACGCTATGCGCGTCGATGAGCCCCGGGGTCACCACCGATGCTTCGAGCACCCGATAGCCCTCCGGGATGCGTACCGCTTCGGCCGGTCCCACCTGCTCGATTTTCCCGTTGCGGATCAACACAACCCCGTTCTGAATGGGGGCGCCGTTCATCGTGTAGAGTGTATCGGCCCGAACGGCCAGTTGCGCCTGCACCGAAGAAGCCAGCAGACATAGCGCAAGGAGCAAACTCCAGACTTTCATCTTGCTTTCCATGGTTTCAATGTCCTTCGTGGACAAAAACATCGCCATCGTCAAACACACCGATTCCGCCAACAGCGTACTTCCTATTTTCTGGATCGGCCCGATCAAACACCTTCTGCCCTTCCACCCACGTCTGTTCTACGTGGGTGTAGACGCTGAGCGGATCTCCCGAGAGGATGATGAAATCCGCATCTTTACCGGGCTCCAGCGAACCGATCCGGTCGGCCAGATCCAGCATACGGGCACCGGCCAGCGTAAGCGCTTCAAGCGCCTTTTCAGGCGACATGCCGGCCCGTACAGCCAGGGCTGCCGCCCGCAGAAACCAGCGGGAGTCTGTGATCAGGTCGTCCGTGTGAATGGCCACATCGACGCCGGCCTTTTCCAGCGCGGCCCCGTTTTCCATACGCAGGTCAACGGCCTCCAACTTCCCTCCCGGGGCATCCAGAATAATAATGGAGCAGGGCACGCCCGCAGCCGCAATCTCATCGGCTACCTTCCAGGCCTCACTGACGTGATGCAACACGACCCGGAAGCCAAACTCCCGCTTCAGTCGCAATACGGTCAGAATATCATCGTGGCGGTGCGTGTGAAAGTGCACGACCCGACGGCCGTCCAGCACCTCCAGCAGGGCTTCCATGTCCAGATCACGCGCCGGCATCTTTTCAGGATCTCCTTTTGCCTGTTCGATCTTGCGTCGATAGGCCAGTGCTTTCAAAAACTGCTGGCGCACCAGCGCGGCCGCCTTGGCCCGCGTACCGGGAAAAGGCGGATCTCCTTGCGGATTGGTGCCATTAGCCATTTTCAACCCGCCACAGATCTCTTTGAGCGGATCCTTGCAGTAGAGCAGGTCCTCAATGGTATTGCCCTTACGCAGCTTCAGATAAACCGTCTGGCCGCTGAGCAGGTGACCGGAGCCAGACATCACGTTCACGGTCGTAATGCCGCCAGCACGCGCCCGCTGCACCGAGCTATGCCGCACGTCAATCGCATCCAGCGTGCGCACGGCCGGATGCAGAGGCGCCGAGCGGTCGCCGCCTTCAACCCGTCCAATATGAGAGTGCGTATCCACCAGCCCGGGCATGATCACTTTACCCTCCACGTCATAGATCGTAGCGGCCTCGGGAATAGCCACCTCGCCTTCTTTCCCCACCGCCACAATCTTGCCGTGCTGCACGACCAGTACGCCACGATCAATGGGCGGTTGACTGATCGGATAAAGACGAGCGCCTCGAAAAACAAGCGGTTGCTCCTGACCATACAGCAGGCCGGGCATTAACAATAGTAGCCACCAGAACACGCGCATCGTCGATACCTGTCAGGTTGAACATTGCTTACATGCAGCGCTAAAGTTAGGCAAAAGCATCCTCAAAATGCGAGTGTCTGCGCACACGGGCAACTTTTTCGGCGATCTACCGTTTTTACAGAAACTTCTCGAAAGAGAAAGCGGTCATGGCGCGAAGCGCTTCGCAATGGCTGAGACGTCGGAGCCGGCTTCAGCGACGGCTGCAGGTGCATAAGCATTCCTATGCGATCCGCCTCCTGGCCTCTCTTACCTGCACGCTTGTGCTCTTCCTGGTGCTTACCCACCTGCCCTGGTATCCGGCTCCGCGGCCGGTCGGCTGGCAACTGGTCGATGAAGATCGCAGGCTGGCCCTGCTGGCTACCCAGCTTGAGGCCCGCGCACAAGAAGATGCGGGCGTACCCATCACCCGCTTTGCCCCTCCTGAACCCGAACAGAAAAAAGAAAGTCGGGACACCACGGCGTTGCAAGTCTTACAGCTTCGGAAGCGCCTGGAACCACCCGCTCGCCTGCAAGCCCGTGAGGTTATTTTTGAAAACCCAGAGCAGCCGCCCCAGATCATCGGTGGTCTGGGTGCCTATTACATCCACATCGAATATCCAGAAGCCGCCATTCGGGCAGGCATCGAAGGACGACTGGTACTGCGCTTCATTGTGGAAACGGACGGGCGTCCTTCGCGCATCCAGGTGATTGAGCCGCTGCATCCCTTACTCGACTCAGCAGCGGTGGCAGCGCTCCGCCGGGTCCGCTTTATCCCTGGCAAGCAGAACGGACGCCCGGTACGCGTCCGAATGCAGTTGCCCGTGCGCTTTCGGCTGCTCCCCAGCCCAGTTCAGGCCAACAACAGCGACAATAGTAGCTGACCCCGGGCACTACCATCCAGAAACAACACCCTCGTCATTGGTCGATGTCATAAAGCCTATAAGGCTGAGCGCAGAAAAAAATACCCGTGGAAGGAGGACTTAACGTGCGATTGCACTGGCAGCCTCGCTAACCAATCTGGCACAGAAAATGCTTATGGAACGAGAACTTGGAGGATACTCACAGGACAGCAAGGATCCTCCATGAAGGGCCTCACGACCACCTATCGGATTGGGGAGGCTAACCTCTCGCTCCGACGGGTTTTCATCCGGCTGAGGCGGGAGGATGTCGAGATCCTGCGAGCATTGCGAGGCTGGGCGGACCGGGTGGCGGACACGATCGCCCGGGAGTTCTACGACTGGCAGTTCTCTTTCCCGCCCACCCGCGCCTTCTTTGAGGCCTTTGCCCGTCGTCAC
>JALSJJ010000109.1 GCA_026989375.1 Rhodothermus sp.
GTTGGAGACCCTCCGCCGGCGTCTAGAGAAGACCCAGGCGGACTACTTCCGCCAGATCTTTGAGGAGGCAGAACGGGGAGGAGCGTTCGGCATTTCCTACTTCGAGCAGCGTCTCCACATCGGTAAGGTCCACAATGTGATCAACCTGCCCCTCAAGTGGTATATTGGAAGCTACGCGCTCTACCAGGACCTGGTTCGCAAGCACCTGAAGCGCCACTTCCGCTTCCGCCCCTGGGCCCGGGAGCGGGCAGAGCGAGCCATCTTCACGGTGTTCAACTATGACCTTCAGGCGTCGCGGACGCCTTCTTCTATGACTACCTGGACTCGGTGGGGTTTGACCTCTCGGCGGTGGAGGTGGACCGGCCCGAGGAAGACCTTTCGGATCGGTACGAGGTGTTGAAGCAGGCGGTGTGGAATACTCTCTTCCAGGCGGTGCAGACGGCGGAGGACCTGGTGGATGCGGGAATCCACCTCCGTTCAGCCACCGAGCAGACGGAGCAGGCCACCGGCCAGATCGCTGAGACCATCCAGCAGGTGGCCCAGAGAATAGGCCGACAGACAGCCGCTTTGGACCAGGTAACCTCTCAGGTCAGCCAGATCAGCCAAGCCATAGATGGCATTGCCCAAGGAGCCCGGGAGCAAGCACGGGCGGTAGAGGAGATCTCCACCAATGTGGGACGCTTGCACGAGGCAGTGCAGGCAGTCCTTGAGAACGCAGAGGAAGGCGCCTCCGCAGGCCGGTCCGCTGCTGAGACTGCTGAAACCGGTACCCGCACGGTGGGGCAAGCCCTGGAGATGATGCGGGCGGTGCAGAGGATGGTAGAAGAAGTGGGCCAGCGCATCCACCAACTGGAGGAGTACACCAGCCAGATCGGAGCCATCGTGGAGACCATTGACGACATCGCCGAACAAACGAACCTGCTGGCCCTCAACGCGGCTATAGAAGCGGCCCAAGCTGGGGAGCAGGGTCGAGGTTTTGCCGTGGTGGCGGACGAAATCCGGAAACTGGCGGAGCGGTCGGGCCAGGCCACCAAGGAAATCGCCCGTATCATTCAGAAGGTGCAGGAAGGGACCCGCTCCGCCGTCCAAGCCATGCAGGATGCATTAGTCTGCACCCGTCAGGGGGCCCGGATGGCAGAGGAGTCTGGCAAATCCCTCCAGGCTATCTTGACCACTTCCCGCCGCGTCCATGAGGGCGTGCAGACGATCGTCCAGGCCTCCCGAGCCATGGCGGAGCTGAGCCGGGTAGTCTCCTCCGCCGTTGAGAACATCTCTGCCGTAGTACAGGAAAATACCGCCGCCGCAGAGCAGGTGGCCGCCAGCAGTGGACAGATTGCCGAAGTAGTGGAGGAACTGGCCCGCATTAGCCAGGCCAACGCCTCCGCCGCCCAGGAGGTGCGCACCGCTGCCGAGGAAATGAACGCCCAAGCGGAGTCCGTCGCCTCCCTGGCCCGCGACCTCCTGGAGAAGGCAGGCCGCCTCCGTCGAACGGTGGCCTGGTTCCGCCTCGAGAAGACACGACCCACCCGACCGGAACAGCCCCCCGTTCAGGCCTACAAGCCCACTTCCATCTTCGCCCGAGATGGGGAGCACACTTAAGCCCCGAGAGGTTCAGAGGAATGAACTTGCATTCCCGGGAGCAGAGGGAAAATCATCCCGGTGGTGGAGGATCTACGCTGGAAGCTGGCCTTGCTCTGGGCGGTAGAGCAGCCAGGGGTAACACCTTCCCCTGCCCTACCTGCTGATACCAGCGCAGCCGTGCCCGCTGATTGCCCGACACCCACCGAAAAGTAGCCTGCGTGCCATCTTCGGTTACCGTCAGTACACCAAACAGTTCGCAGAACGGCCGAAACCAGCCGCCTTCACGCCAACGGGCCGACACCTCTACCACATACTGCAACGTCAACGGATTGAAGCTCCAGCTTTCCACACGTAGCCAGATCGGATACGCCTGGCCACTGAGGCGCTCGACAACCTGCCGAAGCGCCTCCCCCACAAAATGGGCGACCTCTGCTTTGCGCTCTTCTTCAGTCTTGGGACGCAGTCGCTGCGTCACGGTGGCCAGCAATTCAGGCAGCTCCAACCCTCCGTACACCTCAAACGTCACGATAGCCGGACGTCCGTTACGAAATTGCTGCTGCAGCGCATACCAAAAGTCGGAAAAAGCTGGCAACGTAGCCAACTCAACCACCCCTTCCCAGCTTCGGAGGGGCACCCGGATCTGACGCTGCGGGTCGGCCGCGATGCGCATCAGCAGGTAGCCTTGCATCGACCGGTGCACAGGCAATGACTCCCAGCCTTCACCATCATAGCGCTGACGCTCCAACCGGGGATGCAGCCGGTAGTACAGACGAGCGATCGTGCCACGAAAAGGATAGACTACCTCGGGTTCAATGACCATGCGTTTGGGCGATGCGTTCAGACCAAGCTGATCGCACGCCAGACGAGTTCCGAACCAGCCGCACACTTCCAGCAACAACCGCTCTCGATCGCCCAGTCGGGCATCCGGGACGGCGACCATCGGTGCGGCACCCAAATACAATGTATCATAGCGTGCACTGAGCAACATCACCTGCAGTGAATCAGGCACCACCGACTCGACCCTACCCAACCACTGTTGCCGTACAAACTTCACCTCAACCCGAAGCGAGTCCCAGCTCTGGCGGTGCAACAGCAACTGAGCAACCCGATACGATGTCCCCGACCCACAGCTACCCAGCAGCAGTATCAATGCGAGCCCACCCGACCAGCAGACCACTCTTCTGGATTGTATGGTCGACATGACGCTCCGGATGTTTTCAACGCCGTGGCTACCTGAAAAACGATTCAGGCGGCCCGGCTTGCATGTCCGTCGGATAAAATACCGCGAAAGTGTGCCCAGAATAAGGCGGCGGCATGAATCCCGTGCACGACCTGTCCTTCGTCGGCCAGCCGAAGCGCTTCGGCCGGGGCAACCAGTCGCACCTCCATATCCTCGCCCGGATCCAGACGCGGTGGAGCCACCCGACGGGCATTCCGCGCCACAAAGATATGCGCCAGGTTGGTGTGCTTGCTGGGATCCGGAGCACAGCGGCCCAGGGGCTCCCATCGATCTGCCACGTATCCCGTTTCTTCCAGCAACTCACGCCGCGCTGCCTCCAGCGGCTCTTCGTCTGGCTCCACCCCACCGGCCGGCAATTCCAGACTGATCACGCCCAACCCATGCCGGTATTGTTCTACCATCACCAACTGTTCGTCCTCCGTCAGGCACAGCACGCACACCCAGTCCGGATATTCGATAACGTGAAACTCCTCAATCTCTTCGCCGCTGGGCAACCGGACACGATCAACGCGCAGGTTCATCCACCAGCGACGCAGCAAATACGCCTGTTCCAGAACTTGCCAGCGCTTCATCAAAACAGAAGATTCGTCTCGCTACCAGAAAGCCACATCAAACGACGTACCGTCGGGCGATAACGCCGGTTGAAACCAAAAGATGCCCTCCGGGAACGCCCGACAACCATCAACATATCTTACCTTTAAGAAATCTTAACAGAATTCCGGAGGCCCTATGAGGACGCTCAACGAGCTGCGCGCCTGGATCGAAGCACATCGGCTGCTGGGCTACGATCTGATCCGCATGTACCTGGGCATTGCGCTTTTTGTGCGGGGCTGGCTGTTCGTCGCTGACTCTTCCCGCATTATGGCCTTCGTGGAAGGTCAGAATCTGGACTGGTTTCTACCCATGGCGGCGGTTCACTACGTCGCGCTGGCCCACCTGGCCGGCGGTCTAATGCTGGCCGCCGGCTTGCTGACGCGGCTGGCTGCGCTGGCGCAGGTTCCCATCTTGTTCGTGGCAACCTTCTTCCTGCATCTGCAGGAAGGACTGCTTTCAACCAGCCAGTCGCTGGAGCTGTCGGCGCTAGTGCTGTTTCTTCTGGTTGTGTATAGCCTCTTTGGCGCCGGACCCTACTCGCTCGACGCCCGCATGCTGACAAAAGCGCCTGCGCAATCCCTGGAGGCTCAGCGTGCCTGACTGGCCGGCTCAAAAACCAGCGCAGCCGAGTTGATGCAATAGCGCAATCCTGTAGGCGGCGGACCGTCGGGAAACACATGTCCCAGATGGCCCCCACAAGCTGCACAGTGTACTTCGGTGCGATGCATCCCCAGGCTGTAGTCGTCCGACGTCTCGATGTGTGTCGGGTCGATCGGGGCATAAAAGCTTGGCCAACCGGTGCCCGAGTCGTATTTTGCCTCCGACGAAAACAGCGGCAATCCGCATCCGGCACACCGGTAGATGCCCGGCGCTTTGTGATTCCAGTACTTGCCAGTGAAAGCCGGCTCAGTGCCGTGCTCTCGCAAGACGTGATATTGCTCCGGCGTCAACAACCGCCGCCATTCTGCCTCGGTACGCGTAATTTTCGGTACGGCCATGTTATCTCGATCTCTTAGTTCGAAACTGCCCTCCTAACGATCTTGCGATGACCTTGCTCCTCCCCGTATCATTGTGGAAGACCCTCCGAATCCAACCTGTCGGAATACAATGATGCAGACTGGAAGCGCTTTTTACTCGACGACTGAAACGTTTCCCTTCAACCAGCCCGTGGTCTGGGAACCACGGCCGGAGTGGATCGCGGCCAGCAACCTGCAGCGCTTCATGAACCGCCACGGCATCGGCTCGCTGGATGAACTGCAGGCGCGTTCGGTCGACGACCCGGAATGGTTCTGGCCAGCCGTGCTGGAAGATCTGGACATCCGTTTCTACCGCCCCTACACGCACATCCTGGACCTGAGCGAAGGACCGGCCTTCCCGCGCTGGTGCGTCGGCGCTCAGCTCAACATCGTGCACAATCTATTGGACAAATGGCAACAGACGGAAGTGGCCGAACGCATTGCCCTGCGCTGGGAAGGAGAAGAAGGAACGCTGCGCACGCTGACCTATGCCGGCCTGCATACCGAAGTATGCCGCTGCGCCCGGGCGCTGCAAACGCTGGGCTTTCAGAAAGGCGACGTCGCGGCCCTCTTCATGCCCATGACGCCGGAGCTGGTGATCGCCTTCCTCGCCGTGATCAAACTGGGCGGCATCGTGCTGCCGCTTTTCAGCGGGTACGGAGCCGAAGCCGTCCGCACCCGCATCCGGGACGCCGAAGCGCGTTTTCTGTTCACCGCCGACGGTTTCTATCGGCGCGGCCGTCCTGTCTATCTGAAGCCCGTGGCCGATGAGGCGCTGGCCGATTGCCCGAGCGTGCAGCACGTGATCGTCTATCGACGAATGGAAGCCGACGGGATCCCGGTTCCCATGCAGCCCGGACGCGACCACTGGTGGCATGAGCTCGTCTGGCCGCAGTCGCCCGAGGCCGAGACGGTCCGCACCGAAGCTGAAGATGTGCTCATGGTCATCTACACCAGCGGGACCACCGGCCGCCCCAAAGGGGCCGTCCATACCCACTGTGGCTTTCCCGTCAAAGCCGCGCAGGACATGTACCAGTGCATGGACCTCAAGCCCGGCGAAATCATGTACTGGGTCACGGACATGGGCTGGATGATGGGGCCCTGGTTGGTTTTTGGCACGTTGCTTATCGGCGCCACCATGGTGCTCTACGATGGCGCGCCCGACTATCCAGGCGTGGATCGCCTGTGGGCGCTGGTCGAGCAGCATCGCATTACGCATCTGGGCGTCTCCCCCACCCTGATTCGGGCTCTGCGTCCCCATGGACCGGAGCCCATCCGCCGCCACGATCTGTCGAGCCTGCGCGCCGTCGGTTCAACCGGAAGTCCCTGGGATCCTGATTCCTGGCGCTGGTGCTTTGAACATGTGCTTGGCCGTGAAAAGCCCATTCTGAACTACTCGGGCGGCACGGAAATCTCCGGGGGTATCCTCTGCGGGAATTTCTTCCGACCGCTGAAACCCTGCGCGTTCTCCGGACCGGTGCCGGGCATGGCTGCCGATGTCGTGGATGAACAGGGACGCCCCGTGCGCGGAGCCGTCGGCGAGCTCGTCATCCGCAAGCCCTGGATTGGCATGACGCGAGGCTTCTGGCGCGATCGCCAGCGCTACCTCGACACCTACTGGCGGCGCATCGAAGGCCTCTGGGTACATGGCGACTTTGCCGCCATCGACCGCGATGGCCTCTGGTACATTCTGGGACGCTCGGACGATACGATCAAAGTGGGCGGCAAGCGGCTGGGACCAGCCGAGGTCGAGGCGATCCTGAACGCGCACGAAGCCGTCGCCGAAAGTGCCGCCATCGGCGTTCCGCACGAAGTCAAAGGCGAAGAGGTGGTCGCTTTCGTGGTGCTCAAGCCCGGCAGCACGCCTTCCGAACGCCTCCGCCAGGAGCTGATGGATCAGGTGGTGGCCGCGCTGGGCAAACCGCTAAAACCCCGCGAAATTCGTTTCGTGACCGCCCTGCCCAAAACGCGCAACGCCAAGATCATGCGTCGCGTGATCCGGGCAACCTATCTGGGACAGGATCCAGGCGACCTGAGCAGCCTCGAAGACCCGGCGGCCGTCGAGGCCATCCGCCAGGCCGTTTGAGCGCTGTTTATCTCAGGAAAAAAGCTTTCCCCGGTCTCTGGCGTAGGCACCGGAGGAGCCTTGCCCTGGAGCCCTAAAAATTCTGCTCCCCCTTGAGGGGGAGCTGGCCCGAAGGGCCTGAGGGGGTGTCTGTTAAAAACAGCGTTGCGGTGAAGGCAAAACGGTTAGCCTAAATCGGGCGTTGGTGGTTGAAGGGCCCCTCCCCCTGTCCCCCTCCCCACTGGGGAGGGGGACATCACTAAGAAGCTTTGCCAGAAATCTGGCAATCACGCCAGAGTAAGCGTTATGTGCTAAGCCAGAAAATCTTTGCTCCCCCTTTGCGGGGGGGCTGGCCCGAAGGGCCTGAGGGGGTGTCTGTTAAAAACAGCGTTGCGGTGAAGGCAAAACGGTTAGCCTAAATCGGGCGTTGGTGGTTGAAGGGCCCCTCCCCCTGTCCCCCTCCCCACTGGGGAGGGGGGAGTCAGGGAAAAAAGCTTAGCTGGGTCTCTGGCGTAGGCGTTGAGGTATGTCCTTGCCGTGGAGTCCCAAAAATTCTGCTCCCCCTTGAGGGGGAGCAGTCGCGGAGCGACTGAGGGGGTGTCTGTTGAAAACAGCGTTGCCGTCAGAAGCAGCGCAGCAGATGGATTTAAGCCCCTCCCCCTTTCCCCCTCCCCACAGGGGAGGGGGACATCACTAAGAAGCTTTGCCAGAAATCTGGCAATCACGCCAGAGTAAGCGTTATGTGCTAAGCCAGAAAATCTTTGCTCCCCCTTTGCGGGGGAGCTGGCCCGAAGGGCCTGAGGGGGTGTCCTCATCATACCCACGCATTCTGAGCTCCGCACGGATTTCGAGGGGCAGGCTTACTCCCTGCGCTGCTGATCTTCGAAGCCATTGCCGCCGCTGCCTTCAGCTACTCCCTGGAAGACTGCGCATGGGCCTTGCCCGAACCTACCGGGGACGCTAACTTGCATGCATTCCGTACCCCCTGTTTGCTGAAACCATGCGATTAGGCCGACTTGCCGTACCTGTAGTCCTGCTCCTACTTTTTACGGCCGCCTGCCGCCGTACGTCGTCAGTGCCAGCACCGGGTACCGACGCTTATCAGGAGACTGTCACGGCCTTTTACACCGGGATAGCCGCCCTGCAGGCCGGTGAAGACCGGGGTGCCCGCACGCTGCTCGAACGGGTAACCGAGCTGGCCCCCGGCGAACCGGCCGCCTGGGCCAACCTGGGTCTGCTCGCGCTGCGCCGCAACGACCTGGAGGCTGCCCGTCGCTACCTGAACGAAGCAGCCCGTCTAGCTCCCGAAAGCGCCCGCATCCAGGTGCTGCGGGCCCGACTGGCGCTGGCCGAAGACCAACCGGAAGCGGCCCGCCGCCATCTTCAGGTTGCCCTACAACTTGATCCGTCCAATCTCGAAGCCGCTTATCTGCTTTTCCAACTCCTGGAAACCCACTCCTCCCCGGCCGACACGCTGACGCCCGATACGCTGCTGGCCCGCATGCTGCACTACCACCCCGATAACCAGGCGCTCTGGCTGGAACGTCTGCGCCGGGCGGTCGCCACCCGAAACGGGCAAATGCTTCGCGAAACCGTTACGCATCTGCAATCCCTTGTCAGCACCTGGCCGGAGGAAGCGCAAACCGTCTGGCAGGAGCTGCTTCCCCTGACGCAACCGCCTGACTGGGCCGCCCTGACGACGCAGGTACGTTTTCTTCGCAACACCCTGCTTCAACATCCGGCCTTCCGAGCCGATCTGGCCGAGTTGCAACCCCCGCCCGACGTGCTCAGTCCTCCGCTTTTTAAACCGCTACGCCTTACCCCTCCCCGGGCCACCTTTGCGCTTCCCGATACGCTGATGACATTTCGAGCCGAACCGCTGACGTCCGAAACGGTACAGGCCGCCCGTGTCGTCTGGAAAACCGCTGAAGCAACCCCATCGGTGCTTCTGATACGTGCACGCGACGTGCAGTTTAACGACGGCACCACGCTGCATCGCCCCGGACCTTCTCCAGCGTCAGCCCCCCTCCTCAACAACCTGGCCCTTCTTGACTTCGATAACGACTTTCGGATGGACGTAGCGTTGCTGGGCCGTGAAGGTGTCCGCCTCTACCACCAGAAAGCTGACGGCGCTTTCGCCGACGTACCTCTGCCCATGCCCTCTGCCGCCAGTTTTACCGGCCTCTGGGTAGCTGACTTCGACCTGGAAGGCGACCTGGACCTGCTCGTTGGCACCCATTCCGGCATTTTTTGGATGCGCAATAACGGAGATCAAACCTTCCAACTCCAACATGCCTTCGACCTCGCCCCCCACCAGCTCGTCTGGAGCGATCTTGACAGCGATGGCGACCCCGATCTGGCCGCGCTCGACCTCAACGGCACCCTGCACCTCTGGCGCAATGAACGCCAGGGCCTCTTTCTGCCCGACACTGCCCTGCCTCCCACCACGAGCTGCTCCATCACAACGGCCGACCTCGACCACAACGGCCGCCTCGAACTGATCCTGTGGCGCCCCGACGGTACGCTGCAGCAACTCGCTTACCATCCACGCACCCGCTCCTGGCACATATCTTCCCTGCCCTCCCGGACACCCCCCCTCCAGGAGTCCACCTGCCGACAGGCTCACCTCTTTACCGCCGACCTGGACAACAACGGCGCCCAGGATCTTATCGCGTCCGTACCTGCCCGGACCTGGATCTGGCTGGTCAACGCCCGCGGCAACCTCCGTCCCGAACCACTCTCCCTCAACGCGCAAGCCTTTGATGCCGCCGACCTCAATCAGGACGGCCGCCTGGATCTTGTGGCCCTCCAACCGGACGGTCTCCCCGTTCGTCTGATCAACCAGAGCGATGCCCCCTACGCATGGACCCAGCTCCATCCACAGGCCGTCGTTGTAGGCGACCAGCGCATCAACAGCTTCGGCATCGGCGGGGTCATCGATATCCGCGCCGGCACGATCTATCAGAAACAGCTTATCCAGGCGCCGGTCGTCCACTTCGGCCTTGGCCTGGAAGAACGCGTGCCGCTGGCCCGCATTGTCTGGCCTAACGGCAACGTGCAGGCCGAGTTTAACCTGGCCGCCAACCAGACCGTCCAGGCCACCCAGCGCCTGAAAGGCTCCTGCCCCTGGGTCTTTACCTTCAACGGCGAACGCATGGTCTTCGTGACCGACTTCATCTGGGGTTCGCCGCTGGGCCTGCGCATCAATGCGCAGGAAACCGGGGACATTGCTCAGACCGAAGACTGGATCAAAATTCGCGGGGACCAGCTCCGCCCCCGCAACGGCGTCTACGACGTGCGCATCACGGCCGAACTGTGGGAAACGCACTTTTTCGATCATGTCTCGCTGCTGGTAGTCGATCATCCAGAAGACACCGAAATCTGGGTGGACGAGCGGTTTGCGTTTCCGCCGCGTGCACTGCGGCTCTACACCACCGGTCCCGTGCAGCCCATCGTCCGCGCCATCAACCACACAGGCCGTGAAGTGACCGCAATGGTGCAGCACCGCGATGGCCGCTATTTTGACGCGTTTGCGCTGGGTGCCTACCAGGGCATCGCCGAACCACACTTTATTGAAGTGGATCTGGGGAAGGAGGTGCCGGCAGATCAGCCCCTCTACCTGATCGCCTATGGCTGGCTGCGGCCTACCGACAGCTCCATCAACGTGGCCATCAGTCAGGGCCGCCATCCCCGGCCTCGCGGCCTGCGCGTCGAAGTACCTGATGGCCACGGGGGCTGGCGCGTCGCCTACCCGGACCAGGGCTTTCCGGCCGGACGCCTGAAGACGATCGTGATCGACCTGACCGGCCAGCTTCCTGAAGACGGTCCCTACCGCGTGCGGCTCCACACCAACCTGGAAATCTACTGGGACTGGATCGGCTGGGCCGAAGCCTATCCGGACACGCTGCTTCGCACCACCCGTCTGCAACCCGAGCAGGCGCTACTCCGCTACCGGGGTTACTCGGCTACCGTACAGCCTGAACGCTCCGCGCCCGAAATCCCGATCTACGACGCACTGGCCAGCACGGCCCAGCGCTGGCGCGACCTGGAAGGCTATTACACGCGCTTCGGCGACGTGCGCGAGCTACTGGCTCGCGTGGACGATCGCTACGTCATCATGAACGCCGGAGACGAACTTGTCCTTCACTTTCCGGCCCTGCCTGAGCCCCCCCGGGGCTGGAAACGGGACTTCGTCCTGATCGGCGACGGTTGGGTCAAAGACGGAGACTACAACACAACCTTCTCTCGAACCGTGCGCCCGCTTCCCTATCACGGACAACCCGGCTACGACATCCCACCCGGACGGCTCTGGGACGATCCGGTTTACCGCCGCTTCCCGGAAGACTGGCTGCGCTTTCACACGCGATACGTCGCACCGGATCGCTTTGATCAGAAGCTGTCCCTATCGTATTAAAGCTGCCGCCAGCATACCATTGAGGCACCCGACATAGCACGTCAAATAATTCGGCAGTCCATCAGGGCACCGGTGTATCGTTACGGCAGCAACGCGTGCTGCAGCGTCAAACGGTTATCTCCGGCCGACGGAAAAGAAGCACCCGCGTGCGGTCGTGCGTGCGGCCGGCTACAATATGTGCACCGACGACAATCTCCACAACTTCGGTGGGCAAATAGGTGTCAGCTACCAGTCGCCCCTGTTCGTCGAAGATCAGCCAGTGGGCCTGACCGGTCCCGGCAGGCGGACTGAGCCGTATCCAGATGGATCCATCTGGTCCCAGGGCAAACGTAGTGAACACCGGCTTGTAAGGAGGAAACTGAAAGCCCGTCCCTTCGATAATGCGCCGCGCATAATCACGCTGCAACACCGAATCCTGATCATCCTGCGTGACAGGAACAGGCGCAAGTGCATAATGCAACACGACGGACAGTTTACCGTCAGGATCCATGCGCATGATCTTTAGCGAATCGGTACGCCCCCACCAGAGCCGTCCCTTTTTATCTATCTGCATCACCGTTTCTATAGCAAAAGGTCGATCCATAACCTGTATGCCCCCATTTTCCTGGAGCACCAGGGGTGCCTTGCCTTCCACTTCCAGTAGCGTATCCGGCACAATGCGCCCCTGATAATCTGCGCGAAAGATGAGGACGGGATGTGGCTGGTTCAGGTCCTCATCCGGGCTGTAGGGCCGGACGTAGTGTACCCAGAGGCCCTGCTCCGTAGCCGCCAGCGGCGTGATGCCAAAAGGAAACCATCGGGGCGCTCCAGCTCCCTCCCAGGTAAAGGTAAGCGTGCGCACAAAACCGGTTGATTCGTGAAAAACGCTGACGCGCGTAAGCTGCCAGTCCCAGGCGTACAGCGAATCGTTGACGCCTACCACCACCTTGTGGAGTCGCATAAACTCTCCGGGCCCTTCACCGGTGGCGCCAAACTGCCGGATCAGCCGTCCTGCTGGCGTGAAGACATAGACCTGATTGGCCTGTCGATCTGCAACCACGATCTGATCCCAACGATCGACGCCCATACTGCCAATCTCTCCCAGCAGCAGCGAGTCGGATTCTTCCCCCACTACCTCCACGGACTCCAGTTCCCAGGTCTCCCGAGGCATGGGAAGCTCAGGGACAGTTGTTGAGGCCTCGGGATGGCAGGATACCAGCCAGAGACTGCCCAGTCCGACGGCTAACCAGCGTTTCATGGTGTGATGTGATCTGCACTTGCAAAAATATCCTCTGATGCTTTTGAAACGATGAAACCAGAGCGTTTATTTTGGGCAAGCCACACAGCAACTTCTGCAAAGAATCCAAAAAGCGCTTTCTTTCCAGAGCCTGGAATTTCGTAAACTGTACGCAGTATTGAATCAGTCCCAGGGTGTCATGAACCTCTGTGTTTGCATTAAACAGGTCCCGGACATTCAGGCGCCTTTTCGCATCGTGGAGGGGCGCCTGCAGTTTGACGTGGAACGTCACGTGCTCAATGCTTATGACGCTTCGGCCGTCGAAGGCGCGCTGCAACTGGTCGAGCAGCACGGCGGTACGGTCGAGGTCGTTGCCATCGGTCCGGCGTCGGTGGCTGAAACGATTCGCAAAGCGCTGGCCATGGGCGCCGCACGGGGGTACCACATCGAGGCCGATGCGTCTGGCTGGGACTCGGCCACCGTGGCGACCGTCCTGGCCGCCTTTTTTCAGGAACGCCGCTATGATGCCATCTTCACCGGTAAGCAGGCGCAGGATACCGATGCTGGCCTGACCGGTACGATGCTGGCTGAACTCCTGGGGTTGCCTTACGTGAGCAATGCGGTAGGACTGGCCTACGAAGCCGACCGCCTGGTGGTTACCCGCCAGGGGGATGCTGGACGGGAAATCATCGAGCTGACCCTGCCCGGTCTGGTGACCATTTCCAACGACATGAACGATCCCCGCATTCCCTCAATTCGGGGCATCATGCAGGCCCGACGCAAGCCTATCGAGCGGCTCACGCTGTCGGACCTGGGCCTGACGCCCGAACAGCTTCGGCCCCGTACGCACGTAACCGGCTACCGGCCGATTCCTCCCCGAACGCCCGGCCGCAAACTCGAAGGGGAGCCGGCGGAAGTGGTTCGCGAACTTGTTCGTCTCCTTCGTGAAGAAGCCCGTGTGTTGTAGCCATGAACACCTACCTCTGCCATATTTTGATTCAGCAGGATCGCCCAACGCGTTCCTCCCTGGAAGTCCTGACCCGCACCCGAGAGCTGGCCCGGCGCGACGGCACCCGGCTGGCCGCCTGTGTGCTGCATCCCGAAGCGGAACGCTTCGTCGAAGCCCTGAAGCCTTATGGCATCGACCAGATCTACCTGGTGCAGCATCCTGTACTGTCCCAGCACCTGAACGCGCCGGTGCTGGCTGCGCTGGAAGCGGTCTTTCAGGCCGCCCAACCTACCTTGATGGCTTTTCCTTCCACGGAAGCCACCAAAGACGTGCTGGGAGCGCTGGCTGCCCGCGTCGGCGCCGCAGTGTTGCCTGACGTTGCTGCCTTCGACACCGGGGCTTCCGTGACGGCCACGCGTCCCGTCATGGCCGCCCGCGTGCTGGCCGATGCCGAGGCTTCCGAATACCCCGTCCTGGTGTCGATTCGGGCCGGCACCTACAACGCACAGCCTGATGAGACCCCCACCGAGCCGGAGATTGTCCAGGTACCTTTCACGTTCGACCCAGACACGTTGCGTGCCACGTTGCGCGAGGTTCTCACCGGCACAACTGGACAGGTGGACCTCTCCGAAGCCGACGTGATCGTGGCCGCCGGACGCGGCGTGCGCGACGAAGCCGGCAAACAACTGGTCGAAACGCTGGCCCGGGAGCTGGGCGCCGCGGTGGGCGCCTCCCGCGCTGCCATCGAAGCTGGCCTCTTCCCGGCTTCATTGCAGATCGGCCAGACCGGTAAGGTGGTCTCCCCCACACTCTACATCGCTGTGGGTATCTCCGGTGCCATTCAGCACGTGGCCGGGATGGCCGGCAGCAAGGTGATCGTGGCGATTAATAAGGATCCGGACGCGCCCATCTTCAATATCGCCACGTATGGCATCGTGGGCGACCTCTACCAGATCCTGCCCCTGCTCATCGAAGAAATACGCCGAATCAAGGCTGGAAGCTGATGGAAGCGGAACGCTTTGGCTGTATCATCGTCGGTGGCGGCATTGCCGGGCTGAGCGCCGCCATGGTGCTGGCCCGCCATGAAGTGCCTTTCTTGCTCATCGAACGGGGCGCCTACAGCGGCGCCAAAAACGTCTCCGGCGGCGTGCTCTGGGGCACCGACCTGGCCCGCCTGGTGCCCGAATACTGGAACGATCCGCACGCCGGCTTCGAACGCTTCGTAAACCACCGACGGCTTACCTTCCTCGACGAGCAATCGGCCTTTTCGATCGACTTCAAGTCGGCCCACTACGACACGCCCCCCTACATGGGCGTGACGGTGCTGCGAGCTGTGTTCGACCGCTGGCTGGCCGACAAAGTGCAGGAAGTCATCGACCAGAGCGCCTGCGCCGACGCGTCGTTGCTGGCCTTTGACGTCCTTGTCGAGCGCCTGCTTGTCGAAGACGGCCGCGTCGTGGGCGTCGAAGCCGGTGGCGAGCGCTTCTACGCCGACTGCGTGATCCTGGCCGAAGGGGTCAATAACCTGCTCACGCGCCAGATCGGCCTGCAGACGAAATACGTACCCGACGCGCATATGGCCGTCGGTGTAAAAGAGGTGCTGCGCTTCGACCGCAGGGTGCTGGAAGACCGCTTCCAGCTCTCCGAGCGAAGCGGCCTGGCCAACGAGTTCATCGGCGCGATCACCGAGGGCGTCGAAGGTGGCGGCTTTCTCTAC
>JALSJJ010000110.1 GCA_026989375.1 Rhodothermus sp.
TGTAGTCGCACGTACTGTGCACGTGGTAGCTGTACCTGCACGTACCCCTGCGTCCGAACCGGATGCGGGAACACCTGCAGCATAAACGCTCCCTGAGAAACCGGCTCGGTGGCAGTCAAATACTGCCGAATCTCGAACGCCAGCGTCAGGGCCTGCCCCTCCGATCCCTGCCCGTTGGCTTCAGTGTACGGCACGGCGCGCAGCACGTAGCGACCGGACTCATAGCGCCAACTTTTGTAATCGCCCGCTATATCTCCTGCCAACGCATAGGGCGGCACGTTTTCAGTGCGCACTTTGACGCCGTTCTCCCAGAACACGACACTGCCTACCGGGCCGGTTACCTCTGCGCGAATATTAATGGCCGCCGGCAGATTCGACACCCAGAGCACCGTGTCGGGCTGCAACACAGCTATGTCCGTATCGGTCTGCGCATCGACCAGCACAAAGCGCGTCACCGCCGGCAACGGTTCCGGAAGCTGACCCAGGCCCGTTAGCTCCACCGCGATGCTTTCGCCGGTGTCCATTTCAACCAGTAAAGAAGCCTGATACGCTCGCGCCTCAGACGGCGCAAACCCGATGGACAACGAAACCGATTGGCCACCTGCCAGCGCCAGGGGCAGTTCCGGAGGCTGCTCAAGCGCAAAAGCGGCGGCGTCCGCTCCCTGCAAACGCAGGGCCGTTATCTTCAATATGGTATTGCCTATATTGCGCAGCGTCACTGTGCGCAATAACGCGGTGTCGAGACGCACCGCCCCGAAGTCCAGTTGGCGTGGATCGGCCTCCAATACCGCACCGCTGTCCGCATCTACCCGCACCAGCAGCACCGCCCAATCCTGTCCCTCTGCTTCCGGCGGTACAAGCGTCACCGACTGTCCCCCTGCGATCTGACGCAGGTCCGTCTGCTGCAGGGCGCCGCCGTTGCGAGGATCGAACCAGTACACCTCGTAAGTACCCGACGGCGCCCGAACCGTCCCTGACCCTTCGGGAAAATACAGCGCCGCTCGTTGCCAGCCCTGTCCGTCTTTCAGGACCAGAACGTAGGCTCCAGCGGGCGCCCCGGCTTCTTCGGCCGAGAGGGGCTCCATCTGCCAGAAGGGAAGATGGTTTTCAAAAAACTGGCGGGCATAGCGCGTGTAATCCCAGAGCCGATCCCGACTCCGAAAGTCCTCCAGATCCAGATCATTGTGCGGCCGCTGATACCCGAAGTACCACTCCACGCCCCCACCTCCCGCCATCAGGTTGGCCCAGAGCGCTTCCGTGCGACATTCGTAGTGGTTGTTGTTCGGGCCGTCCGGCGAACAGCCTACTGCGGCATTGCCTGGCTCATCCAGCATCACCACCCAGGGCCGCCCGGCCGCTGCACTGCGCACCACCCAGGTCAGGGTAGCCGCATAGCCTCCTGCCATCTTGCTGAGCTGTAAGGAAGGGCCGTCCAGGTTCGGATATCCCAGCAGGGGCGCATAGACTTTTTCATGATCCTGCGGGAACGTGTGGACGACAATCGGATGATCGTAAGGGTCCAGGGCCCGGATGTATTCAGCAAAGGCCTTGCGTTGCGCCGTGGTGTTCGTGTTCTCTTCGCCCAGATTCCAGATCAGCGCCGGATGATAACCAAACCGGGCGACCAGCTCACGATAGTAGAGCTTACGCGTAACCCCCAGATTGCCCCCGTCCAGTAATTGATCGTTTTCCTGCTCCTGGGTGATCACATGCAGCAGGATACCTTTTCGCTGCATGTGCCGGAAGACGATATCCCACTGCGCCAGCTTGGAGACGTCGAACCGATAGCGCTCGTCATAGGAGGTCCAGGGATAGACCTCGCGGCCATCCCCGTTTACGTTCATCGTGAGAAAGTACAGCGAATTGACCCCTTCACCGGCCAGGTAATTGATCGCCCCAATAATGCCTTTTCCAAGGCCGTTTTTCCAGGTGGGATCCCCGTCCTTCCAATCCGACACATGGGGTCCATAACGGTGCAGCCCATCCGGCAGGTCATTCGCGGCACCGCCGTAATCTCTGGTATTGTCGAACGCGGCATAGGCCAGGAAATTCTCCGGTGACCCGGCCCCACCTTTCAGAAAGTAGGTACCGTCGTCAAAGCGAAAGTACCGCTGGCCCACATAGCGCAGGATGCCCCGCGCCCGAAAGTCCGGCGGCGCTTTATCGGTTTCGCCTACGGTAAAGGAGCCGGTCAGTCCATCGGGCGCGATGGGCGTCCCTGCTTCGGGATCCAGCGAAACGGCCACCTGTGATCCCTGCCGGAAAGACACCCGAAACTGATAGGTTCCGGTCTGAGCCGGGGTAAAAATAGCCTGCCAGACGTTGCCCGAGGTGGCCGACGTATTGGCCGCATCGCCGTCGGCGGCAAAAAAGCCAGGGACGACGTGCTCTGTTCCGTCTGGTGCCGTAATGATCACATTGAAGCGATAATCCAGAAACGGATTGGGAGTGCCCTGCTCGTCGGCCTGAGGGCCGTAGACCTGAATTGTGACGGGGTGCCAGCGTTTCTGCTCACCCAGTATCTTGTAGCTCTGCTGGGCCCATGCTGTGGTCTCATATCCTCCGACGAGCCACCCCACCAAGGCCCACCACCACACATGTATCCGCATTGGCTGCTCGGGTCTGTATCCGTTCGACGCTTGCACATGGGACGCTCCCCGCTTCCAAAACCTGTTCCAGCGTCCTCAGCGCCCCGTTTCCCTCATCCCGGTCGGATACTTCCGAAAGCAGCGGTTTCCTTCCGCCACCTTCACCCGCCCAGAGAGGCAACTGTAGGATACCACCCTCCCGCCCAGAAACGCCAGCTTCGGATGTAAAAATCAGATGAGTTCGAACTCAGTAATCATTCCATCTACTGGGCTGAAGCATGGCCTGCCTTGGGCAATCTTTTTACAACGGCCTCTGGGCGCTCCCGCGCTGACCGCTGCTGTTTTCACCTCTTCTCTGAATCAGAGAGCTCCCT
>JALSJJ010000111.1 GCA_026989375.1 Rhodothermus sp.
CTTTCGGAGTTTGTCGGAGGGGGTCTGCTGCTTATGCTGGGGCTGTTTTTCCCATGGGCGTTAATCCCCCCGGCCCTTACGTTATTGGTCGCTGCCCTGGGACACATGACCGGGCTGATCTCCGGCACTCCCTGGTATGCCCTGGAAATGCTAATCGTATTTGTCGGGTTGATGCTGACCGGACCGGGCCGCTACAGTCTCGATGCGCGCCTCCAACGATCAAAGGAAGTGGCCCCATAACCCTTTGATGAAGCTGCCTGTTGCTTTACAGATGACGCTGAACACTCCCTGAACCATACCTCCGTTTCCGAAAGAGGCCAGTGAACGGCAGGCCTGCTGTGGTGAATGTGGCCCGGCGGCACACCGACGGCCGGATCGACGGATGGGTGCTCGACGTACCGGCTGCCGCGTAGGAACCTGCCCCGGATGATGCGCTGCGCATACCTGCTGATGCTCCTCGTGCTGGCCTGTCGGGCCCAGACGCCCACCGCGCATCGGCCACCCGCCGACACGCTGCGGGCCGAAGACGGCGGTGCGGTGGCACTGCCCCCCGCTCGCTACCATGCCCTGATACGTCTGGACTCCCTGTGGGCCCGGGTGCTGGGCCTTCACTACCGCACGCTGGTCTTCGACGGCCACATCGACACGCCCACCCGCATGCTTCGGGGGTTCGACTTTGGCCGACGCCATCGCCGGGCAGCCGGACACGTGGACCTGCCCCGCATGTTTGAAGGCGGGCTCGACGCGGCTTTCTTCTCGATTTACGTCCCTGCCGGCTATGGCGAAGGGGCATCGGCTGTCCGCTATGCCCGTCGCCTGATTGCCGAAGTACGCCGCCAGGTGGCTGCCCATGCCGACAGCGTTGCGCTTGCCTACACCAGTGCCGACGTGCTGCGTATTGCGCGAAGCGGCCGCAAAGCCATTCTGCTGGGCCTTGAAGGCGGCCACGCGCTGGCCGGCTCGGTGGATACACTCCGCGTCCTCTATGAAGCCGGCATCCGCTACGTCACGCTCACCCATGTCAACACAAACCGCCTGGCCGACGCCTCGCAGGATCGCCCGCGCTGGAACGGCCTGAGCGCACAGGGCCGGCGGATCGTCCGCGAAATGAACCGGCTCGGGATGCTTATCGACCTGTCGCACACCTCCGATTCAACCTTTTTCGACGTGCTGGCCATCACCAGAGCCCCTGTTATTCTTTCGCATTCTTCGATGCGGGCCCTGGTCCCTGCCGTGCGGAACGTCAGCGACGACATGCTGCGGGCGCTGGCCCGCAACGGCGGGGTTGTGCTCATCAATTTCTTCGACGCCCTGGTCAATCCCCATCTGACGACCGACGTCTATGCCGAAGCCAAGCGCCGCGCTGGGGGCAACCTGCGCCGGCTCTGGAACGCCGTCTATGCGATCCGACGCGAGCGCGGCCTGCCGGGTGCCACGCTCGAAGACGTGCTTGACCACATTGACCACGCGGTGCAGATGGCCGGCATCGACCACGTGGGCCTGGGCTCCGACTTCGATGGGGTGTTCGACCTGCCGGATGGACTGGAAGACGTAACGCGCCTGCCCTGGATCACCTACGGCCTCTACCGACGGGGGTACGCTGAAGCCGACATCCAGAAAATCCTGGGCGGCAACCTGCTGCGCGTGCTGTCCGAAGTCGAACGCGTTGCCGCACGCCTGCAAGCTACGGAAGCCGGATCAGGTGCCGACTGACGCGCCGGTCGGGCAGGGCCACTTCGACCAGATACACGCCGGCCATCAATTCCTCCAGATCTACTTCAAATCGTTGGGCTCCAGCGGCCGGCGGCTGCTCCCATTGTCGCACCAGGCGCCCCAGCACATCCCATATTCGAATGGTTACGGGCTCCCCCTTCCCTTCCCAGATCAGCGTCACGCGGTCACGCGCCGGATTGGGATAGAGCTGAACAGCAACCGACCGCGCGCGCTGCACTTCGGTGACCGTTGCAGCCGCAAACTGAAAACGGGCATAGACCGGCAGATGATCAGAAGTGGAAAACACAAACCCTGGAATAGCCTCCAGCAAGGCCGAAAAGCGCGTGGCCGAGCCTTCCTCATACGCGCTAAATAGTTCGTCGGTGATCAGGATATGGTCGATGGTGGAGCCTGTCCGACAGGTCAGGCTGTTGCCACACCAGGTGGGCACGTCGGCGGCATCCAGGGGCGCAGTAACAAAGCGATAATTGTCAGCATCGGCAAGGAAATTCTCGTACGGAGAAGGAAAACCCGTGATCGAGCGCTCCAGCTCATCATTCCAGTCGCCCAGCACGACTATGGGACGGTCTCCATAGAGCAGGTCGAGTCGGCTTTTAAGCCGTTGGGCCGCTTCTTGCCGTCGGTTATAGTCTGACAGATCGGTTCCCGCCTTCATGTGCAGCGTAATGAAGGTAATAATGACGGTGGTGTCGGGCAGGTGCACGGCAGCCTCCAGCAAAAGCGGGGGCCGATATCCGAAAGCCGAAGCAAACGGCGTCAGGATTTGTTCGATGCGGCGGCGTTGGATCACAGTGCGGCGATAGACGAATGCGATCCGTTGCGTTACGCCTGGCACGGCTGGCTCGCCCAGCACGCCTTCATAGTCACTGCCCAGGCTATCAAGCAGCCGCTGAAAGGCAGCCGGATCGCTCACCTCCTGCAGGGCCCACAGGTCAATACCGCTCTGCGCAATGACGGCGCGGACGTTCGCCTGCTGACGCGCTTCATCCGAGGGTCCGTTGTCAGAATCCCCGAACCATTCGACGTTCCAGGTAGCTACCTCCAGCGTGGCCGGCGTTCCCACCGAAGGGATCTGAGCCCAGGATACAAAGCTCCAGCTAACCAGCAAAAAGAAGCAGCACCGTTTCATTCGAAATCCGTGTTGAGCCGAAAGCGTGCGATGCGGTTGTTGCCGGTATCAGCTACATAGACGATGCGTCGATCGTAGGCCACGCCCTGGGGATTGTTGAATTGGCGGGAGCCGTCCCCGCGCCCCCCGAACGACACAACGACAGGCTTCGTACTGGCCGCGCCTGGTGGGGGTGCTACCCCTTCGACACCTGCCGCTGTAAATACGAACAGGCTATCCTTGCAGGCATCCAGTACGAACAGGTAGTTAGTGCCATCGGCCGCAAAGGCCAGGTCCGACGGACAGGCAAACTTGAAGTCTTCATACAGAAAGCCATCGCCCCGGGTGGTGTCGCCCACCACCTGGATTTTGTCAGCATCGGGCCGGTATTCGATCCCATCCGGCGTTTCGACGGCGCGGATCGACAGCACGGCGTAGCGAAAACGTTCCCCCTCAGGAGGCATCTGCGCGATGTAAAAGTCCCGGGTGAATGGGAACGTGGTGCGCTGGGGAGGATGAACGAACGTCAGCACATCAGAAGGATTGACGGCGCTCCGCAGGCTGGGCTGGCGCGGATTGAGCGTCACAAGCGCCTGGGTGTTGACACCGTCCGGAGTGAATTCCAGAATCGTGTTGTGCGGCAGAATCACCGACGCCGGATCGTTGACCGGTCCACGACGCGCCACGTAGATCGAATTGTCGGCCAGCACAGCCACGCCCGTAAATTCGACCTGCTCATCCGTAGGAATGGGATCCGGTCGGTTCAGCTTGCGGGAGCGGTCATCAAACGGATGCCAGATGATGTCTACCAGCCGGGGATTCCCGGTCGTGATGTCTGCGTAGTGCAGCACGACCGGCAGGTTCCAGGTGCGGCCGCCGATGGTGGTATCGCGCCGGGCAGTCACGTACACGTGCAGGCGTCGGTCTTGAATGACCGAGGTCGCCCCCCCCGGAATCGGAATGAATGCAGCGGGTCGGCCGGCCTGATCCAGCACATGGAGACCGCGCGCATCCACCACGTAAATAAACGTGTCGAAGCCCACGTACACATCTCGGGGAGCTTCCAGCGGGGCGCCATCTCCACCCAGCGTGTAAAACGGGAAGAGGGGCACGTACTCCACTTCGCGCAGCAGACCGGGTTCGGTGCGGCCCACGCGAAAAATTTCCTCGGTCGTCGGATCCTGCTTGCTTCCCAGCAGGGCGTCACATCCTATGAGCAGCAGGCCCAGCCCGAAGAGCAGCACTGCACCGGTGTACCACCGTCCCTTCGCCCTGTGATGGAACGCACGCATACTCATAACTCCAGGTTAAGCCCTACGCGGTGCACCGTGCCGAGCCGTTCCAGATGTTGAAAGCCATAATCGAAGCGCGCCCGCAGGCCGATCAGGCGCTCTGGTAGCAGGAGCCCCACCCCCAGGGTCGGGGTGCGGAATTCTTCGACCCCGAACCGATAGCCCATGCGCATTATCAGCGTGTGATTCCAGGTGTATTCGGCGCCCACATTGAAGCTCTCGGCGTTATCGTTCGGATTGGTAAGCTGGCCCAGCAGGAGCAGCCGATGCTGGGGGTGATCCCGCAGCAGCATGTAGCTGACGCCCAGTAAAAAGGTGGTGGGTGGCGTAATGGTCTCAAAGTCAGTCTCAACGACCTGCCCATTTTCACCAATCACCGGACGTGTTAGCCGACCCTCTGGCCGTCCGTCGAACCCGAAGTGTCGGATCGCCACGGCCATCTGCACGCCGGTGTCGCCTACCCGATAGAAAATGCCCAGGTCAAACAGCAGGGTTTGCGTAACCAGCTCGGCCACACTCTCGCGTACGTAGCGAGCCGTTACACCATAGCTGAACAGGTCGGTAAGCGGTTGTGCCACGCTCACTCCCAGCGCCAGATCCCGAAAGCGGAATGTCTCACCGGTACCATAGGGCTCAAACTCGGTGGTCACCGGCATCTCGCCTGAGTCGAGTACCTGCAGGCTTAACCCCAGGGTCATATCCCCCCAGCCTAATGGGTAGAGCAACGACAGATAGTCCAGCCGGATATCCACGAAATAGGCCGTGTGCCCGACTCCCACCTGCACTGCTTCGATCTGGGCGGCCAGCGCCGGATTCCAGAACAACGCGGACGCATCGAACGCGCCGGCCGCTACCGTCTCGCCCAGGGCAGCCGAGCGAGCATCAACCGGAATCTTCAAAAACTGGAAGCCCGACGTGCCGGCCCGATCCCGCCCGTAGGAGGGCAGGAGCTGGGCCCGGGCTTCTCCAAGCCCGCCGAGCAACAGGGCCAGCACCAGGTAGATCCGTGTCATTCGCTCAAAACGCATAGGAAATCCCGAACACCACATGACGCGGCGGCAGGAAACGCGCCGGATTGAACGGCGGCAATCCAGTCGTGGTCGGATCTTCATACCGCGGATCCCGCACGTTGATGGGCACGTCGAAGTCCCGGTTGCCCCGCAACTTTGTGAAGTCGGTCTTCTTCGGATCGACATCCGGGTAGGCCTTGCCCGTCACCGGATTGACGATCACACTGTTTTTCTGATTGAACAGGTTCGTGATCTCCACGGAAAGCTCCAGCTCGTTGCCGGCCAGTTGGATGCGGCGCCGCAACACCAGATCGAACCACCACCAGGGCGCTCCGATGCGGCTGTAACGGGCGGCCGGATCCGAGACGATCTCATAGATCGGGCGCCAGTCCGGCTCGCCCGTAAACGGATTGGTCTGGTAGCCTTTGAATTCGGCCGGGGTGTAGCGCTGGCCGCTGCGGAAGGTGGTGGAAAGAAACAACTGCAGTCGGTTCAATCCGGGGAGCCCCAGCAGCGGTCTGGAGCGGTCGTAGGTCAGCGTAACGCTGGCTTTCAGGTCGAGCGGTCGGTCCCAGGCCAGCGGCGTCTCGAAGGTATTTTCGATGTCGCCCCGGGCCAGAAATTGCACCAAGGCATCGTTATTCGTGGAGCTCAGTCCGGTAGCGCGTGAGAACGAGCCAGCCAGTTGTCCCAAGAACCAGTCGCCAATGCGCTTCAGATAGCTAAGCTCCAGGCCGCGCACGCGAGCAAAATCTCCGTTGATGCGAAAGGCCCGGACGGTTTCGCGGCCGGTCGGGTCGCGAATGATCACATTTTCAACCGTAATGAAGTCGAACTTGTCTCGCCAGAAGGCCGTCACGCTCAGCACGTCATTGCTGGTTACCTGGTAGCGCAGCCCCAGCTCGTAGGAGATGTCCACTTCTGGGTTCAGGTTCGGATTGCCCAGATCAGCGAAGAACGAACGATCTTGATAGAACGGATCGAGGCCGGTATAGACAAAGGTCGGGTGTGGCAGGCGCGTCGATCGGCCATAGTTGAAAAAGAGGACCTGGTTTTCCCGAATGGGAAACGACACGCGCAGGCGAGGAAGCAGGAAAAACTTGGTGCGGAGCCCAAAGAATGGCACCGTAGCGTCTTTATAAGCCTGACGGATGGTCTCCAGAATCGGCGCGCGAGGATCGTCTATCAGCCGATCCACATAGCGTCCCGGCGACCACCATTCCAGTCGAAGCCCGGCGTTCAGAATCAGCCCGCGATAGCGGACCTGTCCTGTAGTAAAGAGGGCGCCCCGGCGTGGCTTGACGCGCCAGATGTCGGCGCTTTCGCCCAGGCGTCCGGTCGCCTCGGCTTCTTCCGAGCCAATGGGGGCGCCCACCCAGGGCCGAATGATGTCGATCCACTGGTAATCGTTGAATTTCAGTTCCAGGCCGGCATTCAACCGCCGGTTGCGGTCTGTGGAAAACAGCGTGTAAGTGCCCAGTAGCGTCCATTCTTCGGCAAAGTGGTCATGGAAGCGCGTGGCGATGCCGCCATTGTTGAAGAGGCCGGGGCCGGGCAGCACAAAAAGCGCATTGGGATCGAACGGCTGACCGTTTTCGTCCACAAAGATGGTGGCTGGATAGGTCACGATGCTGCGCGGATCCAGCTCGGTGGTGACGGCACGTGGCCGCCAGCGGCGTCCATTGGCATCGGCCCGTAGCCGGGTGAAGAGACGGCTGATTTGGATTTCGTAGAAGGAGCGTTCGTTGATCACGTGCGCGGCTTTCACATAGGCCAGCACGTTATCGTGTGCGAACGTATTGGCATTTTCTGGCTGCAGGATAAAGGCATACTGAAAGCCGGGTGCCACGACGGCTTCGTTGCCCGTCACCTGCAGCATGCGCGTGTTCTGGTTGACGGTCAGTGAGCGTTGATAGGCTGCCTGCAGCTTCAGTCCCGGCCAGGGCGTGTAGGTCAGCTTCAAAAAGCCGTTCCAGCGGTTTCCAGTGCGCGGCAGCAGGAAGTTCCACTTTACCAGAGAGGAACGGATCGAGTCTGGATCCGACACCTGGCGGGTGAACCCGTCGGAAAGTTGCACCTGGCCCGCGACAAAAAAGCGCAGCCGGGTGGTGCCAAGCGGCCCACCCAGCGTCAGTTCGTAGATATCTTCGCGAAAGTTGCTGCCCCAGCTTTCGTTCAGGCGGCCGAAGTTGTCTCGTTTGTGCGTAAAGCTGCCGGAGAGGCGCTCGCCGCCTTCGCGGGTCTGGATCGAAACCACTCCGGACGTAACGTCGCCATAACGCGCATCCAGTCCCCCGGTAATCACCTGTACCTCCTGGAAGGCATTCGTGCCCAGATCAAGCCCGAAGCCGGTCCCGGCCAGTGGATCGCGTGCCGAAACACCATCCACGTAAAAACCCGTCTCGTAGGCGCGTCCCCCACGGATGTACAGGCCGGTCGGATCGCGCAGCACCCCGGCCTGCTGGCCCACCACCTCCTGTACCGAGCGCAGCGGCGCCGCTTCGATCTGTTCGCGCGAGACGATATAGGCACTCGACGACTGCTCCACATCCACCAGCGGCCGCTCGCCAACCACTACCACCTCTTCGCCCACGACGACCTGTTCCTGCAGCGTCACGTTCAGCGTGGTTGTCTCCCCATCACGTACGCGTATGCCGGTAAAAAGCTTGGTTTCAAAACCTACGTAGGAAAAGCGCACGGAGTATTCGCCCGGCCGCAGGCCGTCGATCCGAAATCGCCCCTCCAGATCGGTAGCAGCCCCAAAGCTGGTTCCCACCACGATCACGTTCACGCCGGGCAGCGGTTCGCCGTACTCGTCCTGCACAGTGCCGGCAATGCTGCCCTGTCCATAGGCCAGCTTAACGCTGCCGGCCCAAACGACCACAAGCAATAGCAGGCCTGTCCTGAATCCTGGAACGCTACGCCTCATCGCTCTGGAAATCCAAGGCTTCGCAGCAGCAACATAACGGCCTGGCGCCCTGCTTCTGGATTGCCGTCGGCTCCTGTCAGCACGGGTTCGCCAGTGAGTTCGTTCACCAGGGGAAGTCCAAAAAGGGCCACACGGGCATCTATACTGATAGATGCCACTGTACGCGGATGCGGCCAGCTTCCGCGCCGTCCGCTCCGGCTCAGATACTGATAATCCGCTTCGTACAGGGAAACGATGGTAGCGCCCTCGGAAAAATAGGGAAGTTCGTTGATAAAGAACCGTTTGCTCTGTAGTGGAGGCAATGGTTCGGTTACTCCGGGCGGCGTATTGATCGGCGTGATCACTGCTCCAGAGGCCAGCTCCAATCGGCGCACCGTATCCGGCAACACCAGCAGGTCGCTCAGCGGCAGCATCAGGATGGCCGGATTGCCCAGATTGGCTTCGGGATCGCGGGGCTGTGTGATCGGGCTGTGTACCAGAATGCGCCCGCCCTGTTCAAAAAACAGGTCCATCACGGCTGCGGCGTACGGCAGATTGTTGCCGACAATACTGTTGACCGTAGCGGTCGAGACCCAGTAGATGTAGTCCCAGAGCGCCAGCGTCTGGCGCAGTGTCGGGTCGGGCACCGGTGGTAAGGCATCCGAACGGGGTGTGTTGCCGGCCGATCCGGTCACGTATGGCTGCGACAGATCCCACTCGTCGATGGGCATCCCGGGCGGCAGAAAGTCGCGCAGAATGGCCCGGTGATAGGCCATGACAACGGCTCCCGTGGCTTTCCGGTAGTCGTTGACCAGCAGTACCCGGCTCCGGGGCTTTTTGACAAACCAGGTATGCCGGGCCAGCGCGCTGCTCGTGTCGGCCTAGTCCACCGCCCGCACGTAGAAGGTGTTTTCGGCATCGAGCCGGAGCCCCGGCACCTCAATCGTTGTCGATCGAAATGCCCGACCCGTATAGACCCGAGCAGTTGTTTCAAGCTGAGACGGATCGTTCCGGTCAAAGTTGGCCACAAAGGTTACAAAGTCCACCTCAGGCGGCAGCGCCACAAATCGGGTTGAATCGTTGAAGCTGACCTCAATGCGGGCCAGATTCGTGACGCCATCCGGATCATCAGCCTGCCAACTGAACGAGAAGATGGGAAATGTTGTGTCCGGTGGCAGCTCAAAGTTGACCAGGCGAATTTCTGGCGGAGAATTGCGAATCGGAAAAACCGTACGCGCGGGGGTAGGATCGGCCAGGCCTTCGTTGTCAATCGCCCGCACCTCGAACGTCACGTTGGCTGTCGCCTGTCCCGGGGGTATAGGCAGCAGCACCAGCGAATCATTCCGTGTGGTACGCGTCCAGCCAACGCCTACCGGCCCTGTCGCCGTATCATAGTAGCGCAGCTCATAGGCCGCCACATAGCCATCCGGGTCATCGCCGCTCCAGGACACGTAGACGGTGCTAACGAGCCGTTCTTCGTCGGACAGGTTATCGACAAGCGAGCTGTCGCGCACGCTCAAGTACGTCTCGGGCGGCTGATTGGGCAAGGGCTCCCCGGTGAAGCCGGCATCGCACCCCCCCAGTAGCACGCCAATGAGCGCCCCCAATCCCAGCAGCGTCTGTAGATGATCCCTCACGGTTCCTCCTCAAGCACGGTTATCGGTGGGTGGGGTGATGACCGGCAGGCCATCCCCCACCCTGACCTAACGTTATTTCATGCGAACGATCATGCGCGTGGCCGTGCCGGCCTCAGAGGTCAGTCGCACCACATAAAGGCCGTTCGCGAGATTACGGCCGTCCAGCTTCACTTCGTGCATACCGGCCGGCTGCACGCCGTCGACCACCACAGCCACCCGGCGCCCCAGCAGATCGAACACCTCCAGGCGTACCGGACCGGCCTGCGGCAGCACGTAACGCAGCGTAGTAACGTCGGCAAAGGGATTGGGATAGTTCGGCATCAGCGT
Source organism: Rhodothermus sp. (assembly GCA_026989375.1). Lineage (GTDB taxonomy): Bacteria > Bacteroidota > Rhodothermia > Rhodothermales > Rhodothermaceae > Rhodothermus. The sequence continues at coordinate 10,017 of JALSJJ010000111.1, forward strand.
GAAAGCGACCGGCAGGCCTTCGCCCGGCTCAACATCCGTGGTGATCGTACCGATGTCCGTGGCCGGATCTTCAGGCTCCAGCTTGTACTCGCCGAACGAATACCACCAGATGCCCTGGATGAACGACACCTGATCGCCGGCCTGGAAGGTGTTGACGGCAAAGTCGTTCGAAATGGCCGCCGACCGATCATCTGCCTTCGCCTTGTTTTCTTCGGTACCATCCGAAGAGAACGACCACTCCCCGAACCCTTCATCCGGGTTGATAATTGTCACGTTTTCAAAGCGTACGAGCATGCCTTCATGGGCCTCGGCAATGGCCAGATCAACCATGTCGTTCGTGGTCATCGTCTTATAGCCCAGGAAGTTGCCCGTACCCTCTTTCGTGAACGTGACACTGTCCAGCTCGGTCACGCCAAACCGCTCTCGGATGTGCGCCCGTGTAATGCGCAGCCGATCCCCTCGCTGGAGGGTATCGCGTGCAGTCGAGGGCAGGTTCAGCAGGATACCCGACCACGGCCCCAGGTTCGCATCATCCTGGACTGCTACCAGCCTGAAACCGCTGGCTGACTCTGCACCACGACACTCAGATCCATATCGGTGGTTACCCCGACAAACGGGCTGTCGCCCGGTCCACCGGTAGCTGTCTCCTGAATGTGGGCCACCTGCGTGATCCCGTTGTAGAGGACCCGGTAGTACTGATCATCTGAGCGCGAGCGCGCGCCCATGTTGTCCTCGGCTTCAATCCAGTAGGTCACAAAGTCTCCGTCCGGCGCGGCCGGAATCTGGGCCTGATAGAGCGCCAGCGTGCCGCGACCGCCTGCTTTTGAAGCTGCCTGTGCTGCCTGCACCACCTGCGTGTCGGGCTGCGAGCTGGTATAGTAGCGCAATTCCACGCTGGTAATCTGTCGGTTCGGATCCGGGGTTACATCAAAGGTGATCGTTACGGGCGCATTGCCCGGTACAAAGTCAGGACGGCTGACGTCCGTAATCTTCGGCGGTGTCTCCAGGACTTCCAGATCGGTGTCTTCGAACGGAGCCAGCTTCAGCATGGCCCCGGGCGGAATGGCCCCCAGGTCGAACGCCTCAAATGTCCCCCGGAAGACCACAAACCCCTGCACGTTGATCAGCGACCCAGGCGGTGGGGGCCGGAATGGATCGCTCGGATCCCGACGGTTGTATTCGGGGGGATAGCCGGCACGGTCATTTCGGAAGCGCAGCGAGATGTCGTCGGCCTGCACAAAAGTCTGGCCGTTGTCGCTCGAAAACAGCCAGTTAGGCCGTCCCTGATCGGCCAGCGTGCTGCGCAGGATCGTGGCGTTTTCGATCCGGACGTACTGGTTATTCAGGCGCGCAAAGTTATCCCAGTTCACCTGCACCTTGCCCACGTCCACGTTCAGGTTCAGGTCGGCGGTAGTGACCACAACCGGATCGAGCAGGCTGTCGGGCAACCCCAGCGTGGTATAATGCCCTTTGAACTCAATGCTGATAGGCGTCAACTGAATCGTATGGCCAAAGTAGGTGACCACCGCCGTAAAGGTGGCCACATCGCCTCTGGTCAGGTTTTTCAGCCCCGTTGTCTCGTAGGAGCCGTCCACGATCTGGATGGTCATGCCGTCCTTCCCCTGCGAAAGGGCCGACGTATCGCGCACAAACACGTGCAGGCGGGAAGGAACATTGTCCTGGTTCAGGCTGGCCAGCCCTGAATTGAGCGGGTCACTCATGACCACCGCCGTGAACCGCACCGTGTCGCCGGTCAGCGGTGAGCGAATCAGGCTCTGGATGCGGGCTATGTCGAGGTTCGTGCCGAGCTGCTTGAGCAGCGCCAGGCTGTCGGGGTGGATCTGGTTGATCTCCCGCACGGTTACCTCCTTGATCTGGGCACGGGCTGGAAGCAGGAGCCCGATGCCCAGCAGCAGGACCATTGTTGTAGCAATGCGTCGCATGGCAGTTGGGGTTTTGGTGGTGGTTGGGGTCTATTTAAGAATCACAAACTTTCCGCGCTGGATCTCGCCGGTATCGAGGTCTTTCACAGTGAAGAGGTAGAGCCCGGCGGCCAGCTCCAGGCCATTCTCAGAAAGCAGATCCCAGGCGTGCTCGCCGCCGCTGAATTGCCGTCCGGGCCCACTGAAATCGTTGAACCAGCGGATATCGCCGCGATAGGTGGCGGCGTCGTGGTAGAGCGTTTTGACGATCTCGCCGGCCAGCGTATAGATGCGGATTTCGCATCGGGGAGGCAGGTTGTAGAAATAGAGCTTGCGCGTGCGGCTTGTCCCCCCATCCCAAGCCGCACCGGCCCGGTAGGGATTTGGATAGACGCCCACGGGCCCGCGTCGGGTAGGCGTCGTGCCCGGAAAGACGCGCACGGCTCCGGCGGTACGCGATGATTCAAGCGGCTCCAGGCCTGCATCGGGATCGCCTTCATCAAAAGCCGTCACAATGAACAGGTACTGCCACCCTGCTTTGAGATCGGGCATTTCAAACCGATACCAGTACTGCGTCGTATCGTCCGGGAAGGTGATGGGCGCTGCCAGTCGAATGGCCTCGAAGCCGTTATTAAAGCCGGTTCGGTTGCCGGGTTTGTCGTACTGGGCGATCAGGACGGCCCGATCGAGCAGGTTGCCCCGTAGATCGTCTCCGGGATTCGTGCGATAGATCCGATAGCCTTCAAAGTCGCGGCGTCCGGTGACAGGATCAATAGCGGCTTCGGCGCTTCGATCCCAGTAAAGCACCACACCCGTACGCGTCCGTCCGGTCTTCGGATCAGTATCGGTGGTAAACTCCACGCGCACCCGTGGAGCCGGAGGTGGTTCAGGGATCAGATAACGGTCGAGGCGTCCGTTCCCATTCACATCTTCGCCTGGATCCAGGCGGCCGTTGTAGTTCAGGTCTTCCCCGGCGTAAGTGCGGCGGGCCCAGAAAAGATTGGTGCGCAGCAGGCTCCGGCTTTCCGCGTTGTCGACAGGGCGTCCGGCCAGTCCCTGATAAGCTTCGGGCTTGAGCGCTCCGACAAAGGCAAAGGTGACCCGCAGTGTATCTCCTGGCAGCACCCGCCGAAATGGTCCGACAGGAGTCAGTCCGATCCAGTTACCCTGCGAGCGCTGCCCGGCTGTCCGCAGCTCCTCACGCCAGGCCCGTAGCGCTGCCAGATAATCTGGATCCTGGCAGGCCAGGTCCTGCACGCCCCGGCAGCCCGGATAGTCGGCCGGATTCGGATAAGGCGTCCCCATTCGCTGGTAGCGCGTGCGGTCGTCGCCGGGCCGTGAGCGCTCGTCCGTCCCTCCGCTAAAGAGCCACCAGCGGGGATTCACAATAGGTGGCGTGTAGCCATCCCGCACGTACTCGTCAGCCACGTTCGGATGGAAGAAGCGGTACCGGCCCGTGCGTGGATCCCGCCACTCGGCCCCCAGAAAGGCAATGGCCCCGTAGGTATTGATCGACTCCTCCGTCCCCCCTGCATTGAAGGCATAGGTGGCGTGCAGGCTGTCAATAAATCCGACGCCATTTTTGTTGAAGAAGGCGCTGCCCTGGTCCTGGGTTGTGTTTACGTTACGTACCACAAGGTCATGGTAAAGCCCCACGTAGACGCTGTCCCAGGGCTGATCGCTGATGTTGATAATGTCAAAGTTGAGAATGACAAAGCTTTCGGTGAAGGGGAAATTCCAGGCATAGCTGGTCTGGATGATTTTGGCGCCGAGTTGTCCGGCTGGATCTGGCATGGGAATCAGCGTGCCAGGTAGAAAGCGTGCTGTGTCGGTATAAGCCGTTATAAAATCCTGGTGACTGACGGCAATCCGGGTAAAAACCGGTGATGTGGGAAGGGTGGAGCGTTCAATGATTGGCTCAAGAGGCGCCAGCTCATAACCAGCGGCTCCGGGTCGATAGCCTCCGGCCGCCGTGACCGCACCGGTGCGCACGGTAATGACGCCATCGCTTCGGATCGCGCCGATCCAGAGCCCTGCTTCAAAAAGGTGCTCGACCCCAGAATCCAGCGGATACTCAAACGAAGGCGGCCCACTTGGATTATTACGCACATTGGCCTTGCCCACAAAGCCCGCGTTGGTGATCGTAAGCCCCACGTTGCCAATGTTCACTACCCTCTCTTCAAAGCCCTGTGCGTGCACCGCAGTCCCCCGCAACCCCGCCGATCCTATCAGCACGCCACCCACCATGCTCAGCGTAAACCACCACCGGGCTATCTGCGCTCTCATTCTCCGCGCTCAAAAACGTTACGCCTCCTGATTGCTATCGCTTAAGGCAAAGTATACATGGTAATTTTCAAGAACACAACCCATCTCCCACGGCGCGATGCTTAAAATAGACTTTATTGCCAATTAGAACGGATAGTTTTAGATTAGGAGCATATCCGTGGATCTTCGTTAACTTACCAGCAAACGACCATGCGACGGTATCTTTTGCTTGGGTTGCTCTTTCTGGTGGCCGGAACGGCTTACGGCCAGGGGGTAACGACGTCTGCCATGCGAGGGGTGGTGCGCGATGAGCAGGGTGAGCCGCTACCTGGCGCCAATGTCGTAGCTACTCATCTCCCCTCAGGTACGCAGTACGGGACCGCCACCAATATAGACGGCGTCTTTTTCATTCCCAATATGCGCGTGGGTGGCCCCTACCAGGTGCGGATCACCTTTGTGGGCTACCAGCCGTATGTGCGCGAAAACGTCATGCTGCGGCTGGGTGAGACCTTTGTGTTAAACGTACGGCTGGAACCGCAAGTGGCCGAGCTGGAAGCCGTAGAGGTCGTGGCAGCCGCTGGCGTATTTGATGCGACCCGCACTGGTGTAGGGGTCAATCTGGACGAAACCCGTATCAATACTGCTCCTACAGTCGGACGCGACCTGGCTGACTTTGTGCGGCTGGTGCCTCAGGCCTATGTCGAAAATGATGACGATGATGGCCCTGCCATTTCCATTGCGGGCCAGAATAACCGCTACAATGCCATCTTTATTGACGGCGCGGTCAATAACGACGTATTTGGCCTTTCGGCTCAGGGCACCAACGGCGGACAGACGGGCGCCACGCCGATCAGCCTGGATGCCATTGAGCAGTTCCAGATCAACATTTCGCCCTATGACGTTACCCAGAGCGGATTCACCGGTGGGGCCATAAATGCCGTAACCCGAAGCGGCACGAACCAATACGAAGGGTCCGTCTATTATTTCCTGCGCAACGAAATGCTGGCCGGGCTGACTCCCAAACCTCTACCAGGTCAGCGGCGCGAACGTCTGCCTGACTTTATCAACCAGCGCTACGGTTTCCGATTAGGCGGGCCCATTCTGCGCAACAAGCTGTTTTTCTTTGTCAACGCCGAGCTGCTGCGTTCTGAAACCCCACAACCCTACGTGCCGGGCGAATACCTGGGCGAGTCGGCCAATCGGCTGGACGAAATCCGTACCGTACTTCGGGAAGAGCTGGGCTACGACCCGGGCACTTACGGCACCAAAGCCGCCACGCTTGACGACAATAAGCTGCTGGTGCGCCTGGACTGGAATATCAACCCGCAGCACAAGCTAAGTGCTCGCCTGAGCTATTCCGCCTCGGATAACCGTGACGAGTTCGATAGCGGTCCCTTCCAGATCGTCTTTCTGGATCGCACCGAGGTGTTCCCCAACCGCACGCTTTTCACCACCGTCGAGCTGAACAGTGTGCTGGGCGCCTCATATGCCAACAAACTAATCGTTGGCTACACGCGCGTCCGAGACGATCGGGATATTGACCGTCAGCCTTTTCCAACGGTCAACATCGAAGACGGTCAGGGCGATATTCTCCTGGGCCCCGAGCCCTTCTCTACCGCCAATATGCTGAATCAGGATATCTTTACCATCACCAACACCTTCAACTGGTTTAAAGGGCGGCACACGTTTACACTGGGGGCCCATTTTGAGTATTACAACATTGCCAACCTGTTCATCCCCTTCAATTTTGGCTGGTATTTCTACGATAGTGTGGACGACTTTCTGCAGTCCGTCTGCGCAGCCAGCGCGCGCGATGGTCAGCTTGTTACGCCAACATGCCAGGCCTATGGCCTGGACGTCGAACCTGCCAGTGCCTTCTTCCAGCGAGGGTTTTCCCTGGTGGGTAGTGATATTGGCGACGAAGCGGATAACATCGGGGCTTTCAAGGCCTTTCAGATTGGCTTCTATGTACAGGACGAGTACCAGGTAAATGACCGTCTACGCGTAACCGCTGGCCTTCGGTTTGATATTCCGAAGATCACCACACGGCCACGCTACGCGCCTGACGTGTTCGATACGACCATTCCAGCTATCTCCCAGTACTATGATTTAGAAGGAGCTCGTCCCGGGCAAACCCCACGTGCGCTGCTGTACATTTCCCCGCGCGTGGGCTTCAACTATGATCTGTCCACTAATGACCGTCGCGCCCAGCTCCGCGGGGGGGCCGGCATCTTCCTGGGCCGCGTCCCCTTTGTATGGCCAGGCGGTATGTTCCTCAACAATGGGGTCAACACGGGCTTCATCTTCCGGGGTGGACCTGTGGAGTTCCGTCCCGATCCCCGGAATGCCCTCAGCCCGGTAGACTTTGGCATTCCACCGGATGCCTTGATCCCAAGCGGCCGCCTGGAAATTTTTGCCCGCGACTTCCGCTATCCGCGCGTCTTCCGCACCAGCATTGGCCTCGACTACGAGTTGCCCTACGGCATCATCGCCACCCTGGAAGGGCAGTTCACCAAAACCCTCAACAACATTCTTGTCAAAAACATCAACCTCAAACCCCAGAATGCCCAGCTCGATGGGCCGGACAACCGCCCCATCTACGCCTATGGGTTTGACGCGCGGGGACGCGTTAACCGTCGGGCCAGCCTGATCGACGATCGCTACTCCTCCATCATGCTGGCGACCAATACTTCAAAAGGCTACACGTACGACTTTACCATTCAGTTGCAGAAAGAATTTGGCCGTACCCTGTACGCCAGTCTGTCCTACACCTATGGTGACGCGTTTGCCGTCAATGACGGGACTTCCTCCCAGATCGTATCGCTCTGGCGCTATAACGAACATGTAAGGGGGGCCAACAACATCGGACTGGCCCGGTCTGACTTCTCCATCGGCCATCGGATCCTGGGACAGCTAACCTACCGTCGCACGTTCTTTAATCGGCTGGCGACCACGATCACCCTGTTCTACACCGGAGAGTCAGGCCGTCCCTTCTCCTATACCATTGGCCGCAGCCGCTATATGGTCGGCGAGGGACCGGAATCCCGTGATGTGGCCCTGTTCTACGTGCCCCGCAACGCCAGTGAACTGGTCTTCAAACCATACGTCAGCGGTGGCCGTACGATCACGCCGGAGGAGCAAGCTGCAGCGCTCGAAGCTTTCATCGAAGGCAATCCCTACCTCCGCAAGCGGCGCGGTAAATATGCGGAACGCAACGGCGACCGGACGCCCTTTGAGTCTGTACTTGATCTGAAAATTGCTCAGGAAATCTTTACAAACATCGGAGGCCGCCGGCACAAGGTGGAGTTAACCCTTGATATTTTTAACTTCACCAACCTCCTGGGCGAGCTCTTCGGTGCCGAATGGGGCATCCGCTACAATCGCCCCTTCCAGTATGCGGTGGTGCAGTTCGAAGAATTCCGTGATCCAGAAAACGGAGATCTGACCCCGGTCTATACATTCCGTTTGCTCGACATCAAGAGCAAGCAGGATATTTTTGACCGGCTGGTCAAAGACTTTGGCACCTATAGCTCGCGCTGGCAAATGCAGCTTGGCCTGCGCTATACCTTCTAAAGCGAAATAACGTGGTGTTACACTCCGGGTGAGCCTCGCCGGCTGGTGAGGCTCACTTTTTTATAAAACAATGCGTCAAAAGTAGTTGTGGAGAGCCCGGCGTGCCTATAGTTTGGCTTCAGCCTGCATGGCAGATCTTTACGTTTCTTCGTTTGATCTAACCCGCAACAACGATGACCGCTCGTCATCTTCGCACGCTTTTCCTGTTTGCGCTACTGATCTGCCTTCAGAAAGTGCAACAGGGAAGCGCTCAGACCCTGTACTGGCTTGGTGCACCAACTGCCTGGACTATCAGCATCGCGTACGACGTATCAGCAGATGGCGCTGTAGTAGTAGGCTATTTTAGCAAACCCGGCAATCCGCTCTCCATAGCGTTTCGCTGGACCCGTCGATTCGGGAATCGACAGATAGACACCTACTACAAAACGTCCACGGCATTAGCGCTTTCCCCGAATGGCACAGTGGTCGTAGGATCTGCAAGAGCTACTTTCTCCACCTTCAGCTTTCGATGGCGCACTTCCAATCCTGATAATAATAACGATGGATATCCGGATTTAGAGAAGCTCCATATCCTTATCGGTGACGATGACAGAGCTACCGGAGTCTCAGACAACGGGAAAGTGATTGTAGGCTATGCGCGCAATGCAAACAATGACGTGGCCTACCGCTGGGTGGAAGGACAGGGTGCTACGGAACTGGGGACCCTGGGCGGCGAAGAAAGTGCCGCTCTTGACGTTTCCGCCGACGGGCGGGTTGTGGTCGGCTCCAGCACGAATAACCAGGGGCGGACCCACGCGTTCGTTTGGACTACAAGTGGAGGCATGAAAGTGATCACCTCCCTTACTCCGTTGCTATTTAAATCAAGTCTTGCGCACGCGGTCTCTTCTGATGGTCGCTTCGTTGTAGGAAGAGCAGAAAAAACTACGGGCGAAATCATCGCCTTTCATTACGACCGTCAAAAAGGAAAATGGACGACGCTGGAATCCCTGGGTGGTCTGGAAACGGTAGCGACAGACGTGTCGGCCGATGGGGAGGTGGTTGTCGGCTATGGAGATAACGCGTTAGGGATGCCTAACGCTTTTGTCTGGACCAAAGCTACGGGTACGCAGAATCTCAATAAGCTTTACGGCCATC
>JALSJJ010000112.1 GCA_026989375.1 Rhodothermus sp.
GTCTGTCTGGAGCCAGGGGCACCACAGCGTTCCTCTTGAAGGCGCCCCTGCGCCAGCGCTTCGCCGTCTCATTCCCGACCTGCAAGAACCTTCAGTATTTCAATACCAAAAAGGTGCGATTAAAACCGAGTCGTTCCTCCGGCGAAAGCCGCGAAAGGTCGCCTTTCAATACCAAAAAGGTGCGATTAAAACAAGCAGACCTTTAGAATTCGGAGCAGGAATTATATAGCTTTCAGTACCAAAAAGGTGCGATTAAAACGAGCCGGTGACGGTCTTTGTTGCTGTGCCACTACCTGCTTTCAGTACCAAAAAGGTGCGATTAAAACAGGTCGAAGTGCGAGCCGAAGCAATTCGCATTACCGCTTTCAGTACCAAAAAGGTGCGATTAAAACCGGTAAGTCTGTCCGTCCCATTCGATAGGTTGTGATCTTTCAGTACCAAAAAGGTGCGATTAAAACGGTTATACCGACAACTTATAACGGTTCACATAATACGCTTTCAGTACCAAAAAGGTGCGATTAAAACCGAAGTCCAGCGCGATGGAAGGTGTCTGGATCGAGCCTTTCAGTACCAAAAAGGTGCGATTAAAACTAGAAGGATCGACGTGCCGCCGCACGAAATCCTCCCTTTCAGTACCAAAAAGGTGCGATTAAAACTGTACGGCTGATGCGAAGAATGTCGCATACTTCCTCTTTCAGTACCAAAAAGGTGCGATTAAAACCGACAGCGGGCCGGGTCAGATGAAGTCGCCCGGGCAACTTTCAGTACCAAAAAGGTGCGATTAAAACCCCCTGACGTTTACAGGGCAAATGTGGTCTCTAAGAGACATTATAAGCGATTCGGATCGAAATGTCAAGCCCCTCCAGTCGTCGACCTCCGGTTATCCCTGTTCTCCTGGGAGGCCGACGACTTTGCACAACCTACTAAGAAACAAACATATATAAATCAGTCACCACCTTACAGAAGGCTTTTGCTTTGCTGACTTCGATGCGTTATCTTGAGGACGACGACTCTTTCTCAGGCGTTTCTCCTTGAACATCTGGACGTTACGATGCCATACTATATCGCCGTTTACGACGTCAACGTCCGTCGTGTAGGCAAAATGCTCAAGCTCTTTCGACGGTACCTGACCTGGGTCCAACGGTCCGTCTTCGAAGGCGAGCTTACCGAAGCACAATTCCGACGGTTACAGCACGAAGCCCGTCAGCTTATGAACCCGGACGAAGATGTGGTCATCTTCTATGAACTGCGCGACGCACGCTACCATCGTCGGTTTGTCCTTGGTACCGAACAGGGACACACCGGCCGTTTTCTTTAACTACCACCACATGTGCAGTCCACGGTATCGTTCCTGCTTGGGATCCAACAAGTGCCGGATCAACTTATAGCATTCCAACCGGATCAGGCGCTCATAGCTGACGTGCCGCTCCAGACGTCGGTGATACACGGTCTGGCGCAATCGCTCATCCCAGTGCTGCACAAAAATGCGCCGACCTTCTTCTTTGAGGTAAATCCCTCCCAACCGCGCTTCAAAATGTCGGGGCGTGATTTTTCCGGTCTTAACCAGGCGAAAAATGGCCCGGTCCACCAGAATGGGCTTGAAAATTTCGGACAGATCCAAGGCCAGCGAAAAGCGGCGCTCACCTGGCTCATGCAGGTAGGAAATGGTCGGATCCAAAGCCGTGCGGTGAATCTGGCGAATGGTGGTCGTATAGCACAGGCTGTTGCCAAAGCTGATCAGCGCGTTCAGTTCATTGGAAGGAGGACGCCGTTCGCGTTTCTCAAAAGGAAACGCCTCACCCGGTCCATCGGCCAGAATGGCCGGCCAGGCGCTGTAGTACGCGTCGCGGCTACGGCCTTCGATTCCCATTAATTCTGGAATTTGCTCTGCCACCTTAAGCTGCTTCCGTTCCTGTTCAATGACGGCAACGGCCGCGGCAACCGCCGCCTGGCGCTCCCCTTCCAACCGATTGAGGTAATAGCGAAGCACGCGCAGCAGGTTATACGTGGCCGCCTCCACAATCGCACGCGCCAGATAGCGCCGTCGCTTTGGCCGCACGTAATGCATCACCTGCTCAATGCGCAGCCGGCCACTGTGCAGATAATCGCGGGGGATGTAGGTGCCGGTGTAGTTTCCATAATAGTCATAGAAGTGCGCGGGAATATCATGGCGTGCCAGAAACGTGAGCAGCTTGGAGTTCAGATCGACTTCGCCGAAAAAGTACAGACTCTCAACCTGTTCCACTGGAAAAGGAATGCGCTCTCCGGTGGGCGTACCGGAGGGCTCACCGGTTTCATCCTGGTCGTCTGGGATGCGTTCGCCGGAAGCTTTTTCAAAAAAGAGCGTGTTCTGCCGCCGGCGGAGTCGTCCACTGGAAAAGATGTAAAACGGTCGCTTCATTTGGCAGGCGGTTGACAGGATTCTGGAAGTAGTGGAAGCAACCGAGCAAAACACAACAACGTCGCCTTTACATCCGCCTCACAGTAGCGCCGCACGCCGTCGATGCCCTCCACCTCCAGCAACTGCTGCACCTGACCGCCATCGCCGTGCGCCTTGGGATTCTCAATGTGCAGTAGCGCACACAGGTCGGCCAGCCCCAGGTTGATCCCTGAAAACAGGTTAAACAGATCACAATGCGGATAATGGCTATACGGATAGCTGTCGAGCAAGCCACAGGGAACCGGCAACAGGCCGTGATGCAGCGTGCGCGCCAGCAGAAAAGGCACGTCGAACCGCTTCCCATTGAACGTGATCCAGCAGATTTTATTGCTGCGCTCCACAAACCGCTGGATGTCTTCCCAGAAACGCCGGAGCATCTCGCGCTCGTCGTCGGGCGTCTGTGCCAGATACGAATGCGGCTCGTTGGGCTGGAGGGGATCATCCACCGCGCGCTGGACCGAAATGCAGACGATCCAGCTCAGCAGCGGATGCAGGCTGGCGGCCTGCAGCCGGAGATCGTCCTCTTCAACGTCCGGATTGCGCTGCCGCAGGAATTGCATTTCACGCTGCAGCCGGGCTTGTTGCTGCGCCGAGTATCCATCCACCGGCAGCGGACACGTCTCAATATCCAGCGCCAGGTAGTGCATGGCCATCTCTTAACCGGACGTATGCTCAAAGATACATACTTCGCCGGTCGCTGGCGAAGTATAAAGCAGCCGTCGCGCTTTGCCATGTAGCGCATGCGCAATGGCCAGGTAGAGCCAGATAGGTGCCTGCCCTGTCAGCACCACTTCGTTCCCCTCCCCGGCTAACTCCTTTGCCCGCTGCAGGTAAACCGGCAACTCGTCCAGTTTTGCCACCTCACCGTAAAGATCTTTCAAGTCAATGACAACCCGCCCACCGTAAAGCGTTCGATCCGGAACATCGTCCATCAGCACCTTCAGGCGTTGCGGGATTTCTTTTATCCGCTGCGCAATCCTCTGAATACGAGCAGCCTGCTGTCGCATTCCACAATGCGCGACATCGTTACGAAGTTGAGCGAGCTCATCCCACACTTTAGCAATCTCCCCGCTCCTGGTCAGGCTGTCAAACCATTCAGGAACTTCGACGGATTTACCCTGAAGCCTCTGGACCGCTGCGCCCAGTGCATGCTCGATTTGCCGCTCGCGATAGTTTTTATCTAACCAGTCGCCCTCCCCTTTCTGAAGCGCCACCCAGCTAACCACCCACTCCCGCGCCAGAGCTACTGCCTGCATCCACAGTTCTTTTTCAACCAGATGCTTGACAAGTGTCAGTTGCTTCTGGAGATTCTCCCGATCCAATCGGTCAGGAGCATCATGGGCAAATTGTGACACCTCGGAACGAACTTGCTCCAAGATGACAGCGAAGGGTTTGGCCCATTGTTCTGCTTCGGCTGCTACCGCTTCCAACATCGGTTTCAATTCCCTGGCATACTGCATCACATCGCGTGGGCGCGCCAGATGCATCGCCTGGGAAAACAGGCGTAGTTTTCCGGCAACCGATTGTAAGCGCCTTGGCAGGTTATCACCTGCTCGTGTTTGCCAGGCCTGTCGTTGGACATGCTCTAACCTTTCTGCCAACAAGGTGGCGTTGCTGCGCCGAAGCAGAAACTCCGCGCCACTCAGCCAGTCCAGTAGATCAAGAAGCGGGGTCAGATCGAAAACAGGTGCCCGGTCCTCGGGCTGAGGTGGTGTACGCAGCGGCTCACGGGCCTCATAGGCACCGTATATAATGCGTTCGATGTGCACATTCTTTACCCGCCGCAGATACGCAGCAACGGCAAAAACGATCATCGGGATGGAGCGGAAGGCATGGGTGATGTCCAGGATCACCCGCTCGCCCTCCTCAACTGAATCGGCTACGTAATCGAATATCTGCCAGAGCTCGGCTTCAGATCTGCCTTCGGGGATATCTACGGGCTGCAGCGTATTGCCCAATCGCTGCGTGAGCGTTTGAAAGTGCGCATGCGCTTTGGCCTGGGGCGTTACAAAAACCAACACCTTTTCAGTCTGAAAAATGCGGGCAACCGCCTCGGGGAACAGGTGGGTTTGACACACGCATTCCACCTGGCCCTCCTTCCAGACATAGGTGACGGTCTCATACTTGTTCTTGCCAAGAAAGGTGAGGGCTTTCAAGGACGCCATAATGCTGCAAGACTGACTTTTCTGATGCGCTGTCTCTTTTTATCGAATTCTGAGATTCGAACCCATATGTACGTACCTGGAGGAAAAGAGGAAAGGTTACGTACTCCGTAACATTCAAATACTTCGTTCTCGTATCCTTTAGCAAGCAACCTTACCCGGATAGGATTGCGTGAATTATCCAAAACCTGTGCTGGTATACGTTCAATTCTCGGAGTAATTCGCTCGATAGGCTCAGGAGAGTCTGGCTTTTTTTCTCTTTCAGAGTCTTCCCGAGTTTCTTCTATACTTTCCGAAGTTGGAGCTATAGTCTGGTGTTGCTGTGACTCCCATAACCCATATCCCGCCGTTGTCTTTGCCCCAATCCCCATTTTCTGCAACCCTGCCTGAAGCCAACTCTGTGCTTGCTGGGCCAGCCCGGGCTCCCTGGAAGCAACCGCAAACAGAAACTTGCTATCCGGCGCAATAGCGAGAAAGAAAACGGGGATCGGATTCAAATAGTCTGCAGGAGGAGTATTTCCCCCCTGATAGTATTGACTGTAATGCGGATTCATTACGTCCAAGTCCAGTTGCAATCTTTGTGGATCTGCAGGCACAGCGTCGAAGAAGATGACCTGGCCAGCACTGGCATCGGGCGGAGATTTGCCAAACACAGCGGCAAAGGTCGCATCGGTCTCGTCTTTACCTTCCACAAGTTTTGCGTACGACCGAGCTAAGCCTTTAAGGGCACTCCCAGGAATAATAGGAAAACCGTAGATGCGATGCAGGCGGATGCTTGTCTCCAGCACACTTTCTGCCCCCAGACCAACAATCACGCGGCTGGCAGCGTGCATCGCGAAGGAACGCACCTCATACCCATGCTCACGGTAATCATTGAGCATGGCTTCCCAGCGCGTTTTATGCTCCTTGATGAGACGAGAAAGATCCGATTGCCTAAACTCCAGGACTTTCCGCCCATTCACCTGGCTGGCGAATCGCTCTTTAGCCTGCCTGGTCAGCTCCCACGTCTGGGCATTACAAGGTAACAGCCGATCCAGCCGCAAACCATAGTTCAGACTTTGATTCGCATAGGATTGGGCGAGTTCACACGTGTCCTGTGGAAGTGGATAAGTATCTTGAGGGCGGCCACGGCCTCCAGGCCGATCAGGGCCGGTCGGAGGACCACCTGCTTGAGGTGGTCCTGAGATATGTTCCCTCCGACCTCTTCGCGATCGTCGGTGCTGCATTATTTACTCCTCCTCGGTTGGTAGTTCCGCTTCCGCGAATCGTTTGAGCCAGGTCAGATACGCGAGTGCCTCCGCCGTAGCACGGCGATAGGCCGCACTATCGTTGTTCAACACCCAGGTCAGCAGGTCTCTCTCGCTTGCACCAGGCGCGACCTGACTCATCGTCCACGTTGATAGGTGCTCCAAAAGAGTGGTATGTTCATTGCCTTTGGCCCGCAAGAACGCCAGCGTCTGCCCTAGGCCGTTTGTGAGCACAAGCATCGGCACACGGCGGGCCAGACTGCCATATTTCTTTTTGAAATCGTCAGAGCGCTTGACGACGCTCTGAATATCGTTCCATGCTTGCTGTGCCCGCTGCTGTTCGAGGGTTTGCTGTTGACTTGCCATAGCACTAGTCTCCTTGTTGTTGGACCAGACGCACTTTCACAAACCCACGTCCGACGGTGCTGTCACCTCCCAGTTGCATCCGCCTACCATCCACGCAGCCTTTCACAAAATTCAGAACATCCTGCGCATCCTGTAGATTAAATAGATCACTATTTGTACGGGGTTTACTGGCAAATAGCGTTGCATAAAGCAACGTGTCGGAGGGCAGGTGCTCTTCGGTCCAGAGCGCGCCCTGGGCTACGGTCTTTTTCACATCATCAATACGGACGCGGCTAACGACTTCGGTGGAAAACTGTACGAAATCCCGAAAAGCTGTTTCTGGCAGAATTACCAGACGTTTAGTAAGCGTCTCGCGCCAATAGCGATACTCATCGCTGTCGGGCAACGCCTGTTGCGCAAGCCAATCTGCGATTTGTTTGACTGCTGTATTCGGCCGCGCCTCAAATGCAAACTCCTCCAGCACGACCCTTCCATTCGCTACAACCATACTATCCTGTGCAACAAAGGCGGCATTGTCCGCATCTGGGCCCGTTTCGGTCCAATCCACGCTCAATTCTGCCAACTGTGCATCACGTCGAAAACGCGCCAGCACATTCTGGCTGGTCACCCAAGCAAACACCCCCACAAGAGAGCGCACCGGGAAGAGCAGTATACGTGCATCCCCTACAGATAAAGCGCCCGCATGTGCGCTTGGATCTTGCTCGGGTCCAAATACAATCTCAACTTTTCTCTTATCTGTGCGAGTGGCTATGTCACGCAGGCATCCTTTTAAGCTTGAGGCTTGCACCATCGGATAGCCGGTGGCGCGCTCGCGCTGGATGGGCAAGTCCACAATGCCGAGACTCGTTCCACTGCCCGCATGGAGCGGGGTCTCGGTGTAGCAAAACAGGATCGCGCTTTTGTCAAACATGGCGACCTCCTTCAGGCGTAATTCCACGAACCAATTGCACAGAAGCCGAATCCAATCTGTCCGAAATCGCCTTCACCTGCTGGCGTTTCGGTAAAGGGGGTGCCGTTCCAGGTAACGGTGGCGTTGCATTTGAAAAAGAACACGCTACCTGCAGGCACAAAACGACGGATGGGCTTCTGGAAGTTTGTGTGGCGACGTCGGTCATCCACATAAGCCCCTCCAATTGGCTGATAGCGTGGCACAATGGCAGAAATCAGCTGGACCGAGCCTTTGAAGAACCGAGACCAGTTGCCGTTTGCTGGCTGCCAGCCTCCGCTAAACCACGCCGGCGTAAGCAGCACGACCTTAAAGTACTCTGGGAGCGGATCAGGTGGAGCGGGTATTGCATCAAGCAAGTTATCCAGCAGGCAGTAATAGGCTGCCCGTGCTTCCCCACCTAACTGGATAAACCCTTTCTTTGGCCCAAAATCTTCTGGCGCTATTCCATCCACACGCACCCATAGCGCTACTTCATCTTTGAGCCGCAAGAATTCTGCTATATACAGATGTCCTTCCCGTGTGGTACGGCGTCCACGCTCTATTGCAATGCCTATACGAGGCTCTCGGACAACGAACTCCTCTTCACACAACACACGCTGCGGCGCCTGACCACTCAGGTAACGCTGGAAATCTTCAGCGCTAATCCAACCACGTGTTTCTTTAAGACGGTCAATGGTTCGTATCCAGGAAAGCAGTAAATTATCCGATAAATTGGTCTCATACGAAAGCTTATTACCCTTCAGAGGCTTCAGTAGCGTATAGCTGCTGCCTTCCCCTTTTAATACATCAGCCGGCGCAGGAAAGTAAAGCGTCCAATTCTCATTTTTCTTGCGAACCAGAAGTGGACCCAGCAAGCGCAGACTCCCATAATCCCGGCCCGGCATGCCAATTTTCTGATGCAATTGCTGGGCTTGTGGCGAAGGATTGGAGCTCACATAATCAGCCAGGCTTACGCCGCTCGAAAAAAGCATCCGCGCCCGAATTGCACCCTGTATGGTAAAAGGTGTAGGCGGGAAGAGGCTGCGTGCGCGCGTATCTTCCCCTGCCGTAAAGGGTCTGCCGTCGCGGAAGAGCAACACGTCGTGCGGCTCGATCACAAGATCAAAGCTCATTGCTTACCTCCCCGGACGATGAATGAACATACCAGGAGCCATTGGGCTACTTCTTGAAGTCCCATTCCCTGCGCTAATCGCATCAGCTTATCTGACCAATCTTCGGTCAGCCTTTTTTTCTCCTCCTGGCTCAAGCTTTCGCCAGCCTGGCGCCTGATAAGCCGCCGCAGTTCTGCTTTTTGTGCTTCTTCAGGCGTGCCACATAGCGTTCGGGCCACAGCGTGCACGGCATAAGGAAATCTACCGCTCAATTGCTCTTTTTCAAGCAGCTCACAAAAGGCTATAAGGTCACCAACGGCATCGGGGACCCCGTCATAAAACCATTTTGTCCCGACAGAGAGCGCTTCACCAGAGCGCTTGAGCACTTCGATAGCAAGGGCATTGCGACCCAAAACCTGTTTGGCACGGTATTCGGCGCGGCGGGCAGCCTGGAGTGCCAGGTCCAGCGGCTGCAAATGATGCGTAATGGCTACCCCAATAGAGGCCGTCGCCCCTGGACCCATTGTGAGCAATGGCTCTCCATCAAAGACCAGATATCCTGTGCACTGGTCATCTCTGAAAGCCACTTCCCAGGTGGCTTGCCGTAGATCATCGTTTCGGTCGCCGCAAACCCTGACTTCCCCCGAGAAAAGAGCCCTGAGTTCCCTTGCGGCTGGCAGCACATGGTCTATGGGAAGAAGCGCCAGCACATCATCCCCACCCGCATACACCACCCGACCAGCATAGCGCTCTTCAACCACATAGCGCACAAGTTTAAGCGAAAAGCTGGCCAGTACACTCGAAATTGCTGCGTGAACTGATGGCGTGATGAAACGCTTCTGGTCCAAGACTGGCTGCCACTGCGCGTCGTTTTGCAAAACGTTCGCAACCTCGGGATGTAAAATGCTTGCGAAGCTGGCCAGCTTCTCGTGCGTACCGCTGAGCCATTGGCCCATTTGATCGCCGTCCATGTAGAGAACAGCGTAGTATTTTTTAGGCCTCATATCTATGGCCTCGTAGAGCTGATTAAGGCATCGACGGCCTTCCTGGGCTTGCTCCGCTGTTATACCAGGAACAGTCTCTTCCAGGACGTTAGGCGTCCAAGCCTCTGCGAAAAGATATTCGCCGTCTAGGCGCAAAAGCTTTTGAGCAAGTTCTCCACGGCTCCTTCCTTTTGCTTGCAAGTAAGGGACAGCCTCTTCAGAGACTGTTTGAGGAAGCTGAACCTTCTCGACGTAATCGAAAAAGGTTTGCAAAGCCTGTTTAATGTTTGTGTCATCAAGATTATCCAGAATCTGTGCCTTGAAAGTTGCAGCCGAAATCTCACTTGTGGAGGGAAAGTTGCTCCGAAGCCCTATCTGCTGCGCTAAAACCTCCCGCTGGACGAACCGCTTCACCGCACAGACGGCGCAGAGGCGCTCTTTTCCATCGGGTTTGATGTCATGCTTGCTCTGAGCGCGCCGGCTGTTAGCAGTCTGGCTCCAGAACCTGCGTGCGTTATATTGTTTGGAGCGCAGAGCGGCACGTTGTCCGCAGAGCGTGCATTTCGGTCCTTCTTCGCAGGCAGACTCGAAGTTGCGCAGATTTTTTCGTGCATTGAAGGCACGGTCTGCAAGATCATAGAGCAGACTATAGACCGTACCCCAATTCGGATCGTACTGACCACTCTGGTCTAAGACCTGATAGATCTCTTCAAATGGCCACAAGCCATCCGGGGGCAAAAGTGCTCGATACTTCGCTTTGACAGCCTCTGCCTGAGGTTTCCCAGGTGCGTTATTGGTACCGATCCAGGGCAGCACCACCCAGTACACTTCCAGATGCTGTTGGATTTGGGCTTCCCACAGCTGCCGCGTTTGTTCATCAGCAGGGAAACAGTCGGACAGCGCTTGATAAAGTGCTTCACTCAGTTGCTTCCATTCCTCCCGGACGGCTTTCTCAGCCTTCTTTGCCGCCTCCTCAGCTTCCCTGGCGGGCAGGAGGGCTACAAACTTATTAGGAAAGGTAGGCCGGGCAAGATCAGCTTCGGAAGGTCGGCAGGGAAGATTGTGCGTTGTATGTAGCCAATGGTCACACAGGGGTTGTCCGCGAAGTGAAGGGAAAACGACCACATCGGGGCCATATTCCTCTGTCAGGCTTTGGATCGCTTTCCAGGTGAGATAGGAAAGCAGCCAGCTTCCCATCCACAGGTCCTGCGTACGCCGGGCAGCGGCGATGAATTCTTGCACAGGCCCAATGGAAAAGACTAAGAACGCCGGCTCAGGCAAGGCATCCGCGATGGCAGCCGTGATCGAAAGGTGCTGCTCGAGTGGATGATCAGGCTGGCGGGTATCGGCCGGAAGCAGACGCACCCATCCTCTGAGGCTTGTTCGCCGGGCAAGTTCTTCGTACAAAAGCCTCCATATGTACAAATACAGACGCTTTTCTTTATCGGGTTGTGCAGCCAGCTGAGTAATCCATGGCCGGAGGATACGATGGCCAGCTTCTTCCTGTATTTCATTGTCCAGCTTTGGAAGATCTTGAGCCGGTAGCGGCACAGACTGAGATGGCGCGCCTGCTGCGAGAGGATGCGTGAGCACAGGATTGACCTGGTCCCAGTATGCGGTAGCCCCCTCAGGAAAGTTCACTCGGTCGGCCGCTGAAGCGATGTGGTCCGCTTTTACCGCTCGGTCCTTCTCGCCTGCCTCAGACGGACGCTCCAGCACGATTTGCTGTAGCGCCTCAGCGAGTTGAGCATGGGAATCATGAGGCGCCGAGCGCAGGACCAGCGCCTTCCCCGGCGGATCATGCAGAAAAGCAACAATTTTTTGCGTCCAGCGGTCAACTACCATCCTGTTACCTCCTGTAGCGGAGCGCCCCTGTTTGGCAAATCACAGAGAAATTCGTCAATCAAATTCAAATCTGGCGGCTCAACAACGATGCAAGGCCTTCCTTCCCGTTTTAACTTCATTCGCTCATTGATCGAAAGCAATCTGGCATAGAATACCGTCAAAACAATTGCATACTTTCCGTTTGCAAGTTTTGTTATATGGATAATCAAAGGCGAAGCACGACGATCATGGCTTTCACCTCTCAAAATGCCTTTTTGGCCCAATGAACGATAGTAGAACACTATTGGCAGGCCAAAAGCAGCTCGTTGTACAGGTTGGCTTAAGTTTCCTCCCTGTATTGCTTGCTTTACATTTTGATAATCTGGATTGCGACGGCTACGAAACTGCTGCATTGCCTGCCCAATTGCGTCCAGAGCCTCAGCCCATGAGTCGAAAGATTTGTCAACAACCCATACTTTACAGACACATGGATGCAGTACGTCGAACTCAGAGGGGATGCCGACTCTACCAGCTGCACCAGTATGTGCCAATTCTCGCAGGCGCCTCAAGCCATTTCCAAGTTCTTGGAGTAATTCGCTGGGATTGGTGGCAGAAATGCAAAGTGAAGGCAATCGTGAAAGCAGTCCCTCATGCTCTCCTTTTGTCTCTATCACTTGCAAACTTCCTGCTCCGCGCCGTGAACGCGCTCCTAAACCGCCAAGGTGAGTCAAGAGCCACAGCGCAGCGTAAGCCTGATGCAGCGCCTGATCTCCTACCTCTACACCAACTCGTTTGCTCAAAACCAGCTCAAACAAACTCCCGGCCTTGATAGCGCTGCGCTCAGGTTCGTTTCTTGTCCCACGCGCTGCAAAAAAGAGATATGAAATTCCAGGCTTTTTTGCGACAAGTTCAGAAAAACTCTTTGTTTGAGGACATCCATTCCGAATCCGCACTACCACAGGCGATGCATTGTCGGTACTGCCAAAGACATCGGCCTCAGCTGTGCGCAGAGCATCCCAGTTTTGATCACCGATGACCCCGCCCAGGAGCGCTCGAAGCCAATACCGCAAGGCACCACGCACTGATGCAGCCCGCAATTCGGGCGCTCCGCGGGGGTCAGCACCCGCTACAAATAGCGGGGTTACAGTCTCAAGTTTGACGATTAACATAGGATTCTTGCTTTCACTTTACAGACACCATTTCACCTTCGCGGACGGAAGAGATCTTGGCCACGGGGAACCTGCTTTCACTTATTATAGACACCATTTCACCCAAAACATAACTCCTCGTATGCACATTTTTTGCAGAAGCGGCGGTTTTCGAGGCGGGGGGGTGGGGCGGCCTGCGCCGCTATCTGGCGGATGTCCTGTACCATCTCGCGCAACCGCCGCTCATCGGCAGCCGTCAGCGTGACGGTCTCGGTGCGACGCTGGCGCGGAAAGTTGAGCTGCCCCACGAAGGGCTGGCCATTCTTTCGAAACACTCCCTGCAGCTTGAGCAGCCACAGATAGAAGCGAAGCTGCCAGCGATGCGCCTCGAGGGCCGTCGGACTGCGCTTGGTCTCGTGCAGCACCCCATCGCGCAGCTCCGTCCAGTCGATGCGCCCGGCCAGACGCACTCCTTCCGGCCCTTCGACTTCTACGTTCACGTGTCGCAGCTCCTCGGCGTAGCTGGTTTCGTCCAGCAACCGTCCCAGCGCCACGGCCTCCGATTCCTGCTCCATCCAGAGTCCGTGCACGGCCAGCCACACCTTACGCCGGCAGAGCACAAAGTAGTTCACCAGCGTACCAGTGACGGAAAGCGCATTCATCCAGGTTGTCTCCGATTCTCCACCAGATATTTTGCCTGGCTTCATCCTTTTCCTTAGCTATCCCTACAACATGAACGCTTCTGCAGGATTCTGTACATCTGGCTGCAAACCGATACATGGGTCATAGGCACAATCGGCCACCCACACCCGGTAATCTTGCAGGCGAGTCAGCGCACCCTGCTGCCGAAACGCATGAAAACGGCCCTGCGAAATGGGCACAAGCAGTCCGTAGGCCTCAACATAGGCTCCTTCACCAACGCGCCGCAAAAATTCCTCTTGCAATGGAAGCGGAAGCACCTCGTACCCATCAAACAGCGCATCGAACTGCTCCTCCAGCGCAGGATCTGATTCAAAGGCAACCAGACGTTCCGGGCCAGCCACTTCTGCAAAGGACTGGCGTCCCCGCTCAACTTCTTTCTGTAATGCCGCAACTTCAGGCTCATAGACCGCATCCAGCCACGTACTGATCATGGCTTCATCGATCATCTGCCCGTCAAACTGTTCGAGGTGCTTTACCGTGCGACGCATCAGGGCTTCCTGGCGATATGGCCACGTCCAGTCTATCGCCTCCTGCATTACGAACACAGGGCGCTCTGCAGCATGCCGCCGGCGATTTACCCGCCCGAAACGCTGAATCAGGGCCTCCAGAGGTGCGGGATCAGTGTAAATTGTATCGAAATCTACATCCAGGCTGACTTCTACCACCTGAGTAGCTACCACCACAAAACCTTGCGCTCGCGGCCGAAGGGCTACGCGCTCCTGCAGGATCGCCTCTCGCTGCAGCCGATCTTCAGCCGTAAAGCGGCTGTGCACCAATAGCACTGAATCGTTTGAGGGATCGCAACGATGCGGCCATGGGCTGTTCAATCGTTCGGCCAGCGCTTTAGCCAGTTGTTGCGCCGCAGCTACCAGGTTGGTAACAACCAGTACCGCTTCTCCCCGCTGCACTCGATGGACGATTTCGTTCAGAACAGGAGCGTCATCCAGTCGGCCTTTTTTCAGAAAAAGACGGTGACGTCGGAAACGTTCGTACAGCGCATGATCTGCCTGCACGCTGGCAGCACCCAGCGTCTGCACCAGCAGGTTGCGCAACCAGGAAGGCATGGTGGCTGTCATCACGGCAATTCGTACATCGAAATGCTGCTGTAACATGGCAAACAGCCCCAGCAACAGGCCCAGACGAAATGGTTCATAGCCATGAATTTCATCAACGATGAGATGGGCACCGTGTAGCATGGCCCACTGGCCTTCATAGCCTGGAAGGCGAAAGGCTGCTCGCAGTAGCTGATAGGGTGTGGCTAACAGGACCGGTTGCTGGTGCAGCCGGCTCAGTGCTTTTAATCGTTGCGCCTGTCGGTAGGCCTCCGCCTGCTCGGTGGATTCGTTGCGGGCCAGCTCTCGATAAACCGCCTGCACGGCCCGGCTATGCAACAGCGCCACCTCATCCTGTCCCAGCCGATAGTGCTCAACGAAACGTCGATACATTGCGTTCAGGCTGGCCTGGTAAGGTAGCAGATAGCAGACGGCCCCGCGCCGGCCATCTTGAAGCTGGCGTCGCGCCCAGAGCAATGCCGCTTCCGTTTTGCCACTCCCGGTAGGGGCAGCCAGTAGAAGCGAACCCACATGGTCGGCAGCCGTGCATTGATGGGTGTACCAGTCCTTTCGGTTTTTCGGTAATGCGATGGCAACGCCGTCGAGTCGGGGTTCCTGAAGTGGTGGCGCCTGTGCGCTGGCCAGCCGATCGGCCTGCAGCATCAGGCCGCGCACAAATAGCGCCTGTTGTCGCCGCCTCCACGCCTGCCGTCGTTCTTTTCGCGTGGGGAAACGCTGCGCCCTGAAGTAATCGCGGTAGCACGCAAGCGCTTTCTCAATACGAGCGGGTCCCTCTCGAAGCAGCCGGGGCACGTCGTCCAATGGATGCTGCATGAATGGTGGGTTAAAGCCAAGTTGCTCAGCTTCTGCAATAGACGGCCAAGTATCTGCGGTCCATCTGGCCAACGCCTCCAGCCGCTCCTGGTCCATTTCCTGCCAGTGCTCGCCGATGCCAGTGTCGTCCGGATGCGGCGCCTCGATGTACTGGCGGGCCAGTACCGCGTAATCCCGATGATGGGCGGCTACGGCGGCAACTGCCAGCGGATAGCGTGGATCTTCAGGGGACAGTAGCCAAGAAAGAAATGCCAGTGAGAGCACCTCATGACGATACCCCCATGCCGGCCCGCCCTGTAACATTGCCTGAAAGCCCTGCGCGGCTTTGCCCATATCGTGCACCCAAGCAGCGGCAAACAACGCCCCCCAGAGTCCGGGCATTTCCAATGCCTGCTCCAGATCGGGCATCCGCCGGCGCAGTTGTCGCAATCGTTCAATTACTTGCAGGGTATGCGCCGGAAGCGATTCGCCCCCCTGCTCCGGACTTTTAGCCAGCAGGTCATCCGCATTCATTCCTCTTGTCTCTGGAAAAAGTGAAGGTAGAGCAGATGCGGATCGGCTACCTCCGGAGACTCAGCCCAACAGGGTTCCGGTGCTTCTCCGGTCAGGTATACCGGAGCATCCAGGGCCAGGAACCAGTCCCAGTCCACATGATGACGGCTGCGCGGCACAATAAAGCGGGGCATAAAAATGGCTGGAGCACGGGGGGCCCACGCCCGAAAGCTTACGGGAAATAACCCGGGCTCCAGCCATCCTTTTCGGACTGGATGCAGTACCACCCGCTCGACGCGACGCACGCTGACCAGCTCCTGCGAGCGCCCCAGCGTTAGCGTGTAGCTGGGGCTGCGAAACGCCTGGTACAACGCTTCCAGTTCATCGCTTGTCACGTACAGCGTCAAACGGGGGTGTACCAGCCACTCACGCGGCAGAATATTGCTCTGCGCCTCCAGATTCTTCTTCGCAGCCTCTCCCCGCGTAGCGGTGTTGGGCTGGACAAACCATATGGTCTCGACGTCATCGACGCGTTGCCGCGCGCATTCAAACCGATAAGCAAAGCGCAGCGCCTGCGGATCCGGGAAGTGTCCCAACGCCGCACTGATCAGGCCGTAGATGGTAGAAGGCGGCGGCATCGGGTAAGTAGGCTGCCGTCCGATCAGAAAATGCGGGTAGCGGAAGGACGCTACCGGCCCTTCCAGCACGACTTTGACGGCCTCCAGACGTTCTGCACTCATGCCAGCCATTCTGGATGACGGCTCAGTTCGTCCGCAAGTTGCGCAAAGACCCGCCGCGGATGCCCCAGCACCACTCCATGTGGATACGCCTGTTGCAGCGTTTCCTGTATCTCCGCTAACTGGCGGCGTCCCTCAGGCGCGTACCCTTCTACCCAGCCGATGTACAGAGGCGACAGGATCTGGTCTCCCCAGATCTCTCCAATTTCTTGAAATGCCTCTGGTACGGGACGCGCCAGTCCTTCGCGATCTCCGTCGATAGCGTAATAGAACGGATTGTTACCCCCACGCACAACAGCCATCACTACGACAACAGGATTCACGTCGGTATAATGCAACGCCTGCTTGGCTCCGCCATCTACTACGGGCATGGCCGAAAGCAAAGCGCGAATGCGCTGCAGGCGAATACTGTCCGGAAGCCGATAAGCCCGGTTGTCCTCGTCGTGCACCAACCCGCGCGCTTCAGCCAATTTCCGGCGCGTTTCATCCAGGTTCAAAAAGCCTGTCCGGTTTTCGTAGGTAAACACCCCGATTCGTCCCAGATCAATGGAGAACATCCCCTTAAGCGAGGTGCGATAAAACTGATGCTCATGTGGGACGGGATCGCCTTCGTGGCGGCTCATGGT
Organism: Rhodothermus sp.; assembly: GCA_026989375.1. GTDB lineage: Bacteria > Bacteroidota > Rhodothermia > Rhodothermales > Rhodothermaceae > Rhodothermus. The sequence continues at coordinate 16,654 of JALSJJ010000112.1, forward strand.
GCCAAAGTCCTGCACGATGCCATCGCTCATCGCCACCAGCGTCCCCACCCGGAAAGGCGACACGCGCGTCACCGTCTCCTTGGTCTCGGTCGCGTCCACGAACGCAGCCCGGCTGTCGGCCGCTTCAATGCTTTTACCTGGAGCGCGCATGTAGCCGAAAACGTCATCGTCGGCATATTCGATCGGATTGGCGTCCGTATAGGCTACCTTCTTCTCTCGAAAGATGGGTGCTACGGTCCATCCGTCGGGCTGCAGTTGCTCCAGCGTACGCCGCAGCCAGTAGCGATAGGCCTGCGCGGAAACGTACGGATAGCTGCGCCCATTGATACGCAGCGCTTTGACCACAACGGCATTTTCCGTAGCGCTGCCGGGCTGCATGCCCGCATTGTTCAACGCCGAAGCCGGCGCGTGAATCACCTGAATACCGGTAATGAAAGCCATGGCCCTTTACGATGGTTAATGGTTTACAGGTTTACGACTCTTCGATTTCTTCTTCAGGACTCTCTTCCAGTAGCTCAGGTGCTTCTGCAAAGAAACCGGCCTGGTGCAACTGCTCCAGTACGCGGATGCGTACCAGATCACGCACCAGCCGCCAGTCGGCTCGCGGGAAGCCTTCTCCTTCTTCGAACAGCAACAGATAGTCATCGAAAGTGAGCAATAGCTGGTTGGTCCGACGCAGACGCTCCCGAATCGCTCGGATCAGAAGCGTCCGGAAAGCATGGTAAGTGTCCATGCCAGAGGCCAGGCCCATCAGCTGCCGGTACAACCGTCGGTCGTTGTTTACGTGAATCTCCTGGGCCAGCTCGTCGGCCAATCGACGGATGGTTTCAATGCGTTCCGGTGTCATCGTAGGCATCAGTTCGGTTAGAAACAGTTCAACCAGGGGCCAGATGTCCGTGTCTTCCGTACGAAAGTCCCGGCGCTGCCCCACCCGGTTCTGCGCAAAGCGCAGAAAAATGCGCCGGATAAAACCTGCAGCTTCGTCCGGCAGCGCCGGTAATTGTTCATACACGTCGTTGCGGGCCTGCAGGCGTTCGTCGTCGGTAAGCGGCGCTGCTTTTTTCTTTTTTTTGCCCTGCGGAATGGCCTGCTCATAGGAGCCATCCTTTGGGCGACGCCAGAATGCCTGCACCAGTGCCTTCCATCGGGGCAGGTGCTTTGCAGCTTCGGCCCGCGCCAGAAAGCGATTGACCAAGGGACGCACGGTGTAGATGTCAACGGACGGGCCATTCCCACTGTTGGAAAGGTGATAAAGCGTAACACCGGAAAGACGATCCGCTGCTGCAAAGCGACGTATCTGTCCGGGCCCAAATATTTCTTCCAGTGCCTTCAGCAGACGGGTGCGCGGCGCCTTGCGATCCTTCCAGGTGCCTCCTGCTCGCAGCAAGGCCAGCTCTCGATCCAGCTCCTCCTTCCAGTGCTCGCAGAGATCCAATAGCAGATCCCAATCGTCCGCTCCCACAATCATCGCCCGTCCGCTGACAATGGGGGCCACGCGCGGTAGCGAAAGCACGCACCCCAGCGCCAGCGCCGAAAGTGGAAGCTCAGAACGGCCATTCGGGTAAAAGTTGAGCTGCTGTTGGCCCATGAGCATCGGGAACAGATCTCGCGCGGCACGAACCACGGCCGGATGTTCCGGGAAAAACGTGCAGGCTTCTGAAAGAACAGGTGCCGCTTTTCGGGCGCTTTCAAACGTGCGCGTAATTTTCTGTGCCCGCTCTTCTGGCTTCTTAGACCACGACGGATTGTCAAATGCGTTCAGCGTAAATAGAATGGAGCAAGGCTTCTGTAAAAGTCTGTCGTGATAATCCCGCTCCAGTTCATCCATCCACTTTTCCCACTGCGTCTGTGTGACTGCTTCAGGCCGGTCGTTGCCGGTGGCCAGCACGACGGCCGCAACACCCATGTCGATCAGGGCGTGTCCCGTCCAACGAAGCCCAATCGGTGCTTCCATAGTCACTTTTTCTTTTACTGATGAAGCGTCTGGTAACGAGCTCGCCTGACCGCCTTTGACCGCCCCCGCTGCTTCGGTCTTTTTTGCACAGGGGCGCCCAACGCGCCGAAGCCGCAGCCGGTGAGTTCGCCGGCCCCGACCAGCCAGGCAAATTGCAC
>JALSJJ010000113.1 GCA_026989375.1 Rhodothermus sp.
GAGCACACCCGAGGTAGTCGCCCGCTTGAATGACCTTTCACGACGCGGCTTTGAAACCTTCAACGTACAGTTCTTGGGGAGCGGCCAAACGGATAACGTCAACTACTACACCTTCCACATTGAAGGACGCGGCTATTTCCATCATCTCTACCGTTTCGTCTGGGAGATCGAAAACAGTCCGGAACTATACCGTATTCGTAATCTTGCGCTGGACCACATTGACCTGGTTAAGGCCGACCGCGTAAGCGGCCGTGAGCGCATGATGATTATGGTCTCATTCAACATGCAATTGGAAGCTTACTACGGAGGATTGCCTGACCTTCAGGTAGCCCATATGGCCGATAGCCTCTACCGGCAACTTCCACGGGCTGTCTTTCCCGAAAAAAATCCACCGGTCAACCCCTTCTATCCGGGCATCCTGGAACAGCTTCCGCCCAACTCGGACAACCTGATCGATATAGAAGAGGCAAAACTGGTATCGATTGTGGGCAAGCGCGCGGTCTTTCAGGATGCTTCTGGCTTACGTACGGTAGGGGTGGGGGAAAAGGTGTATCTGGGACAGATTACCGAGATTGATCCTATTGAAGGTCGCGTGGTCGCTCGCCTGAATCGCGGCGGTATTCTCGACGAAGTCGTCCTGTATCTGGAAACCGGCGAACGCTACCGGCAGGCACTGGGGCCTGTACAGCTTACTCCCCTCAACCAGTAGCATCACCAACCTGAAGACCAAGACCAACGGTATCACCCATGAAGCATATGGAGACAAGAGCCTGGATTGCCACAGTTCTGGGGTTACTGTTGATCGGAGTATTACTGGCCTGGCCCAGCCAGGCGCAGGATCGACCTCCGCAGCGGGTCATGCGCACCTACGTGCCGCCTGATCAACTGGTGTCGTTTCTGCCAACCACGCCCTTGAATCAGTTCTTCGAGCTACTCAACCCGATCTTTCAGCGAGTGACGGGTAAGCAAATCGTGGATCCGGAAGAGCGGACCGATCCGATCGGTGTATCCATCTCAGGCATGCATTTCTTCGATGCCTTTGAACTGGTGCTGCAGGCAAAAGGGTTGACCTACCGGGAAACCGACAGGTTTTTCATTGTCGAAAAAGCACCTGAGCAGCCTGAGGTGGTGTTGGGGCCGCGTCGGACCACCGAAGGGACCGAAACGGTGCAGACCGATGCCATGTTGCCGGCTACTGCCGATACGCGCGAAATCCAGATCAATGCCATTCTATTCAGTATCAACCTGACCAAAGCACGTGATATCGGGATCAACTGGGATCAGTTCTTTGGTCTCAATGTGGGAGCAGCGGCTGGTCAGGGAGCGGGTGGAGGTGTTGGAGGAGGAACTGGAGGCATAGCGGGCCAGGATAATGTCCAGTTCTACCTGAAAACCGACAAATTATTTGATCCGCTGCAGCCCCTTATTGAAGCCCCCGAGCGCATTAACTTTCGCCAGTTAACCAATTTCTTTCGCTTTCTGGAAACAGAAGGGATAGGTGAAACGATTGCCAATCCTCAGATCACGGTGCAGAGTGGAGAGCAGGGACGTATTCAGATTGGTTCAGATGTGCCCATCCAGACCCGCGACTTTGCAGGCAATACGATTACCCAGTTTGTGTCGACCGGGATTATCATCGACGTGACGCCCACGCTTATCGTTGCACCGACCGCCGACACGGCCGACGCCCCGCTTATTGAGTTCGTGCACCTGGATGTCCTGGTAGAAAACTCCAGTGCGACGCCTTCGCCTTCTGGTCCGATTATCGAACGGAATACCGCCGATACACAGGTGCTTTTACTTGATGGAGAGCAGACGATTATCGGAGGGCTTTATTCAACACGAGAATCCATCGCACGCAAAGGCATCCCGTTGTTGAAAGATCTACCCTGGTGGTTCTTTGGGCTGCGGTATATTTTTGGACGTACGCAACGTACGATTACCCAGACTGAACTGTTGATTGTGCTTCAGGTAAGAATTCTGGATCCGCTGACGGCGCGGGCGCGCCGGCCCCTTGAGCGCAATCTGCTGGAGCGTAGTCGGCGTGAACTCCGGGAACGGTTGGAACGGTTTGGTCAACAGACGATGCGCCAGATGTACATGCCGCGGAACTGACTGGAGAAGATGGCAGCATCCAGCAGCGGGAAGCCCTCGACGGCTTCCCGCTTTTTTTGTCTGAGGGAGGTGCGAAACGTCGGGGAACCCTCCGGGGTTTAGGCCGGACAATTGTACGCATGCCATAGGCCCGCATGGATCGTCCTCTGCTCATCTGGGGAATAGCGGGGTGGTTAGCGGCCTGTGCGCCAGCGCTGCAACCCTCCCAGGAGCCCGCGGTCTGGCTATATGCACCGGACCGTCCGCTACTGAGCGAGCATCTGGAGGTGCTGATGCGACCGGAGATGCAAGGACGGGTGACCGGGTCGCATAGCTTTGCGCGGGCTGCGCAGTATGTGGAAGACCGCATGCGGGAGTTTCGGTTGCAACCGGCGCTGGAAGGACATTACCAGATCGTCTATGAGGCGCAGGTGTCGCTGCCCTGGCCGGCTATGCTGGGCTGGGCGGATCAGGATACGGCTGCCTTTTTTCCGGGTCTGGAATTCTGGCCCGATGCGCGGAGCGATACCGGGCGTGTGGTGGCTGATCGCGTCGTGTTCTGCGCGCGGCCGACTGTCTGTCCGCCAGCCAGGGTCTGGCTGGTGCCGGACGCATCGGTCGAAGAGGCGCTAAAGGTAGCGCGCGCGCGAAAGGTACAGGCTCTCTTGATAATCGGATCGTTGCAGCCACGGCTGGCCTCCGGGCCGTTTGACGGCCTGCGTATCGTCCAGATAACGCCAGCGGCGACCGAGCGCCTGCTGGGGCTACCCGCGCAGGCGCTGGCATCGCAT
>JALSJJ010000114.1 GCA_026989375.1 Rhodothermus sp.
GCCATCGTACGTGCTCCGAAGTCCTTGAACGAAAGCGTCGGCCCATGGAAAAGCTCTAAGATGTACAGATCCTCACCCAGAGAGACCAGCGGCACCGGAAAGGACAGGGCTTCGGTGGTTACTCGGCCAACCGTCTCTTCGGAGAAGATCCCCTGCAACCAGCGCACCAACACCTCGGCCGCCATCTCGGCAAACGAGGAGGCACGTTGCCAGAGCTTAGCCGGCAGCTGAGGAATGCGTTCCGGAATGTAAAGACCACCGTCAGGTGCCAGTCCCTGCAGCAATGCCTGGTCGAACGTCAGGGCAGGCGCCTGCCCGCGAGTGCTAACGAAGCGAATCGGTTCTGATGTCGTCATGAGTTCAGAGCTGACGCACGCCCTCGAAGTCAACCGCTGTAACGTAACCTTCGACCTCCACGCCGCTTTCCAGGCAAGCCTCGCGCATGGCCGACAGAACCTGGCGAGCATGGAGTGCATCACGGGCCAGCGCAAACATAGAAGGTCCTGAGCCGGTCAGTGCACAACCAAAGGCACCAGCCGACACAGCCGCCTGCCGTACTGCCTCATAGCAGGGCACCAGGGTAGCCCGCACGGGCTCTACAATGCGGTCGGCCATCATCCAGCGTCCCACGGCTTCCCAGTCGCCCGATCGAAACGCATCAATCATGAAAGCCAGCGCCGACGCGTTGTGCACGGCATCCTGAAAGGCCACCTGCCGGGGCAGAATCTCACGAGCTGTGCGGGTCAGAACCGCTACGCGGGGCAGAATCAGGGCGATGGCAAGCGGAGCCGGCAGTGGAATGCGTCGGTAGCAGGTAGGATCACTGGCCGATACCAGCACCAATCCTCCCAGAAGAGACGGCAACACGTTATCGCCGTGCCGGCTGCCTGAAGCGACAGCCTCTCCTTCAAGCACAGCTTCCACTAATGTTTCTCGGGGCAGCGGTTGATCCAGCAGCAGGTTAGCAGCCCAGGCTCCGGCCACCGCGCTGGCTGCCGAACTACCCAGACCGGATCCAGCCGGAAGGCCTTTGTACAGCCGAAGCGCCACGCCGTGCCGGGCCTTTGCCTGACGAAGCACGGCGGCGGCTGCCACAGTGGCCGTATTGCGTGCCGGATCAACCGGAATGGTCGATCCAGGCAATCCATTGGCTTCTACCAGGGTAACGCCGGGCGTTTCGGTACGCCAGGCTTCGACACGATCCCCCAGTCCCTGAATGCATAGCCCCAGCGCATCGAAGCCAGGGCCAAGGTTCGAAAGCGAGCCGGGCCCCCACACGACCACGTGCTCGCCTGGCTGGCCGGCAATCACAGAAACGGATGATGATGCAACTTCCATAGGCGTCTTCAAGATACGCGAGACAGGCTTATCGGAGCAAGGGCAGGTCGCCTTCGCCTTTCGTGGGCAGCGTGGTGTATCCCATCAGGTACTGATCAACGCCCCGCGCAGCTTCCCGCCCCTCAGAGATGGCCCAGACAACCAAGGAGGCCCCGCGGTGCGCATCGCCTGCCACAAACACGCCGGGCACGCTGGTCTGGAAATGTTCATCGGCGCGAACCCGTCCCCGCTCATCCAGTTCGACCCCCAGCGCCTCGAGCAACGGGCTCCGCTCAGGGCCTTCGTAGCCGATCGCGATCAGCACCAGATCAGCCGGCCATTCGCGACGGGTGCCGGGCACTTCACGGCGAGTGCGCCGACCGTCCGGTCCCGGTGGGCCCGGCTCCACGTCCACCGTAATGACCCGTTCGACATGGCCATTACGTCCTTCGAAAGCGATGGTCTGCACGCTCCACACCCGCTCACATCCTTCCTCATGGGAAGTGGTGACCTGAAGCAGATGCGGATGAAAGGGCCAAGGCATTTCGGGCGTCCGCTCTTTGGGAGGCGCCGGCCAGATATGGAAGTTCGTGATCGAGCGGGCGCCCTGGCGGTTGGCCACGCCAATACAGTCGCTGGCCGTATCGCCCCCGCCAATGACGACCACATGCTTACCGGCTGCATTGATAATCGGAATGCCGGCCGCTTCCAGATCATCGCGTGCGACCCGCTTCGTTGCCTGCCACAGGTACTCCCAGGCGAAGTGAATACCGGCCAGTTCGCGTCCGGGCACCTTCACATCGCGCGGTTGCGTCGCGCCGGTGCAGAGAACAATCGCGTCAAAATCGCGCCGAAGCTGATCGACGGGATAGTCACGCCCCACCCACACGCCGGTTCGAAACGTGATGCCCTCGGCCTCCAGCAGGGCCACACGGCGATCGATCACCCACTTTTCCATTTTGAAGTCAGGCACCCCATAGCGCAGCAACCCGCCAAGGCGATCATCCCGTTCAAAGACGGTCACCCAGTGGCCAGCCCGATTCAGCTGGTCGGCACAGGCCATCCCGGCCGGCCCTGATCCAATAATGGCTACCCGCTTGCCAGTCCGACGTGCCGGCGGCTCGGGCCTGACCCATCCCTCCCGGAAAGCCCGCTCAATAATCGCCCATTCGATCTGTTCGATGGTCACAGGGGGCTCGATCAGGCCCAGCACACAGGCCGACTCACAGGGAGCCGGACATATGCGACCGGTGAACTCCGGAAAGTTGTTCGTGGCACGCAGCCGCTCGTAGGCCTCCCGCCAGCGATTGTGGTACACCAGGTCGTTAAATTCCGGAATCACGTTGCCCAGTGGACACCCGGAATGACAGAACGGAATACCGCAATCCATACAGCGAGCAGCCTGTTGCTGCACGCGCTCGTCCGGCAGCAGCCGGTACACCTCTCGAAAATCCCGGATCCGCTCTTCGACCGGTCGTTTTTCGGGATTTTCTCGAGGGATTTCGATAAAACCTCGCAGGGAACCCATAGGCTTTTTTGCGAACAACAGAGTGTGAGTCAGGCAGCCAGCTGCTGTCGTCTCGCCATGGTTTCTTGCGTCTGCGCCAGCCGCTCAAGCGCCTTGCGATAGTCAATTGGAAAGACTTTGACGAACCGGCTCAGGATGCCGGGCCAATCCTCCAGCACCCAGCGAGCTACAGGACTACCTGTATGGACGTAGTGTCGCTCGATCATCTCGCGCAGCTCAGCCATATCGGCCTCCTCAACCACCGGCATGAGCTCGACCATCTCCAGGTTGCAATAGCGCTCGGCAAACAGGCCATCCACATCCAGCACGTAGGCGATTCCGCCACTCATGCCGGCGGCAAAGTTGCGGCCAGTCGGACCGAGCACGACCACGCGTCCGCCCGTCATGTATTCGCAGCCGTGGTCGCCCACGCCTTCCACAACGGCGCGGGCCCCACTGTTGCGCACGGCAAAGCGTTCGCCAGCACGTCCCCGGATATACGCTTCCCCGGAAGTGGCGCCGTAGAGGGCTACATTGCCAATAATGATATTGGACTCGGCCGGATAAGCCGCCGACTTCGGCGGATGGATGATCAGCTTGCCCCCGGAGAGTCCTTTGCCAAAGTAATCGTTGGCCTCTCCGATGACGCGTAGTGTCACGCCCGGCGCCAGGAAAGCCCCGAAGCTCTGGCCCGCGGCGCCTTCACAGTCGATCCAGATCGTGTCTTCGGGCAACCCGTTTTCCCCGTAACGCGTAGCGACTTCGTAGCTGATGCGCGCCCCGACGGTTCGGTCCGTATTGCGAATAGCCACGCACAGTCGAACGGGCTCCTGGCGCTCCAGAGCCGGCTCAAGACGCGGCAGGAGACGCTCGTCGAGCGTAGGGGTGTGGCGTGGCGCGGGCGGCTTCCGGGTGAAGGGCCGCAGGGTTTCCGGCGTTTCGACCTTCTTAATCAGGGGCTGCAGGTCCAAATAGCGGGCTTTCCAGTGATCGATTGGTCGGATGCGCAGTCGGTCCACGCGCCCGACCATCTCCTCGACCGTCCGGAAGCCCAGTTGCGCCATGATCCGGCGCAGCTCTTCAGCCACGAAGTAGAAGTAGTTGATGACGTGCTCTGGTTGGCCGGTGAATTTCTGCCGCAGCACCGGATCCTGCGTGGCAATGCCGACCGGACAGGTATTCAGGTGGCACTTGCGCATGCGAATGCATCCCATGGCCACCAGCGGCGCGGTGGCAAAACCGAACTCCTGCGCCCCCAGCAACGCTGCAATGGCCACATCGCGCCCGGTCTGAAGTTGCCCATCCACTTCCACGATCACCCGCTCGCGCAGGCCATTAGCCACCAGCGCCTGGTGCGTCTCGCTCAGCCCCAGCTCCCAGGGCAGTCCGGCGTGCAGGATGGACGTGATCGGCGCGGCGCCGGTACCTCCGTCATGCCCGCTGATCAGGATCACATCAGCCCCTCCTTTGGCGACCCCGGCTGCAATCGTGCCCACGCCTGCTTCGGCCACCAGCTTCACACTGATGCGAGCGGTAGGATTGGCCTGCCTGAGATCGTAAATGAGCTGGGCCAGGTCTTCAATGGAATAAATGTCGTGGTGCGGCGGGGGCGAAATCAGTCCTACCCAGGGCGTCGAATGCCGCACGCGGGCAATCCAGGGATACACCTTTTCGCCCGGCAACTGGCCGCCTTCGCCCGGTTTGGCGCCCTGGGCCATCTTAATCTGAATCTCATCGGCGCTGGCCAGATAGCCGATCGTCACCCCGAAGCGTCCAGAAGCCACTTGTTTGATGGCGCTGCGGCGCGGATTGTCACGGGCGTAGCGTTCAGGATCCTCTCCGCCTTCGCCTGTATTGCTCTTTCCACCGATGCGGTTCATTGCTTCGGCCAGTACCTCGTGCGCCTCCTTACTGATGGAGCCCAAAGACATGGCCCCCGTTTTGAAGCGCCGGACAATAGACGTCCAGGGCTCAACCTCTTCCAGCGGGATCGGACGCTTGGCCGGGACGAACTCCAGCAGCCCCCGTAGCTTGCACAGGCGTCGGCTTTCGTCATTGACCAGGCGTGCAAATTCCTCGTAATCCTTCGGATCGCGCGCCCGAACGGCATGCTGGAATCTGGCTACCGTCAGCGGATGATACCGGTGGTGCTCGCCCCCACGCCGCCACTGGTAAAAGCCGCCGCGGTCCAGCGCGTCCGTCGGGACAACAGCTACCGGCCTGGATGGATAGGCCTGTTCATAGCGCAGACGCACTTCTTCAGCCAGCACCTCGAAATCTACCCCTCCCAGCCGCGACACCGTACCCGCAAAGCACCGCTTGACCACTTCGTTGTGCAATCCTACGATCTCGAAAATCTGGGCGCCTCGGTAGCTCTGAAACACCGAGATGCCCATCTTGGACATCACCTTGAGCAGTCCCTTGCAGAGCGCTCTGATATAGCGCTGCTGCGCTTCTTTGACGTGGAGTCCGGTAATTTCCCCCATCCGTACCAGATCGGCCACGGTCTCCAGCGCCAGATAGGGACAGACGGCGTCGGCCCCGTAGCCGACCAGCACGCACAGGTGATGGACCTGACGCGGCTCGCCACTGTCGACCACCAGGCTACAACGGGCCCGCAATCCCATGCGGATCAGATGATGATGTACGGCCCCCACTGCCACAGCCACCGGGATAGGGGCCTTTCCCGAGCCGGCTTCCCGGTCTGAGAGCACCAGGATGGTAAACCCTTCCTGCACCGCCTCGGAGGCCTGTTGGCACAGGCTGTCTAAAGCGGCCACCAGGCCTTTGCCGCCCTCTGCTATGTTGAACGTAGCGCTGAGCGTAACGGCCCGCAGGTTCTCTTCGTCAAGCGCCCTGACGCCTGCCAGTTGCTCCGGCGTAAGCACCGGATGTTCAAGACGTAGCCGGTGGGCCTGTTCGGGCGTTTCATCCAGCAGGTTAGCCTCGCCGCCCAGATAAGTGTGCAGCGAAGTGACCAGCGCTTCACGGATGGCGTCAATCGGTGGATTGGTCACCTGCGCAAAGAGCTGTTTGAAGTAATCATAGATCAGCCGTGGAAGGTCTGACAGCACGGCCAGCGGCGTGTCATCGCCCATGGAGCCGACAGGGTCATCCTTTTGCTGGGCCATGGGCGCCAAAATCATCCGCAGCTCTTCCAGCGTGTAACCGAATAGCCGTTGCTGTCGCCGGAGCGTATCCAGATCTGAACCCCGTGGTAGCGCCTGCGCGGGTGGCAGATGCGCCTCGGTTCGCAGATGCGACCGCAACCAGAAGCGATACGGCCGACGCCGACTCAGCGTAGCCTTGATTTCTTCGTCGCGCACCAGCCGCCCTTCCTCCAGGTCCACCAGAAACATGCGCCCAGGTTGCAGTCGCCCTTTTTCGACGACGCGTTCCGGTGCCAGATCGAGCACGCCTACCTCGGATGCCAGCACGACCAGCCCGTCGCGTGTGACAGTGTAGCGGGCCGGGCGCAAGCCGTTACGGTCGAGCACGGCCCCGGCGTAGCGGCCATCGGTGAAACAGACCGCCGCAGGGCCGTCCCATGGTTCCATCAGACAGGCATGGTATTCATAGAAGGCGCGGCGGGTATCGTCCATGTCGTCGGCATGCGTCCAGGCCTCAGGAATGGTCATCAAGATGGCATGGGGCAGCGAGCGTCCAGCCCGATAGAGCAGCTCGATCATGGCATCGAGCATCTGCGAATCGCTGCCTGTCTCGTCCAGGAGCGGCAGCACTTTCGCCAGGTCGTCTCCCAGCAGGGACGAACGTAGCAGGGCCTCGCGGGCGCGTAACGCGTTGATATTGCCCCGCAGTGTGTTGATTTCGCCGTTGTGCGCCAGCAGATGAAACGGCTGGGCCAGCGACCAACGAGGCCAGGTGTTGGTACTGAAACGCGAATGCACCAGGGCCATCCGGCTGGCAAAGCGCGGATCGGTCAGGTCTGGATAGTAAGCGCTGAGCTGGTCGGACGTGAGCATGCCTTTGTAGACCAGCGTGCGCGCCGACAGGCTGACCACGTAGAAATCCGGGCAGGTAATGATATGGCGGGCTCGGCGTTTGATAATGAACAGCTTGCGTTCAAAAGCGTCCACGTCCAGACCGGGCGCTGCCTGTACGAAAACCTGCCAGACAGCCGGTTCCGCTGCGGCAGCCGACACGCCCAGCACTTCGGAATGGGTTGGCACCCGGCGCCAGCCCAGCACCTGTTGTCCTTCGACCTGCACCAGCTTCTGGAAATCTTCCCGGCAGGCCTGTTGCAGAGCCCGGTCTTTTGGCAGAAACAACATGCCGACGGCGTAGGCGCCGGGCTCCGGCAACCGGATGCCTTCTTCCCGGGCCACCGCGCGCAGAAACAAATCTGGCAACTGGACCAGGATGCCTGCTCCGTCTCCCGTGCGTTCGTCACAACCACAGGCCCCACGGTGACTTAACCGCCGCAGAATCTGCAGACCGTCCTGCACAATGGTATGCGAGGGGGCTTCGGTCAGGGTACAGACAAGGCCGATGCCGCAGGCATCACGTTCGTGTGTTTCAAACTGTGCCGTGTGATGAGCTTGCTGATCTTTCCGGTGCATCGCAACCCGGGGTTTATGGCGCCCCGGCCTGCGCTGCGGTTCTCGTCCCCCCTGTCAAAGAGTGGCAGCCGGGGTCGCCAGGTGGAAAATCAGGCGATGGTCGTCGTTACCTGGCCCTCAGGGGCCGTAATAAGACCCTTCGGTACCCGGCAAGGTCGTGCCGCACGTACCAGCCTGGCGTTCCCCCGACCCACAAGCCCCTGCTTCCCACTACTTTCAGGAGTGGATCTTATAGCACACCGACGAGAAGCAAGGTAACCCTTTCGCATGACGTCCAAGCGATAGCATGCATGTCGCGCTCCGTAGCAGCAATAACGCACATCGCTCCTTGCCCGTCAAGCACCATGTCTATCAAAAACAATAGCATCGGTAGCGCTTTCACTAAAACACAACGAAACGGAAGCCCTTTTCTGCTTTATTTTTTACGAATTAATTCATTGTCACAAAAATTATTTAAAAAGCATAAATAAAACATCTTCTTTGTTTATACATTATTCACATTCAAGGTTAATATTTTAGCACAAACACCTCAACTGAAACTCAAAAGCTGCACAGGCGCCGTAGATCTGTCGGGGCTCTTGCGCGCGATTCCGATCGGTCAGGTCACTACAAAAAAAGCCCCGCCCTCCAGGGCGGGGCTCAGTCGGGACGGTGGGATTTGAACCCACGACCCCTAGCACCCCATGCTAGTGCGCTACCGGGCTGCGCTACGTCCCGACGGCATCTGGCAAGCCCCCGATCATGCATGATCGGCAAGGCCTGCAAATGCTTCAAGCGGCATCGGGGTTCCCTTTTGCGGGCTCTTCACGGGCAGCCATGGCCTCCAGCTGCTGAAGTAAATCGACCAGAAATGCCCGCAACGCCAGCAACTGCGCGCGCATTGCGGCATCCCCCAACCGTTGCCGGCGCTCCAGCACCCGCCGGGCTCCCTCAATCGTATAGCGTTCCACGTGTAGCAGGTGCTGAATTTCACGCACCAGTGCCAGATCTTCTTCTGAGTAGCGTCGCCGTCCGGCTGCGTCTTTTCGCGGCCGCAGCACCTCAAACTCGGTCTCCCAGTACCGTAGCACGTGCGGTGCCAGTCCCGTCAGCCGCGCGACCTCGCCAATGCTGTACTGCCTTACCGCGTCCCGCATCGCTTCTGCACCGGTCTGTCTGCTTACAAATTTAACGGGAAGCTATCAAAACAGAAAGAGGCTTTGCGGATATTTAGCGTCCTCCAGCCGCCATAAGCCCTGAAGGACGATGTCACAAAGCCGTCTCAAGTATGAGCTGGCCCTGGTGTTTGATGTGTTGGTCTGGGGCATCAACTTTCCAATCCTCAAGGTAGCGCTGGCCACCATGCATCCGTTTGTGGTCAATCTGGTGCGTTTCATCTTTTCCCTGCTGGTGCTGGGAGCGCTGCATGCCCGCGCCTATCGGCGAACCTCCACGTCTTTCTTTGAACCGATGCGCACGCATGGCTATGCCATCCTGCTGCTGGGCATACTGGGTTATGTGGTATACCAGGTGGCTTTCATTGTCGGGGTGAGCCTGACAACCGCCGGAAGTGCCGCCCTCATCATGGCCAGCGCTCCCCTCTGGACGGCTGTGATCAGTCAGCTCCGAGGCTATGACCGTTTGAACCTGCTGGGTTGGATCGGGTTACTGGGCTCGTTGCTCGGAACAGCCCTTGTGGTGATCTACGGCCCCCGCACGTTGAGCTTTTCCCAGGAGGCCCTGCTGGGCAACCTGTTGATGACCGGAGCGGCTGTTGCCTGGGGAGCGTACACGGCGCTCAGCCAGCCTTACGTACACCGTATGGATCCGGCCAGCCTGACATTCTTCGGGCTGTTGCTGGCTTATCCCGTCCTGGCGCTACTGGGGCTACCGTATCTCGACACGATCGAATGGGCTGCGGTCGATCCCTTCGTCTGGGCCGCATTGATTTTTTCGGGCACGCTCTCAACCGGCCTGACTCTGGCCTTCTGGAACCATGCCATTCGGCATGTGGGTCCTTCCCACACGGCTGCCTTCGGCAACCTGGTTCCGGTGGTTGCCCTGGTCTCGGGTTACCTGATGCTGGATGAACCGGTAACAACGGCCCAGCTACTGGGCGGCGCTGGGATCATCGGAGGCCTGCTGCTGATGCGACGTGCCCGCCGCATGCCGATCCCCTCCTGAGGCCTACACACCGACCAGCTCAAAGCGCGATCCTTCAACCGGATCCTTCTCGACTTCGATACGCACCGGGAATACCTGCTTGAGCTCGCTGAGATGCGTGATCACCAGAATCTTATCAAAATCGGACTGCACGGCCTGAATCGCTTCGACCAGCAGTTGAAGCCCCTGGGGGTCCTGCGTGCCAAAGCCTTCGTCGATAACCAGCGTACGCACACGCACACCGCTGCGTTCGGCCAGTAGCTGCGCCAGGGCCAGCCGTAGCGCAAAGTCAACGCGAAAAGCTTCCCCGCCCGAAAACGTCTCGTAGGGCCGGGCGGCTCCCTGCTCGTCGGTGATGATGATATCCAGGGTCTCCTTTGTCCCTCCGGACTTTTTGGTCCGCTGCGTGCGCAGATAAACGTGCATGCGCCCGTCGGTCAGCCGCTCCAGTAGCTCATTGGCACGCGCTTCGAGCTCGGGTAGGGTTTGTTCGATAATCAGCGAAGGAATCCCATGTTTTCCAAAGGCCCGTTGCAGATGCTGATGCAGTCGCTCGTGATGCTGCACTTGCTCCAGCTCCTGCTGGAGCTGCTTGCAGCGCGCGCGAAGCGTCTGCAACTGCTCCAGACGGGCCTGGCATTCACCAAGCTGCTGCTGCACCTCACGTAGCGCCTGCTCCGAAGCCTCAAGCTGTTGCTGGGCTGCTTCGCAGGCCGCCTGCACTTCCGGCCAGGCCTTCAGTTCCTGCTCCAGTCGCTCCAGCTGCTGACGCAACCGCGCCAGGGCTTCTGTTTCCTGAGCAATACGCCGCTGCAATGCTTCACGCTCCTGACGACCTTTAGCCAGATGCTCCTGGGCGTGCAACAGGCGATGCAGTTGGACGCTGACGTCGCCCAGCGCTTCCAGCTCCTGCTGCACCTGCTGAAGACGTGCCGGCTCGAAGCCGATCTTTTGCAATTTTTCTTGCAGTTCCTGGATACGCTGCTGCAGGCTCCGCATCGTGTCTCCCTGATCCAGCTCGTGCCGATAATGTTGCTCCAACCGCTCCAGACGCTGTTGCTCATTCTCCAGGCTTTCGCGCTGTCCCTGCAGCATCTCCAGCTCCTCCAGCCGTTCCCGCAGCGAAGTGGCTTCGGCCGCACGCTGCCGCAGCGTTTCAAGCCGTGCTTCATCGAACGGTATCGCCTCCAGTTGCCGATGCAGGGCCTCCAGCCGTTGCCGATGTAGCTGTCCAAAATCTCGTGCTTCAAGTCGTGCTTTAAGTGCGGCTATCTGGCGCTTCAGTTCTTCCAGCTTTTTTTTACGCTGTCGCAGCTCTTCCATCTGGGCCTTCCGAGCAGCCAGTTGCTCCGGCACCTGCGACCGCCGCTCCACTTCATGCTGTCGTCTCCGATACTGCTTACGGAGTTGTTCCAGTTGTTGCTGCTGCTCGGTAAGCTGGCGACGCCCTTCGGCCAGCAAGCGCTCCAGCTCCTGAAGCTGCTCCCGATAGTGCCGTTCCACCTCCTGCCGGTGCTCTGGATCCAGCGTGCTACCGCACACCGGACAAACATCCGCCTCAGCCTGTAAAAACGTGGTGTAGCGTTGCTGTAGCTCTTGTTGCTGCCGCTCTATTTCCTGCAGCCGGACCTGCAATCCCTCGATTTCCTGCCGCTTTCTTGTGCCCTCCTCTTTTAACTGTTCCAGTTCTTCACGCAATTGCCGATAGTGCACGACTTCCTGTTCGAGCGCCTGGCAGGAAGCCTCCAGTTCAGCCAGCTTTTCGGACACCTCAGCCTCCTGCTCCTGTTGACGGCGCAGGGAGTTCAGCTGGCCTTCCAACTGTTTCTGCTCAGACAGTAGCGCCTCAGACACTTTACGGATTTCTTCCTCAAGCGCCCTGCGCTGCTGTCGCTTTTCTTCCAGTTGATTCATCTCCTGCCGGGCCTGCAGGGCTGCCCGTAACCGTGCTTCCAGCGTCGGACGCTCCCGCAGGCGCGCTGCCAGCTCCTGCAGCCGTCGCTGCACATGTTCGTGCTCTTTGCGCGTCAGCTCCAGCTTTTTCTCCAGCTCAGCTCGCAGCCGGTCGCGCTCGGCCTTGACCTGGTCCAGTTGTTTCTGCACACCCCAGTACTGGTCGCGCCTGGTTTCCAGCAGGCGCCGTTCTTCCTGCAATGCCTGGTAGCGCTCATAGGCCCGTTCGATCTCCTCGCGCCGCTCCAGCAGTTGCTCCAGATCCTGCAGTTGGGCTTCCAACCCGGCCAGCCGCTCGCGTTCCTCCTGAAGACGTGCCGCTTGCAGGCGTTCCTCTTCACGTAGTTCTTCAAGACGTCGCCGGGCTTCTTCCAGACGTACACGTCGCTCCTGCAATCTATCTCGCTCCTGACGCCGCCGGTCGCGTTCGGCCTCCAGGGCACGTTGCTGCGCCAGTAAGGTGCTGTGCCGTGTTTTCAGGGCAGGTTCTTCCTGCAGGGCTTCCTGGATCTGCATAATTTGCCGTTCCAGTTGTTCGGCACGCGCTTTTGCTTGCCGCACCTCGTCGCGCGCCAGCTCGGCCAGCCGCTCATAGCGGTCCAGGTTCAGAATCCGGGCCAGGATCTCTTTTCGTTCGCCGGGTTTTTTGCGGGTAAACTCGTTCGCCCGTCCCTGCAACAGAAAGGAAGCATTGATGAAGGTTTGATAGTCAATACCCAGCAGTTGATTGATACGGCGCTGCGTTTCGCTCACCGAGCTACCTGTCAGCGGCCGATAGGCCCCGGTCTCAGGCTCATACACCTGAAGCTCCAACTCCGACCTGCTGGTCTTTCCCGAGCTGGAGCGCGTGTAGCGGCGCAGTACGCGATAGCGCTGGCCTTCAAGGTCAAAAGTAAACTCCACCTCCATCTGGTGTGCCCCCACCCGCAGCAGATGCTCGTCGGGCTTGCGGCTGTCACTCGTCTTACGCGCTTCTCCCCAGAGTGCCCAGGTAATCGCATCCAGTAGGGCCGACTTGCCCTGACCGTTGTTGCCCGACAGGCAGGCTACCTGAAACTGCTGAAAGTCGAGCACAGGCGCGGCTTCTCCATAGCTCATGAAGTTCTTCAGACGCAGCGCTACCGGTACCATCGCTGTCCACTCGGTCTGGTGTTCTGCTCAAATTACAACAAAGGACTGCCGCTTCGGCACCTACCGTTTCATTCGGGCTGTCAGTGGATCTGCAGGTTCCTGATGGCCGGCGGGATGGGCCTGCTCATGATGTTCGGGTTCCAGGTGGGCCGTCACATAGACGCGTCGCTCAGGAAAACGAGCTTGAATGGCCTCTTCCACCTGATGCGCCCGCGCATGCGCCTCGTCCAGCGTTTCTTCGCCTGGAAGCATCAGGTGATATTCCACCCAGAGCTGATCTCCCGTACGGCGATGTCGGAGCTGGTGGTAGTCGGAGATAATGCCCTGCCGGACGGCTTCGTCAAGTACGTCTACCAGTTGTCGGGTATCCGCTTCATCGACGCGTTCCATCAAGCCAGCCACAGCCTGCCTCAGAAGCTTAACGGCCGTCCGCAGAATGTTAAGCGCTATGACGATCGCAACAAGCGCATCCAACCAGCGCATGCCGGTCCAAGCTACCAGCGCCACGCCCGCCACCACGCCCACGCTGGTCCACATATCCGTGAGCACATGGCGTCCGTTTGCTTCCAGCACGAGGCTGTGATGCCGCCGTCCCACCCGGATCAGGTAAAGCCCCAGCAGCAGGTTGATCAGGCTAAAAAGCGCTGTCAGAAGCACTCCCAGTCCCAGCCGCCGCAATGTCGTCCCATACAGCAGGTCCTGCACCGCCGTATACAGGATGCCAGCGGCGGCCAGCAGAATCATCGCCCCTTCAAAGCCAGCCGAAAAGTAAGCAATCTTGCCGTGGCCATAGGGATGATTCAGGTCGGGGGGTTGCAGCGCATACCAGAGGCTGAAGGCGACAAAGACAGTTGCCAGCACGTGCACCAACGACTCGGCGGCATCCGAGAAAATAGCAGCACTTCCCGTAAGTAGATAGGCGGTAAACTTTCCAACAAGCATCAGGACCGAAACCACCAGGCTGGCAACCATTGCCCGGTGGCGCGGATCACGTAAATCAGGCCATTGCATGCGCTAACCCGAGACGCCTCACGATGCGTCTACAGAACGCCTTGCTGGCCACTTCGTGCCCGCTCAGAGCTCCCGAAACAGGGACTCCAGCTCTACCTCCAGGTCTGGCAAGCGTACGCTCTGGAGACGCCCCGTGCACCGGGCACCAGCATGCAGTCGGAATTGTTCGCCTTCCCGCACGTACAGCTCGATGTGTTGCGTTTCAGGATCCACGATCCAATATTCCTGCACGCCAGCCTGCGCGTAGTCGTATCGTTTCTCCCATAGATCCAGATGAGCCGTACCGGGCGACAGCACTTCCATCACCAGATCCGGTGCGCCTTCGATGTGCGTGGGTCGTAGTCGATCGGCATGTTCCCGAAGCACCACCAGCAGATCCGGTTGATAGATCGTGTCCTCCCGCAGCTTGACGTCCAGCGGAGCCACATAAACCCACCCTCGCCGGCCCTGACGTACAACACGGGCCAGCGAAACGAAGAGACGCTGCACGACTTCCTGATGAATGCGCGACGGAGAAAGACTTGGCATAGGCGCTCCATGGACAAGGATCCAGTATCCCGGTTGCTGCTCCGTCCACCGGCGGAAATCTTCATAGCGCGTAAAGCGCACCTTTGCGGCGACGGGCTCCGACATACTCTGCTCCGAATAGCTGAAACGACCGCTGTTGGGAAAGCAATATGTCCCTCCTAAACCCAGGTTCCGGGACTACCAGGGAACCCTGGCCGGTTTCAGGCGAACGTATGGACGCCATGAATGCTGCCCTGCAGGACAAACTGGCTCATCTACCCAATCGTCCCGGCGTCTACATTCACCGCGACGCTACGGGCCAGGCGCTCTACGTAGGCAAGGCGAAAAACCTGCGCCAGCGCGTCCGCTCTTATTTCCAGGAAAGCCGTCCACGCGATGGTCGGCTTGAGGCGCTCGTGCGCAAGATCGCTGACGTCGAAGTCATTGTCACCGATACGGAGGCAGAAGCGCTTATCCTTGAAAACAACCTGATCAAGCAGCTCAAACCCCGCTACAACATCAACCTGCGCGACGACAAAACCTATCCGTATATCTGTATTGCCAATGAGCGCTTTCCTCGCGTCTTTCCGACCCGTCGCGTCCGCAAAGACGGCGCAAAGTACTTCGGCCCCTACACCGACGTCGGCCAGATGCACCGGCTGTTGCGGTTGATCCGCTCGTTGTTCAAGCTCCGCACGTGTAACTTGAATCTCTCGCCCGAAGCAATTGCCGCTGGCAAATACCAGCCCTGCCTGGAGTATCACATTAAGAAGTGCGCAGCTCCCTGCGTCGGACTGCAGTCTGAAGACGATTACAACGCTACCATTCGTCAGATTGAACAGTTGCTGAACGGAAAGACGCAGGCGCTCATTGCCCAGCTTCGGGAAGAGATGAAAGCCCAGGCGGCTGCGCTGGACTTTGAGCGGGCCGCCGAGCTACGCGATCAGATCCGGCTGCTTGAACAGCACGCTGAACGCCAGAAAATCGTCAGTCACGATTTTGCCGATCGCGATGTATTTGCCCTGGCCGTCGACCGTTCAGACGATGTGGCCTGTGGCGTAGTGTTTCAGGTGCGCGAAGGTAAAGTAATCGGTCGCCGCCACCGCTATCTGCGCCGCATCGAAGGGCAACGTGATAGCACGCTCCTGCAGGCTTTTGTCGAGAACTACTATGCCGAAGCAGTCTTCTTCCCGGATGAAGTACTCCTGTCGCACGAACTGGAAGATCCGCACGCGCTGGAGGCTCTGTTGCGGGAGCGTCGAGGCAAAAAAGTACCCCTGCGCGTCCCCCAGCGCGGTGACAAGGCGGGGCTGGTGCACCTGGCCGAAGCCAACGCCCGGCTATTGCTCGAAGAATGGCGACTGGCTCAGAAAAAACGCGGAGAGGCACGCATTCCAAAAGCCGTCCATGCCCTCCAGGAAGCATTGCATCTTCCTCACCTGCCCCGCCGTATCGAATGCTTTGACATCTCTCATCTGGGCGGTACCGACACGGTGGCCTCCTGCGTAGTCTTCGAAGATGGACGCCCCAGCAAACGCCACTATCGTACCTTCAAGATTCGCAGCGTTACCCCAGGCAAGCCCGACGACTACCAGGCCATGCGCGAAGCCATCACCCGGCGCTATCGACGCCTGCTGGACGAGGGCGGCCCATGGCCTGACCTGGTTGTGATTGACGGCGGCAAAGGACAGCTCTCCAGCGCCCTGGAAGCGCTCGACACCCTGTCGCTACGCGGACGTTTTCCCGTCATCGGCCTGGCCAAGCGGCTGGAAGAGATCTATCGCCCGGACGATCCAGCCCCCTACCAACTCCCCAAAACCAGTCCCGCCCTGCAACTGCTGCAACGCGTCCGCAATGAAGCGCACCGCTTCGCCGTGACCATGCAGCGCCGCCAGCGCCGACGCGTCCTGCGCTCTGAATTGCTCGACATTCCCGGCATCGGTCCGCGTACGGTCGAAAAGTTGCTCAAGCATTTCGGTTCGGTAAAGCGCGTGCGCGAGGCCAACCTGGAAGCGCTGGCCGCTATTGTCGGAAAGGACCGCGCCAGACGCCTCCGCCAGTATTTCGAACAATCAGCCGCTTCGAACTGACCACTGGCAATTTCTTCCACGTCGTGCTATGTTTGCGGCAGGATTCGTGATGCACACAGCCTGCTACTGCTATGCTGAACTACATCTGGGCCGGATTGATCATTTTCAGCCTGGTGTTCGCCATTGCCTCGGACGTGCGTGACTTGGTGCGTGACACCTACCGCAACGGCGATCCCTTGCCCGTCACCCTCACCTTTCCCGAAGGCTATCGTCCGGAGGCCCGCCACCAGCCCGTCGTGGTACGGATCGACCCGGCCACGTTTCAGGCATTTTACCGCGTGGCGACCGTGCCGGACTCAACCTATGCGGGCGAACTGGTGCAGTTTCGCACCGGCCGAGAGCTACGCTTTGCTCGGGACGTAGACGTGCCCGAACCGCTGGCCACCATTCGCCGGGTAACCTCACCGCGTGAGAACGATCTGCGCGGCACGCTCCATACGTTGACCTTGATTTCCGACTCGCTGGCCACGGCGGCTGTGCTGTTTGCGCCCGTGCGCTTTGTGCGTCTGCAGGCTATTACCGACGCAGCCTTTGAGTTTGCCCGAACGGCCGTTACGCTGGCCCTGGGGCTCATCGGTCTGCTGGCGCTCTGGCTTGGCCTGCTACGCATTGCCGAAGCAGCCGGGCTCGTACAACACCTGGCACGCTGGACCCAACCGCTCCTACGGCCGCTCTTTCCTGACGTGCCCCGTGATCATCCGGCCTTCGCCCTCATTACGCTGAACCTGACGGCCAATATGCTTGGCCTGGGCAATGCAGCCACACCACTGGGCATCAAGGCCATGGAAGAGCTCCAGAAGCTCAACCCGCGCCCCAACACGGCCACCAATGCGATGGTTATGCTGCTGGCAATGAACACCGCCAGCGTACAGCTCGTGCCCCCTGTGCTGCTTATGGCCATCATGGGCGCGGCGATCAACGAGCTGATCCTGCCGATCATCCTGGTCACGCTGACCTCACTCGTCGTGGCCATCCTCGCTGCCAGACTGCTGGGCCGGCTGCCAGCCTACCGTCGGACTGATCCCTTGCAGCCTGACCCCCCCAATTCCGATCACCCCGAAACAGACGCCTGACATACCATGGAAGCTTTCCGCACACTGATCGAAACGCTATCGCTCCTGATCCTACCCCTGTTGATCGTAGGCTTTCCACTTTATGGGCTGTTGCGCCGGGTGCCTGTCTACGAGGTCTTTGTCGAAGGTGCCCGGGAAGGGTTTGACGTCGCTGTTCGCATCATTCCCTATCTGGTGGCGATCCTGTTTGCCATCGGCATGTTTCGCGCCTCGGGGGCCATGGATTTTCTGATCGAGCTGCTGCGTCCTGTGCTGCACCCTCTGCGCATTCCCCCGGAAGTGCTACCCATGGCGATTCTGCGTCCCCTGACCGGCTCCGGATCGGCGGCCGTTGTGCTCGACCTGATCCGCCAGTATGGAGAGGATTCCCTCTTTGTCAAAATCGCCGCTGTGATGTTCGGCTCCACAGAAACGACTTTCTATGTGCTGGTGGTGTACTTCGGAGCCGTCAACATCACCAAGACACGCCATGCTGTACCGGCCGGACTGATCGCTGATGTAGCCGCTATGCTCATGGCGATCTATCTGGTGCAATGGTTGTTTGCCGGATAGAGGGTTGGATCCCTCGGGGGTTGATTGTCTTCAAATACTCCCCCTGCAAAACACACGGTTTTGTCTTAATGCTCACTGTTTCGCGCGCCGATTGCCCGCCTGGCGCAGCCCAGATGCACCTGCGGGTGAAAATCCGGAAAGCCGGAGAAATGGCCGCAGCGGAAGCCAGCAGTTCATGAACAAACTTTCTGCGTTTGTCAAGAAGGGCCTCCAACCCGGATCGGCGATCCTTCTGTCCTCGGTAGATAGAGATAACAATCCGATTGTTGTCACCCTTTCCCGATACCCTCTGCTTTTGAGTAGCACAGAGGTCGTACGACGTTCAACTCGCTTTGGAAATCAAATTATAGGGTTGTAAATTTTGTCCTAAAAAGACGGGTGTTATGCAAAAAAAGCTTCCCTCCATTCTCCTGAGTGGAGCGGTTGTGGCGGTTGCCAATACGCTTCTTGGGATGCTTGTCATGCACTTCATACTCCAGCGATCATTCATGGCCGTGTTGATCAGCTATACCGGCTGTCTGGTAAGCATCGGAGCCGGTTTGCTGGCTGTCTGGCATTATACCACCACGTATCAGGAAACTGTACCCGGTCGTCAGGGTGCGACGCTGGGGTTCTGGGCAGGTGCTTCTGCAACGCTTATCGGAAGTGGCCTATCC
>JALSJJ010000115.1 GCA_026989375.1 Rhodothermus sp.
CTGTATGGAGCGGTGACTACCAGCATGCCGGGTTGTACCGGTTCGGTTCGACTGACCGACTCCATGAGGAGGCGATGGAGTTGTTCGCCATCCCATCGGACGATACCCATGGCACCAATAGGTTGAATGCGGGCTGCTACCCGAAAGTCTGTGTTTAGATAGGGAAGCACCCGGGCATAATGCGAAGTCACCAGGACGACCGTACCGATGATGCCCTGATCGTCAACAACGGCCATGCCAGGGCGTACGCCGTCAGCCCAACCTGCATCAATTGTCAGGAAGTTACGCTGCCGGGTAATGTCTTTGGCCACGATTCGAGCAGCGCGGACTGGCAGTGTGCGGAGGGTGTCGCGCAGCGCCAGCAGGCGGGTCAGGCGTTCATTGGCAATCAGAGCTTCGCGGGCGCGTGCCAGCTCGCCGGCCAGTCGAATGTTTTCTGCACGGAGGCGTTCATTTTCTTCCAGGGCGCGAAAGTAATGGCCTGCCCAGGCCAACCGCGCTTCTACCCGGGCCGCCAGCTCCAGGGTCAGGGCACGTAGGCCCTGCAGTATCGGCCTGTTATGCGTAAGCAGCAGGCTGAGCGCCAGGCCCAGGGCGATCAACAGCAGGAGGACATCAACAAACCAGTGCGTGCGCGTCATGGTCAGAGCAACACTCGCTCGTAACGTTCGAGCTCTTCCAGCACTTTGCCGGTGCCGCGGGCCACGGCCGTCAGCGGGTCTTCGGCTACATAGATGGGCAGTTCTACACGATTGCGGATCAAGGCATCAAGACCTTTCAGCAGGGCACCGCCTCCCGTAAGCATAATACCCCGTTCCAGGATGTCGGCGCCCAGCTCTGGCGGCGTGCGTTCCAGGCAGCGGAGTACAGCAGCAGCGATCTGGCTGACCGGGTCGCGCAACGCCTCACGAACGTCTTCAGAAGAGATGGTTCGAATCTTGGGGATGCCGGTGACCAGGTCGCGTCCTTTGACCGAGAGCTCCAGTTCCGGATCAAGTTCGATAGCACTCCCGATTTCGCATTTGATGCGTTCAGCGGTGCGCTGGCCAATCAGCAGGTTATGGTTACGTTTGAAGTACTGAATGATGGCATTGTCCAGTTCATCACCGCCGACGCGAATCGACTCGTTGACTACGATACCGGCCAGGGCGATGACAGCGATTTCGGTAGTACCCCCGCCAATGTCCACGACCATGTTGCCCACGGGCTCCTCGACGTTTAAGCCAATCCCAATGGCAGCAGCCATGGGCTCGCTGATCAGGTAGACCCGTTTGGCACCAGCGTGCTCGGCCGAGTCGCGCACGGCCCGCTTTTCCACCTCGGTGATTCCACTGGGAATGCAGACGACCATGCGACGGATCGAAGTGTACCAGCTGCGCTGGACCTTGCGAATGAATCCTCGGATCATCTGCTCGGCGACCTCAAAGTCGGCAATGACCCCATCTTTGAGAGGGCGAATTGTTTCGATTTCGGGATGTGTGCGCTCGTGCATTTGCAGGGCTTCGCGGCCGATAGCGATAACCTTGCGGGTGTTGCGGTGTACGGCCACGATGCTGGGTTCGTTCAACACGATGCCCCGTCCCTTGATGTAGACCAGTGTATTGGCAGTGCCCAGATCAATGGCAATGTCAGTAGCAAAATTGAACAGTCCCATAGGTTACACATCTGGTTTGAATCCGGGCCAGCCGGCGCTGTGCAGGCAGGCCAGGAAGGTTCTTCGTTGGCGGCTACGCAGGCCGCGTGCGTCTTTAAAATAGTAAACCGGCAGGCAAATAGATCCAGTACCCGCCAAAAAGTATACCATCAATGGCGAAAGTGTCGGGTGCCGGTAAAGACCATGGCTACGTCGTGGGCGTCGGCTGCCTGGATCACCTCTTCGTCCCGAATGGAGCCGCCCGGCTGAATGACGGCACGGGCGCCGCTTTCGACGGCGGCCAGCAGACCATCGGCAAAGGGAAAGAAGGCGTCAGAGGCAACCACGCTTCCGGTAAAGTCGTGACCTTCGCGGTTTCCTTTCAGTACGGCGATTTCGGAGGCATCCACCCGGCTCATCTGTCCGGCCCCGATTCCCAGCGTAGTTCGGTCGCGGGCATAAACGATAGCGTTACTCTTGACGTGCTTGACAACACGCCAGGCAAAATCCAGGTCGTGCCACTCCGCTTCGGTAGGAGCACGTCGGGTGACGACACGCCAGGAGCTGCGCAGAACTTCCAGGGGAGGAAGGGGTGCGTCGGGTTCCTGGACCAGCAGGCCGCCTACAGCCGAGCGTAGGTCTAACGTCTCGTGGACCGGACGAAGCTGCTGAATAATGCGTCGGTTGGCCTTTCTTTGTAGGAAGGCCAGCACGCCTTCTTCAAAGTCCGGAGCAATGATCACTTCGGTGAAGACCTGATCGATTGCCTCGGCCGTATCGCGGTCGAGGGGGCGGTTGACCACAACAATGCCGCCGAAGGGGGAACGCCGATCGGTCGCAAAGGCCCGGGCATAGGCTTCGACAAGCGTATTGGCGGTAGCGACGCCGCATGGATTTGTGTGCTTCAGGATGGCACAGGTGGGGTCGGCTTCCCGAAACTCATCGATCAATCGAAGCGCTGCGCTCAGGTCCAGCAGGTTGTTGAAGGAGAGGGTCTTGCCATGAAGCTGGCGAAAGAAGCGCTCCGGTTCACCGTAGAGCGCTGCGGGCTGATGCGGGTTTTCACCGTAGCGCAGGATCTGCACGCGCGGTAGGTCGAGGGTCAGACGGGGCGGCAGGATTTCTGGAGCAGTCGGTTGCAGGTGGCTTTCCAGGTAGGCGGCAATGGCTCGGTCATAGGCAGCTATGCAGGCAAAAGCTTTCCGGGCAAGACGACGGCGTGTGGCCAATGTCAGCGCACCCTGTTGCTTTTCCAGCTCCTCGGCTACGGTGTTGTAGTCAGACGGATCGACCACAACAGCCGTAAAGAAGAAATTCTTGGCGGCCGCACGGATCAGCGTAGGACCGCCAATATCGATGTTTTCGACGGCCAGGGCTTCGTCTTCAGGCGCCTGAGCAATGGCCTGTTCAAAGGGGTAGAGATTGACGACGACCAGGTCGATGGGGACGATGCCATGCTGCGCGAGCTGAGCCAGATCTTCGGGCACGTTGCGACGGGCCAGCAACCCGCCGTGAATGACCGGATGCAGCGTTTTGACGCGTCCGTCCAGGATTTCCGGAAAGCCGGTCAGCTCCGAAACGTCGCGTACGGGCAATCCGGCTTCACGGAGTGTACGTGCGGTGCCGCCGGTAGAAATCAGCTCGATACCCACGGAAGTCAGACGGCGAGCAAACGGGACCAGATCACTTTTGTCAAAAACGGACAGAAGCGCCCGTCGGATGGGTTGCAAATCCGGTACTTCATGGGTTCGGGGTTGGTGCAGCATTGCTTATGCATGATGGTTTTCAGGGGGCGGAGGCAGGATACGAACCCGGCGACCATCGATCTTGATGCGGCCTTCAGCAAATAGCTGTAACGCCTGAGGATAAAGCCGATGCTCTACTTCCAGCACCCGGGCGGCCAGCGTTTCCGGGGTGTCGTCGGGCAGGACCGGCACGGGTTCCTGCAGCACGATCGGACCATGGTCGTACACTTCGTCCACCAGGTGAACCGTGGCACCGGTCCAGCGCACGCCGTAGTGCAGCACGGCTTCATGCACGTGGCGGCCATACATGCCCGGTCCGCCAAAAGCAGGCAACAACGATGGATGAATATTCAGGATGCGGTTTCGGTAAGCGGCTACCACATTGTCGGGAATTTTTTTTAGATAGCCGGCCAGTGCGACCAGTTCGACGTGGTGGGTGCGCAGCAGGTCGAGCAACGCCTCGCCAAAGGCCTCCGGGGACGGATAGTCTTTCGGGGACAGGACCGCAGTAGGAATACCGTGCCGCCGGGCGCGCTCCAGCGCACCGGCTGTCGGGCGGTCACTTACGCACAGAACGACCTGCGCCGACAGACGGCCGGCCTGAATGGCATTAAGAATAGCCTGAAAATTTGTGCCGGTGCCCGAGGCAAAGACGGCCAGGCGTATGGGAGGGCGTTTGGCGGACGCGCGCATGACAAGGCCACCGGGTTGACGGCCGAAGTATAGGGCTTTCTGATCGGAGTTACTGAAAAATTTTTTCGGAAAAGCCCGGAAGCAAGACTGATTTATCGCGCAACGGGTTCCAGTAGCGAGAGTCGGACGCCTGTTTCGTCGGCGGTCAGTCGGGCCCGCACGCCTACAGGCAAAGTATTTTTTATGGCAACGTGCCCGTAGGGAAAGTCGGCCACTACGGGATAGGATGCGGTGCCGAAATAATCGTGCAGCACTTCTTCAAGCGTGAGCGAGGGAGTGGAGACGTTGAGGGAACAATCCGTAAAGTGACCCAGCACGACGCCAGCCAGGCGGTCGAGTACACCCGCCAGGCGCAACTGGGCCAGCATACCGTCGAGGCGGTAAGGGGCTTCGCCCACGTCTTCCAGGAAAAGAATGGCGCCGGTCAGATCAGGTAGATATGGCGTGCCGATCAACCGTACGAGTACCGACAGCGTACCTCCTATCAGGAGGCCTTCGGCTGTGCCGGGTTGTAATACGCGTGGCGAAGTGGAGCCGATGGGTTTTAATGGATCAGGAGTGGCGCCCCGGGCCAGCTCCCAGAAGCATTGTTCCGTTGCAGGGTCGATCAAGGGCCAGTCGATCGCTACCATGGGACCGGAGAGGCCGGGTAGGGCCGCGTGGTGTAGCAGGGCCAGATGCAAGGCGGTAATGTCGCTATAGCCGATAAGGAGCTTGGGGGCATGGGTAGCTGCTGCATAGTCCAGCAACGGAAGCAGGCGCAGGCAGCCGTAGCCACCGCGGGCGCAGAAGATGGCCCGGATATCGGTACGCTGCAGATAATGGTTCAACTCTTCAGCGCGTAGCTGGTCGTCGCCGGCCAGGTAGCCCCGGTGGGCCGACAGAGTGCGGCCGCGCTCCACGATCAGTCCTGCCGCTTCCAGCCGTTGAATGCCGGCCTCCAGCTTTTCGGGATCAGGAGGGCTGGCCGGAGCCACGACGGCCACGCGATCGCCAGGCTGCAAGGCCTGCGGACGTCGCAATGTTAAATCCATCCTGACCGAAAGTGAGTCGTCCGATCCGAAGTAGCATCAGGACCATGATAGCTGTAATGCCCGTGCCAATCGGGCACGTATTTGCAAATCATTCGGTGTATGCCAGCGATAAAAGTACGTGGTCTCAGAATTCTGTTTACTCGGGTGAACACCGTACATAATTTCGTGCATGCGGCACCTGCTGATTGATCTGTTCCACGGTTGTCCGATGCGTTCTCTGATCGCTGAATAGCGATTGACAGTGATGGCGGTTTCTCACAGGGTCCAGTGTTGTAACTGCTTCGATAAATAGTAACCGAAAGGATCAGGTCCGTTGCCGACGGTCGCCCCGTTTTGTGAGGCCGTTGGGCAAAGCGCGTACAACCTTGAGCCGCTTGTTGAGTCATCCGTACGGATGTTCGGTGGGCGAACCAGGCTGCGGAGGAGCGGTGGATGCGCTATCGGTTGCGCTCAGTTGCCTGCGAAGCTGGCGTATTTCACGGGCGCGCTTGAGGCGGCTCGGGATGCTGGCCAGAAGGCCTACCAGAACACCCAGCGCAAAACTGATCAGCACCACCAGCGCTGTGGACTGCTCAGTCTGATAGGGACCAAATCGAAGCGTGAGGTAACCCGGATTCTGCAGCGCAAAAATGACAGCCCCGATCGCAATCAGCAAGGCCAGTATAAGAAATGAAGTTCGCATTGTCGAACCGAGTAACTGGCGGAATTGCTGCTTAAAAGGTCCGTTTATCGGATTGGTTTCCGGTAGCTGTGGCGGATGTGGAAGCGGCGCCGGAAGACATAACCGTACCGGGACTATGCATCGATTGGTGGATCCATTGTTAAGGACAGAGCAGTGGTTTGGGCACCAACGTCAACCTCCGGTCAGAGGAACAGGAGCTGGCGGCCATCTATCAGTTGGTAGGCGTTTGCGGTATGCGTCGAATCCGGGAAGCCTGGCGCTTCATCAGGAGTAACCAGAAGTTGATAACTGCCGTTCTAGGATTCGTAGCAGGTTGTCAGCGACGCAGCGTGTTTCTCACCGCAGCTCGGTGTCGGTATCCAGAAACAAATGAAATATGGCAGGTAGCCTGGCAGCGTGCATCGATTTTGCCTGCACAGCCGAGGATGGCGCTACGCTCCGAAGTACGCATTGACTGTAGGGTGCAAAAGCACGAAAGACATGGTGCCTTCTGAGCTATCAAGACGATCTCGGAAAGTCCTGGTGCATAAGTAAAAGGAGGCGGCGCTATAGGTTCTCCGCTGCATTTCGGTCGGGAAACGGTGCGAAAAACGATGGCCAGACATCCCATTTTGAGTGCCAGACCAGGCGCAGGATGAGGGGCGAACATGTGCAGGGCACCTCGGAATAAAGAGACCTTCGCAATACAGTGCTTCGTGACTGTTAAATTACGGCCGGTTCTTGTGGACTGGAAGCATACCGGTGCAAAGATATGCTGGCCGTTGTGCCTCCCGAGTATTTTCCCCGGCTGGAGCGCGTTGCCCTGGCATTACGGGCCGAGCGTCTGGTACTGGCAGACACCTTCCAGTACAGCCGACAGTCTTACCATAATCGGACACGATTGCGCAATCCGCAGGGATGGCAATGGATTTCAGTACCTCTGCGGGCGCATCAGCATGGCGTGCCAATTGATCGGGCAGCTATCGGCCAATTGCGCGACTGGTCGCGTCGTCACTGGCGGGCTTTCTGCTACAACTATCGTACAACGCCTTACTTTGAATTCTACGAGCCGCGTCTGGAAGCAATTTTTCGACAGACATGGAAAACGCTGGGTGCCCTTACCTGTGCCACATTTCTGCTAACGCTACAGCTTTTTGAAATAGACACGCCGGTGGTTCGAGCTTCAGAGCTGGTAGGCCGTCCTACTTCGATGGCGGCTATTGCACGGGTACTGGCGGCGGACACGTTGCTGTTGCCCGAGGCGACCGCATCGATCGATCAGGCTGTCGCGCCTCAGGTTTGGGTACTTCGATTTGAAGAGCCGATATACCGGCAGAACTTTGAAGGATTTGTGCCGGGCATGACAGCACTGGATATGCTGTTCAATCTGGGGCCGGTTGAAGCACGGACGCTGCTGGAGGCGCACAGCCAGGTGATACCAATCTGAGGCAAAACAAGTGGTAGCGCAAATTTGAAACGTAACCGGACCGCAAAGATGCAGGATTCACGAAAATTACGTGCTTTGCGTCGTCGCTTTCCCCATACACAGACCCAGATTTATCTGAATCATGCAGCTACAGGGCCGCTCAGCCATCCGGCCGCAGAAGCCGTGCAACGGTACCTGCGCCAGCGTCTTCGAGGCCCTATTGATCATTTCGAAGCCTTAATGTCCGTTATCGAAGAGACCCGGCAACTTGTGGCAACGCTGCTGGGGACCAGGGCTGAGCGGATCGCATTCACCGCCAACACTTCGTCAGCGCTGGGGCTGCTAACGCAGGGAATCGACTGGCGGCCGGGCGACCGGATCGCTATCCCGGCCTGTGAGTTTCCTGCCAACGTCTATCCATTTCTGAACCTGCAACGTCGCGGGGTCGTAATCGACTGGATTTCTCATCGGCAGGGGACGTTTACCGTAGATGACATAGCTCGGGTGCTTACGCCGCGGACGCGGCTGCTCACATTGAGCTGGGTGCAGTTCCTCTCAGGATTTCGAGCCGACCTGCAGCAGATCGTCGCCTGTTGTCATGAGCGTGGTGTCTGGGTAAGTGTGGATGCTATTCAGGGACTGGGGGCCCTGCCCATCAATGTGGAAGCAACCGGCATTGATTTCTTGGCCGCCGGCACGCACAAGTGGTTGCTCGGGCTTCCGGGGCTGGCGATCTGCTATGTGCGACCTGAGCTACAGGAGGTGCTGCATCCGCCTGCCGGTTGGTTACATGGTCCGGTGGACTGGGATCGGTTTTGCGATTATGAGCTGGTGTTTTACCCGGATGCCCGGCGTTACGAAACGGGCACGCCCAATCAGATGGCTATTGTGGCGCTGCATGCCGCTCTGAAGCAATATCTGCAACTCGGGGTGGACTGGTGTGCTCGTCGTGTGCTGACCCTGCAGCAACGGCTGGCTGCAGGGCTTCAGCGGCTTGGACTGACACGGTACGGCACGGATGACTTGGCCCATGCTTCCGGCATCGTAACCGTGCAGCATACGCAGCCCGAGGCCCTGGCCGCCTTTCTACAGGAGCGTCAGATCATAATTTCCTTGCGTAATCGTATGCTGCGCTTTTCACCCACCTACTACAATACGGCTGAAGAGATAGACTACACGTTGGAGATGGTGGCCAAGGGCCTGCGGCAAATGTAGACTACGAACGGGTACGTATTTAACCGGCATCAATCCGGGCCGATACCTTGAGAGTGAAGCGCACGATGCTTTCAAGTTAGACCAGACGGTTTTCGGATTGATGCGACGCGTGCTTGTCGGAGGACTGGGACTGCTGCTTTGCGTGAGTCTCAGCCGATGCGAGATGCCCACCGGGGCCCCTGACTTTTCTTTTGAATCAGCGCTGCAGATGCCTTTATTGATGGAAAAAACGTTCGTGCTGCTGGGGCCTCAGGAAGGAGCTGATGCATTGATCGACACGACGCGTCAGGATGTTGACACGCTTTTTCGGGTGGAGTCGGACAACGTGCTGGCCCTGGTGGTGGAGGAGGAGCTGGAGGAGTTTGTGCAGCTCGACGCGCTCAGTCGTACGCTGGCCGAGCGTGCCACGCCGGCCCCTGTGTCGGTAAGCGCCGGCGTTGGCAGTGTCCTGGAACAGGAGCTGCGCGCCTCATACAGCTTCGATCTGCAGGTGCTTCGCATCGCCCCACTGGCACTGGTCGATACGACCATGCCGGTACCTGTGCTGCCGCTGGAAGCATCCCTTCCTGCTCCACCGGCTCGTCTGGATTTAGGAACCGAATTTATCGATCTCCAGGAGGGGACCGAGATCGTGCTCAGCAGTGCCCGTGGAGGCGTTAACGAGCTGCACGTGTCGCTCTACAACGGGCTGGACGTAACCCTGACCGATAGCCGAGCTTCCGGTCCTCCGCGGCTACGCATTCGCTATGCGGATACCGGAGAATTGCTGCAGGAAGTGGTGCTTGAACGCGCACCGATACCCGGTGAGACCACAACAGGTATGGCAAGCCTGGCAGGGCAACGGCTGGTGCCCGACCTGATATATGAGCTGGATCTGGGGACTCCCGGAGGGGGAGCGCAACCCAATGGAACAATTCAATTGCGGGTATGGACGACCACCCTGGAGGCTGAGCGGGCACGGGCTGCCATTCCGGGACAGATCGTGCAGATCCAGCAGCAACGAATTGCCGTCGCGGGGGAAAGCCAACTGGTGGGCGCAGAGTTGAGCTCAAGCGACCTGCAGCTTACCTTTCATAACCAGTTGCCCGTGACGTTGCAGATTGAAACCCTTCGAATACAGATACGCGAGCCCTTCGGAACCTATCCGGCCGGGTATGAGACGTTGCAGTTAGGACCGGTTACAGTGGGACCGGGAGAGACGGTAACGGTGCCGGTGCAACTTGGCGTGGTGGCGCGCGAAGTGGATGCCATCGCAACGGTTTCGACACCTGGTAGTACCGTTCCCGTAGAGATTACGGCAAGCGATCGGCTGGAAATGACACTACAGGGGACGGTACGGCTCGATGCGCTGTATTTCTATCCACGGGGCGAGACATTTCAGACCAATGGAGCAATTTCGATAGCAAGTGATGAGGTCACATTCGACGTCGGTGACTATGTAACATTGGCCGACGGTTGGCTGGTCCTGGAAAACCTGCTGAGCACGCTGGATATCAATCTGGACACCCTTCAACTGAGCTTTCCCGATATTCGAAAGCCACCTTACGGACCCGGTGATACGCTGGTGGTGCGCTTTGTGCGAGGTGTGGGTGACGCCCCGGCCCAGTATCTGTTTGCCGGCCTTACCAGTGGGGTGGCAGTAACCAAGACGTTGCCGCTACGCGATTTGCGTCTGTATCCCGCGCAGAACACGTTACGCTACCGTATTTACGGAAGGCTGGAGACATCTACGCAGGTTCGCACGCTGGAAGCAACGGATTCCGTGCAGGCTACGGTGCGCCTGGAGGGATTGGACCTGAAAGAGGCCAGGGTACAGGTCCATGCGCTGGTAGCCGACCTGCAAGACGATGCCAATGGAGATGGACGGCTGGACGTGGCTCTGGATGCAGAAGCCCGGGTTTCTCGCGTAGATAGGCTGAATACGTTGAACAAGCGCGTCAGTGGCCTTCAGGTGCAAGATACTGAGCTATCGCTCAGTCTGACCACAAACGTTGGGGGAGAGGCGACACTGTACCTGGCGGTGCTGGGGCGAACCGCCGATGGCGCCACGCGCTTTTTGCAGGGACGAGGGGTGTATGCTGTAGCGCCGAACGATCCGATAGCGGCTCCTCTAAGCTACAATGGGGTACCCCTCAGCGCCGAACAGCTCATCCGGCTGCCATTTGTAGGGACTGACGATCCCGACCGGCCTGTTACGCGCACATATGTGTTAAACGGGACGAACTCCAACATCGATGAGTTTTTAAGCCTGCTACCGGAGGAGTTGCGGGTTGTAGGGCGGGTCGTGGCTAATGGAACGGTACGGCTACGTAAGCCGCTGGTAGTGACGGCCAGGGCCGGCCTGCGCATCCCGTTGCACATTGCCGGGGAAGTCATCGAGGTGCAGGATACGGTCGCACTGGATCTGAGCACGCTTGAGCTGCCAACCGACCCGCAGGAAGATCTACAGGTGGAAGAGGCACGGCTCACGCTACGGTATGCCAATGGTATGCCACTGGGTGCGGCTATGCAACTTGAGCTGTTGGACGCATACAGCCAACCCATTGGCGTGCGTGTTCCAGCCGATGCTACGCTCCAGATCATGGCCGCTCCTGTGGATGATCGAGGCTTTGCGACCTCCTACCGAGAAGGCGAGACCTCCGTTGTGTTGAATCAGGATCAACTGGCGCGCTTGAAGCAGGGACGCTGGGTGCGACTGGTGATACAGGTGCGGACGCCTGCCGAGCAGGTGGCGGCCGTACGCCTTCGGGCTACCGATGCGTTACGCCTGCAGTTGCAGGGATATTTCCGCTACCGCTTGCGCGTTAATTAGCCAGAAAGAAGGGTCATGGCGCGTTTTCTACGATGGGTCGCTCTGATGGTAGGGCTCATGCTGCCCGTTCAGGAGACTACGGGCCAGTATGCCCGACTGGGAGCCTGGGCCGCCCAGGCTGGCTTTAGTCCGGCTTCCGTTTCGGGGGCGGATGCTCTGCTGTTGAATCCGGCGGCCCTGATGAACGTCGGGGCAACGGGATTTCGGCTTCGCACAATGGAGTTCGGGGGACTGTTGGGGGGAAGTCTGGTCCGCTTTGATCTGTACAATCAATATCTGGCGGCCGGGCGACATCTGACACCGGCTGAGGTGGATCGCATGCTCGATAGCTGGTTTGGCAGTGCCAATAACTGGCGTACGGTGGGTGAGGTTGTGGAGGTGACTCCCCTGGCCCTGATGCATGTTGGCTGGTGGTCGGCCTGGGGCGTAGCCTGGCGCGTCCGTCAGCAGCAACGGCTATGGATGAACCGGGGACTATTGGACGTGTTGTTGAAAGGGACCGAGCAAGCACGCACCGTACCGGTTGATGGCGAGTTTCAGGCCATGAGCTACCAGGAACTGGTTGTAGGATACGCGCGCAAGTTGAGCCCGGACCTGATTATTGGCGTAGCTCCCCGATTGTTGCTGGGTAGCCATTACGTACGGGGTACGCTGCGCTCCACAGTCACGATTGGCGAAACAGAAGTGCAGCATCGCTACGCCTACACACTGGATCTAACCGGAGCAGCCAGTGAATTGCTGCAGGGGTTTGATCTGTTTGATAATCCAAGACTTAATAAGCAGGCGGGTGATGGGCTGGTTCGCCAGATGGCAGGGTTAAGACAACAGGGATGGGGAGCGGGTATTGCGCTGGGCGTGCAGTACCGGCTACTGCCCGGGTTGCTGCTGGGGGCCAGTCTGACGGACCTGGGTTTTCTTCGCTGGCAGCGCGTACGACGCTACACACCTGGCGGCGACGCAGTATTTACATTTGCCGGGGCGCCGCTTGATGTGGATCGATTACGCACGGAATTTAACAACGATCTGGGAGCCTACCTCAAGCATCAGCTCGACAGTCTGGCACGGGCTGCCTACGAAGATGTACAGGTGCAGCAACGAACTGTGATCACGCTGCTGCCGACTGCCCTACATCTGGGGGCAACTTACTGGCTGGGGGGACCAACCCGACTGCATGCAGCGCTGTCGATGGGACTCAACCGAGCCGCAGCAAATGGTGCCCGGGTACCGCAATTCGTGCTGGGAGCCGAAACCCGGTGGGCGATGCTACCCGTTTTCGGAGGGGTGCTGACCGGTGGTGACGGAGCACTTATGCTTTACGGGGGAACAGGATTGCAGGTGCGTTCCTGGGGCCTGCGTATAGCAACGGCGGGTAGCCCCCGGAGTCGCCTGATGGGGAGTGGATCCCGATTTATGCTCATGGTGTCGCTGACGCGCATCAGCTTCTGACGGCTTCTCCGCTTGGAATATATTCCTGTTCTGGGTAGGACAGCTCGGGACACGTGCCACTATTCTGTTCGTCTTTTTCACAAGAAAACCCATGCCTCGTGGTTAAGACATGGGCCCGGGCTGTGGTTTTGCTGATATCGGGGGCGGCAAGCCTTTACTGCTGGATGAACATTTCCTCGATGCCTTCAGGACGAGCATTTTCTTCTCGGTTCCAACGTCGGTTCCGGCGTTGTGGCTGCCGTCCAAAGGTATAGGTAAAGGTCAAAAATACCTGTTGCGCATTCCAGCTCCGATAGAAGCGCTGGTAGAACAGTTCGTCTTCCCGTTCTGTCTGGATCCGCATCGTATTGAACAGGTCGCTGACGCGAAGGCTCAGGCTGGCGCGTCTGCTTAGAAATTGCTGTCGCACGGCCAGCGTCGCCATTGAGCGACTCGAGATGCGGCCGTTTTCGATGTCCATGGGCGAACGGTAGAAGTAGGAGAGCTGGATGGATAGCCCGGGTCGGATGTTCAGCGTGGCGTTCAGGCGGGTGCTCCAGCCGATGGCGTCGCTACCGAAATCGGTGTCCACGTTGCTGCCATCGGTGGTAACCCGGAAGAGGTTCAGGCTTGCGTAGGCATTCAGCCACTGCCCCATCCGGAGCGTGCCGATGGTCTCAAAGCCCCAGTCGTTCCGCGACGCCAGGTTCTTGAAAGTGATGATAGAAGTGCCCTTTTCCGGGTCCAGCGTTTCGTACCAGCGGATAACATCGACGGTGTAGCGGTAGTA
This sequence comes from Rhodothermus sp., assembly GCA_026989375.1. Lineage (GTDB taxonomy): Bacteria > Bacteroidota > Rhodothermia > Rhodothermales > Rhodothermaceae > Rhodothermus. Next base: position 13,435 of record JALSJJ010000115.1, read on the forward strand.
CGGCGTCAGGGTCAGGGTGAAGGAGGGGGTGAGCCAGGCGTAGCTGAGTTCAAACGCGTGGGTGTATTCCGGATCGAGGTAGGGATTCCCCTGACGGCGAAAGAGCGGGTCACGCAGATCGTTCAGCGGATTGAGCTGCCAGGTGTTGGGACGGCGAATGCGTTTGCTGTAGCTGAGCCGAATCTGGTGCGTTTGCGTTGGACGGAAGCTCAGGAAGAGGCTAGGGAACAGGTTGAAATAGTGCTGGCGGTAGGTTGCGCCCAGGGTTTTCTGCTCGAAGGCGGTGTAGGCTTGCTCAGCGCGTAGTCCGAGCTGCACGCCCCACCAGCTCTGGTCGTAGTTCAGAATGCCGTAGGCGGCATGTCGTTGGAGCGTGTAGCGAAAGGCGTTGGCGAACGAACGGGGCGCGTTACCCTGGAGGTTGTAGTCCTGCGTGTAGTCGTTGATGTTCAGGTCGCCTTTGTAGCCGGCCTCCAGGCGGAGCTGCTTGTTCAACGGGCGCATATAGTCGAGCTGGAGCGAAAGCGTCGATCCATGTTCATTCTGGTCGTTCTGTTCGCGGCGCATGAGCTCGAGCGGATCGCCTTCGATCGAGAGCAACTGCTGCAGGTAATGCTCCAGATTGGCTTCGCGTTCGCGCTCGTAGCGCAGCTCGGCCGTCAATTCGTGGCGGGAAGGCGTGACGATCCGCCGGAAAAAGAGGCGAAAATCGGTATTGAAGTCGTTGCGGTTGCCGGTCGTCTGGCGTTCGTACTGCGAGGTTAACGTCTGCGTGTCGTCCAGATTCTGATAAAGGGCCCGGCTTTCTGTGTGGCCTCCGCGAAAACTGAGCAGGGTCTGAACGCCCAGCGAATTGTAGCGGTTGAGGCGGTACTCCAGGGTCGTGTTCAGGTTATGGGCGTAGCGCCCCCGGGTGCCGCGGTCAAGCTGTTCCAGATAAGAGAGCGGCTCGGTATAGCGATTCTCGCGAAATCGGGTCCCTTCGATGGGGCGCTCACCGGTACGGAAGCCATAGCTGGCCGTCAGATTGAGGCGGCCGCGCTGATAGGTCAGCAGACCGGAGGCGTTGTAAGTATTGAGGGTGCCGGCGCCCAGCGTCAGGCTGCCTCCCAGCCCGAGGTTGCGGTTCCGGCGCAGCACGATGTTGATCAGGCCGGCCATGCCGTCGGGTTCGTACTTGGCCGACGGGTTGGGGATGATCTCAATGCGTTCGATGGCGTCGGCTGGCAATCCTTCCAGAAAACGGGTCAGGGCTTCGCCCTGCAGGGCCGAAGGGCGGCCGTTGATCAAGATGGCCACGTTCTGATTACCGCGCAGGCTGATGTTGCCGTCGATGTCGACCTCCACCGAAGGAATGTTGCGTAGCACGTCGACGGCGGCGCCGCCGATGCTGACCAGCTGGTCGCGCGTGTTGTAAACGATGCGGTCGATGCCGATCTCCACAGCGGCGCGTCGGGCCGTCACCTGCACTTCCTGGAGCTGGGCCGTGTCGGGTTCCAGATGAATGATGCCCAAATCGATACGTAGAGAGACAGGTGGACGAAGCATGATGTTAGAAAGCATCTGCCGCTGATAGCCAATAAAGCTGACCGTTACGTAATAACGACCGGGCCGTAACCCTTCGATGGTAAAGCGTCCGGCCGCATCCGTTACGGTGCCGGTGACCAGCGTCGAATCGGCAAGGCGCCAGACGGCAATGGTAGCCGCTTCAAGCGGTTGATTCGTGGACGCGTCCATTACCTGTCCGGTAAGCTGCGTGGCCGGTCGCCTGGCTCGAAATGGCGGGTCCTGTGCTTGGGCAAAGCCGGATAAGAAACCGCTTAGCAGCAGGCTCCAGAGAATCGCACGCATGTCCTGTACCCTCTGTAGTTTTTTGCGCTTGATTTATACAGCAAGGCTGCGCGTCGGGATACAGCGTCGGGCACGAGCCGCACGGAACTGTCACGAATGGCACGCAGGCGCTATGGATGCGCCCTTCAGTGAAGGATCACGATCGGAAAGGTCCGGGTTACGTCCGCGATGCGCAGGCGAAGCAGGTAGAGCCCCGAAGGCAGGAGACGGCCCTGCGCGTTGCGGGCATCCCAGCGGTACTGGAAGGCGCCGGCAGGAAAGTGGCCGTGCCTGTAGGTTAGGCGGCGTCCCAGGAGGTCGAACACTTCCAGCGTAAACGTGCTGGGTGTTGGAAGCGTGCCGGCAAGTACAAGGGCCGTATGCCGGGATGGGAAGAAAGGCTGGGGGTAGGGAGGGAAAACGCGGGGCTGCCGAGGTGCGGGTTCGATGGAGGTAGCGTTGGCGATTCGGGTTGCTGTGGGCAGATAGCGGCCGGTTTCGTCAACGGCTACCCAGCGCAGGGGACGGAGCGTGTCGGCGCGGGCAGCCTGCAGCGTGCCCAGCCGGTAGCGTCCGGAAGGGAAAGCCACCCCATCGAAGCGATACAGCACCAGGGTGAGGCGGTCCAGGGTCCGTCCTACCTGAAGGCGAGCGTTCGGGGGAAGGGCCTGCTGAATCGTATCATACAAAGCAGGCGGCAGAACGAGCTGCAGGGCACCAAAAGGGCGAGGCGCTTCGATTTCCAGACGGGTCTGGCTGCTTCCTTCGGCAATCAGGTACAGCACAAGAGGGAGGTTCTGTTTTTCTCCTGCTGGCGGGCGGAGCGGGGGCGGTGTGGGCAAGGGATGGCCGTCGGGCCAGGCGTTCCGGACAATGGCCTGCACCAGCACGCTCAGATCGTTCAGGCGCAGCCAGCCGTCCCCATGGGGAAAAGGCGCCACATCGAGCACCAGGCGGTCCTGCGCTTCGGGTTCTTCCAGCCCGAGCACGTAGCGGATGCCCCGCTGCAGGTCGGCTACATCGACGGCGCCTTCTTCGGTGGGATCCCCCAGGCCGCCGGTGCCTGTGGCTTCAATCGTCAGCAGGGAATCGCTGCCGGATCCGTCGTGCTGAATGCGCACGGTGGCCACGCGCCAGCCGAAGTTCCGGAGCGTTGGTTCAAAGGTAACCGTTATGCGCACGGTATCGTCCGGTGCAACTGCGACCGAATCAGGGGAGACGGTCAGCGTGGGATCGGCGGCCGGCCTGATACGGGCGTGTAGCGTGCGCTCTCCGCCGGGATTGCTCAGATAGGCGGTGGCCGACCGGCGGGTACCGACTGGCGTGGCGGGCAGGCGTAGCGTATCGGGAGTCAATACGGCCTGTGCCACGCGCGGGCGCACGGTAAGCTGCAGACGTCGGGGATGCAGCGCCAGCGCCACGGAAGGCGCTTCCGGGGTGGCTGCGGTGGCCTCCAATCCATGGAGCATCAGCCGCAACTGGACCGTATCGGAGACGTCTGCCGGCACCAGCCGAAGTCGCAGCAGCTCCGGATAGCTCCCGGCCGGCAGCCTCTGAAGGGCCGAGCCCAGCAGCAATACCCGTAGCGTATCACCCTGTTGGGCCGTCTGCAGGGTCCAGCGCGCCGGATCCGGTAGCGAGGCACCGGGTTCCAGCGCCAGATAAGCCAGCGCGCGCTGTGGAAGCCGTGCTGTCAGCAGCAGCCCCTGCAGGTCAGGCGCGCTGTCGTCCAGTTGGAGCTGGAGACCCAGGCGTACCGTGTCGCGGGCGCGGACGGCAAGGTTCGAAAGGCTCCATCCCAGGTAACGCACTGGAGGGATGGCAGTGACGCGAAGCGGAATGAACAGGGTATCGTCCTGCAGAGGGATCGGCCAGGTCGTAAGGAAGGTGTCGGGTCGGGTGGGGGCGACATAAAGCGTCAGCGTATCGGTCTGGCGCGGCGAAAGCATCACCGTAGACTGCATAAGCTGCCAGGGCGGTGAAAGGGGTGGCAATGCAACAGACAGCGTGCTGTCGGTCTGGTTGCGCAGCAGAAAGGATAGCGCTACCGTGTCGCCTACGGCTACAAAGCCGGCATCGACCCGGACGGGCTGGACAGCAAGCGGCCACGGGCGGAGCGTTCCGGTGCCGTGCAGGGTGACGTCGTCCAGTTGCAGCCGGGCACTGCTGCTATTTCCGCCCGGGGCCTCGAAGCAGAGCTGGAGCGCGGACGTCCCGGACAGCGAAGGCGGCAACGGGAAGCGCATCGCCGCCCACCGCCCGTCGGAGGCGGGCAGTGCCTCCCCGGCAGCGGCCACCACATAGGCAAACGTGTGACCACCGTCTGTAGAAGCCCGGACAATCAAGTGCAGGGCCGGATACGAGCCGGTCCGGCGGGCCAGGTAGGACAGCGTATCCAGGGAGGCGGTGCGGGCATTGAAGACCGGGGTGCAGAGGCGGCCCGCCTGACGGCCGCGTAGTACGAAGCTGAATCCACCGGAGCCCGGCGAGGGAGTCTGGTCTGTCGTGGCCCAGAAACGTGTCTGCCAGCCGGCAGGAAACGCACCGGTCGGATCGATCTCTTCCTGAAAGAGCACCTGCTGGGCATACACAGGCAGGGCCCACAGAGAGAAGAGCAGTCCGTAGATACGCAGATCCATGATCCATAAAGATTGGATCCGATCCAGGATATTCCCATGGGATGGGCAGGACAAGAACGGCTATCGCCCCCGCCCTTTTTCTCAAAAAGACAACCGCCTGAGGAGCGTATAACGCAGTGTGTTTGAAAAAAATATTAAAGAAGGGTTGCGGCGGCGATAGCGCCGGCGTCAATGCCTGGAGGCGACTATGGTTGAGGGCGATCCACCAGCTCTGTGCCCCCTCTCAGGGGGAGCTGTCGCGGAGCGGGGTGTTTTTCTTTTGGACGGAGTCCGGCGTTTGGGCCAAGAGCAATGGTGGTCGGAGAGCCCCTCCCCTGTCCCTCTCCCCGGAGGGAGGGGGGACTTGGTAAGAACCGTTTTGCTTGGTAGTTACACCATCATGCTACACTTCGCGCGGCCAAACCAGAGAAGATTGCTCCCCCTTGAGGGGGAGCTGGCCGGAGGCCTGAGGGGGTGTTTTTTTCTGATTGCCAGGAAAAAGGGTTTATGAGCTCCAAGTGGCCGTCAAGTGTCTTGCTGATTCTGGGTGTAAGGGAAAAGCCGGCAGGGT
>JALSJJ010000116.1 GCA_026989375.1 Rhodothermus sp.
GCTGGGACGCGGACAGCGCATCGGTATCTTTGCAGGCTCAGGCGTCGGCAAAAGCACCTTGCTGGGCATGATTGCACGACGTGCCCGTGCCGACGTAAACGTCATTGCTCTGATCGGCGAGCGCGGCCGCGAAGTGCAGGAATTTATTGCCGACAACCTCGGCCCAGAAGGGCTCAAGCGTTCAGTTGTAGTCGCTGTGACCGGCGATCAGGCTGCTATGAGTCGCGTCAAAGGAGCCAGTGTCGCTATGGCCATTGCTGAATACTTTCGGGATCGGGGCATGGATGTGTTGCTGATGATGGACTCAATCACGCGTGTGGCCATGGCCCAGCGAGAAATCGGGCTGGCTGTTGGCGAACCCCCTACAACCCGTGGCTACACGCCCAGTGTCTTTGCCATGCTGCCACGCCTGCTGGAACGAGCCGGACCTGGCGAACGCGGCACCATCACCGGTATTTTTACGGTTCTCGTCGATGCCGACGACATGAACGATCCGATCGGCGATGCCGTCCGCGGCATTCTTGACGGTCACATTGTGCTTTCCCGTCGGTTGGCCCACGCCCATCATTTTCCAGCCATCGACGTGCTGCAGAGCGTCAGCCGCGTCATGCCACGCGTCACCACCCCTGAACATCGCGCCCTGGCTGAAGAAGCACGCCGACTACTGGCAACCTATCAGGAAGCAGAAGATCTGATCCGCGTTGGCGCCTACGAAATGGGTACCCGCCCGGAAATTGACCGGGCCATCCTGGCACATGAGGCCCTCATGGCCTTCTTGCGCCAGGATGTCGAAGAGGTAGCCGATAATCCTATCGAGGAGCTGGCCGCTCTGATGCAAACGCTGCCTGACCATGCCTCATGAATTGGCCGACCTTTTGCATAGACATGCAGACACCCTGCAATCGTCGTAGAGGATCTCTGTTGTACCCTATGCCTGGCAAGAAATTCCGTTTCTCACTGCAAAGTGTGCTGCGCTTGCGGCAACACCAGACCGAACAAGCCGTCGAAGCGCTGGTTCGCCTCCAGCAAGAACGCGCGCAACTGGAGCAGCGCATCGAAGTGGCACGCCAGCAGCTGGCGCAGCTCCAACGCGAACTGGCTGCCAACGCCTCTACCACCGACCCGGCCCAGTTGCGTCGCCAGGAAACCTACTGGTTAAAAGCACAACGGCAGCTGCTTCGCCTGGAGCAACAACTTGAGCAGCTACGGCACCAAGAAGCCGAGGCCCGCGCTCTGGTACTGGAGCGGCGCCAGGCCAAAGAATCCCTCGAGCGACTGCGCGAACGGCAATACGCACGCTACCTGGAAGCCGAAACAGCGGCCGAGCATGCCTGGATCGACGAACAGGCTACCGGTGCCTACGTCCGTAAGCTGCAGCAGCGTCCGTCATGAAACTTGTGCTTCGCATACTGCTGGCCCTGGTTTTCTTCATTGTCGGCGTCGTGGGCATGTATTTCGCCATGCCCTACGTCGCCCCACAACGCGTCCAGCAGGTACAACAACAGCTCGACAGCCTGCGTCAGCTATCTGTGCAAATCGATTCCCTGGGAGCCGATTCTCTCTTGCCTTCGCTACAGCCGGATACGGAAAAATTGCTGGCAGACTCCCTGACAGCCATCCGAGACACCGTGCATCAGCTACGTGATTCAATCTGGAGTCTGAAGCGTCAGATTACTTCGCTATACCAGTTGCTTCAACAAACCCAGCAGCAGCTCTCTCAGGTCCAGCAACGACTCACTGCACTGGAAGCCAAGCGGGTTCAGGCCAAGGAGCTGGCGGCCACTATCACCCGCCTGGAAGACAATCAGCGGCGCGCACTACTGAGCCAGCTTTCCCCTGAAATTCTGGATTTGCTTTATCTGGAAACGCAGGGGCGCGGTCGTACCCTTTTGCTACAATCGCTCCCCCCCGACCAGGCCGCACGCCTGGTAAACCGCCTCCTGCAACAATCCGACACACCCCCACCCTCCTTAACCTCGGTTGGAAGCCAGTCACCCTAACCTATAACGGGCCATGAAACTGTTACCATTGTTGTCCGCTGCCTCAGAAACGGCATCGTCCGCTTCTTCGGAGGCCTCAACAAACGATCTGTCGCGCCGCTTTGCCCGACTGCTGGAGACGGCGCTGGCCCTGTTCATTACCCCCTCAGAAGGTGCGGAAGCTTCTGAATCGTCCACCTGGCCCCATACTTCTGCCTTCAAAAGCTCCACATCTCCATCACAGGAAGCGGTCGCCATACATACACAGTCTGATGCGCCCGCGTCCTCAACACCTGAACAGGCTGAACGGCTATCCGACACGGCCATTCCTGCTTTCCAACCATCCTTGCTTCCCCTCTCCCCTGTCCTTCCTCCTGCCTTACCGCAGGAACCTAACCCCACCGAGGCCACTCCCTCCGAAGCCTCCCCGGCTTCGATTCGAAAAGCGCCAGGCTCTTTTCATCCGCCTGTCCCCAATGGGCCACTATTGTTGGAAATGCCCGACGGCCAGACGACCGCTTTAGTGGAAACACCAGCACACACACCGCTTACATCTGCCCCACAAGCCAACGATCAGCCATCCTCACTGGCAACAACGACCGCCAATCCATCCCCGTCTCCAGCACATATCCCGACTACTACACCCGAGGACAGCCCACAGCCTCTGGTAGCCAACGTTTATCCGGACCGAACACCATCCCCTCAGGATTCCAGCAAGGCGCCTGACGTGCAGTTAGCCGTTTTCGTTGACCGGCCTGCGCCCAACACAAAGGCCAGCACCCCACCAGAATCCACAGCCCAGCCTACACAAACCCAGACAACGACCACCGAACCAGCTGACC
>JALSJJ010000117.1 GCA_026989375.1 Rhodothermus sp.
TCGGCGCGTTGCTCAAATACCGGGATGATCTGGAGGTAGTGCTTCAGCCAGAAGTGCAGGCACGTCTGTTGGAGGCCGCCCGGATGAGAGAAGGATGAAGCGTGATGGATCTGCGTGGAGACATCACGGCACGGATTGTGGCCTTTGCACAGGCATTACGCCGGGCCGGGCTGGTAATCGGCACCGATCAGGTGCTTGATGCGCTGCGGGCTGTGGATTTGGTGGGTGTAGCGCAGCGGGACGATGTGCGGCAGGCCCTGTTCAGTGTGTTTGTGCGGCGGCAGAGCGAGGCGGCCCTCTTCTATCAGGTGTTTCGGTTATTCTGGCAGGGACGTATGCCGCTGCCCGAGGAGCTGGCGGCATTGCTGCCCCGCGCACCGGTACCCACTACACCGGCGCCGGGCATGGCGCGGGCGCTGGAAGCGCTGCGTTCGGATCGGTCGCGTCCTGATCTCTCTGAGGCCGAAGAACAGGAAGTGGAGCTGGTGCTGACCTATAGTGCCGATGAGGTGCTGCGCCACAAAGACTTTGCACAGATGACCGCCGAAGAGGAAGCCGCCGTGCGAGCCTTTCTGCGCACCTTACGTTGGCCGATGCCGCCGCGTCGCACGCGTCGCTGGCAGCCTGGAGGAAGACGAGGACGTCCTGACCTGCGTCGTACATTGCGCCAGGCGTTGCGCCGGCAGGGCGAAGTGTTACATCTGGCCATGCGGGTGCCGCGCTATAAGGCTCGGGTCCTGGTAGCGCTCTGCGATATCAGTGGCTCCATGGAACGCTACAGCCGGCTGCTTCTGCACTTCCTCCACGCGATAACGGGTGGACTACGGCGGGTTGAAAGTTTTGTCTTTGGTACACGGCTGACACGGATCACGCATCAGCTTCGCCTGCGGGATGTAGATGTGGCGTTGGCTGAGGTGGGGCGCACGGTTCAGGACTGGTCGGGCGGCACCCGAATTGGCGAAGCGTTGCGCACGTTCAATTACCGGTGGCTGCGGCGTGTGCTGCCTGCCAGCGGCGTTGTGCTTATCATCAGCGATGGGCTGGATCGAGGGGACCCGCAACTGCTGACGCGCGAGATTGCGAGGTTGCAGCGCAGTTGCTATCGACTCATCTGGCTTAATCCACTGTTGCGCTATGCGCACTACCAGCCGCTCACGCGCGGCATGCGGGCAGCGCTACCTTACATCGATCATTTTCTGCCCGTGCATAATCTGGCCTCGCTGGAACAGCTCGGCCAGTTGCTGGCTTCTCTGGATGCGTCGAGGCCTGGCACCGTTGTTGCCCGCTGAATAGGAGGAGCTTCGGCATGCCCAGATAGAGCATGCGGGTAAACCGGACGGGACAATTGTCCATGGGCATGATCATTTCTGTTCAGAGCTGGCGACGTTCGTTGCTTTTCGGGTTGCTGTTCATGCTACCATCGCTCGAGTCAATACAGGCACAGATGCGGGTGCAGCAGGGCATGTTGCGGATCGTGCACTGGCCTGCCTCAGAAGCTGAGCTGGCGCAGGTCGTGGGGGATGAGGTGGGGCCCTGGTCACGCATCGAAGTGTTGCCGTTTCTGGATTCGCTGATGCTGGGCTATCACTATGAAGTGACGGCCGATACGGTGTATGCTTCCTTTACCTTGGCCTGGCATCCGGCCACCTGGGGGCTGTACCGGGGACGCCGGGTGCTCTGGAACCAGATGCCCGAAGATGTGCGGCTTCAGGCAATGCGCGTGCGTATTCGCTTTGCGGTGGCAGGACGTTCTGTGGCCGAGTGGTCGCTGCGCTTCGATAGCCTGGCGCTGGGGCCGTGGCCCGAGGTGTTCGAGTCGGCCACCTACGCATTTCCGGTCGAGGAGGTGTTTGGCCTGATCCCTTTCGATTCGTTGCAAGCCTGGGTGAATGCCGGTCTGGTACCTGACAGCCTGTCGCTTGATTGGATTGCTTTTGGGGTGGAAGAAGATGGACAACTGACGGCGTGGTCGATGGTGCGAACTCAAACAGCTCCGCCTTTTATTGACGTTGTTGTTGATGCCGAAGTCATCGTGGTGCGGGGAGCTGGCAAGCGCGGTGGTTCCATCGTCGGCCGAAAGCCACGACGCACGGGGCGTTCGGTCGAGCGTGCACGGACCGTGGAAGGCCGCCGGAGTGGTCGAAGCAGCGGACGCGGATGGTTCCGGGGAAACGAAAAAGACAACGATGACAAAGCGGACAAAGAGCACGAGACATTGTTGCCGGCCGCGCTGGCTGGTGTGGCGGTGGTGGCTATGGTAGCAGTGGCCGGCGGCGGGTTGGGCTATACCGGTAATCTGCGGCGCACGCCGATTGGTTTGACGGGAGGTGTATTACGTCCTGACTGGGGGGTGCTGCTGCAAGTGAGCATGAACGAGGCGGTGCTGGAGCGTTCGCGGACTGCACCGGAAGAGCTGTCCGTGCGCCTGTTGGGCTTCTCTGGATGGTTAACGTCACGGCTACAGCCGGCATTGGCCATTGGGGTGCGTTGGTGGGAACATCGGGGCGACCGTGCAATGTGGCCCGTCGTGGTGCCGGCGCTGGTGTTTCGGGCCGATCCGATGGTGCTGGTTGGCGGTGTCGATCTGGTGGGGGGCGGTCCGGAGCTGGGTGTGGTGCTCAATCTACGGCACTTGTTGGGCTACTAAAGGCACGGGGGAGGGCGGACAGACGGTTATCGGGCGTCCGGCATCTGCGCGTATATTTTGGACGGTTCACAGGCAGGCATTTCGTATCTTGTCGTAGAAGCAGCCGGTTCTCCAAGGAAGCGTGAAGCCATGTCCTGGTGGAAGCTCTGTGTTTTTGATGAT
>JALSJJ010000118.1 GCA_026989375.1 Rhodothermus sp.
GACGGGCTGGATCGTTACCGTACCCGGCGCATTCTGGATCTGCTGCAGCATGCCGAACAGATTCAACAGAGCTTTGTAACTTCAGCCCGTCTGGATCTGCTGGAGGAACTACAACCTCTGAATACATCTAAAAATCGTATTTTCTGGGTGGAAGCCGGGAAAGTGCGCGAGCCTGACCCCTCAATGTCTCTGACGTAAACTTCCTATCAGAATAGGAGATGCGGCTCCGAGCTTATCTGCTTGTATGCGGGCTGGTTATCGCAATGGTTGCCGAAGGATGTGCCGTATCGACCAATCCGGTCAGCGGCCGCCGACGGCTTTACGGTTACTCCTGGGCTGAAGAACGGCGCATCGGCCAGGAGGCCGATCGACAAATCGTGCACCAGTATGGTCTCTATGACGATCCGGAGCTGGCAGCGTACGTGGACAGTCTGGGACAGGTCATTCTGGCACACAGCCACCTGCGCCGTCCGAATACGCCGAAAGCATTTCGTGAGACCCCTTTTGTCTTTCGGGTGCTGGACAGTCCGGTTGTCAATGCGTTTGCGTTGCCTGGAGGCTATGTCTATGTTACACGGGGTCTACTGGCCCATCTCAACAACGAGGCGCAACTGGCTGTGGTGCTGGGGCATGAGATCGCCCACGTGGCTGCCCGCCATGCTTCCCAGCGGGCTTTCGAGCTGCTGCTCGGACAGGTGGCGTTATTGGGCGGTGCGGTACTGGGGCAGGAGGTGCTGGGCCTGCCTGGTGGCGACGTGTTACAACTGGGGAGCATAGGGGCCCAGCTACTGTTTTTGAAATACAGCCGGGACGATGAGCGAGAGTCGGATCGCCTGGGTGTTGAATATGCTGTGCGGGCTGGCTACGACGCCGCCGAGGCCGCCATGTTTTTCCGTTCATTGAAGCGCCTCAGCGAACGGCGCGGGGCAAGTCTACCGTCGTTTCTCTCGACGCATCCCGATCCGGGCGAGCGCGAGCAGACCATTCGAACATTGGCGATGCGCTGGCAGCAACAGGTAGACACAGATGCGCGGGTAAACCAGGCCGCCTACTATGCTCGCATTGAAGGGATCGTGCTGGGCGAAGATCCACGCCAGGGCTACGTAGCTGATAATGCTTTCTACCATCCCACCCTCCGATTCTGGTTTCCAGTGCCAGTGGGCTACCAGGTAATCAATCAGCCGAGTCAGGTGTTGCTGGTGGAAGAAAAGCAGCAGGCCGTGCTTGTGCTTACGCTGGCCGCGCAGGCTTCGGCCGTCGAGGCGGCAGAGGACTGGGCGGCACAGGAAGGACTGACCGTGCTGGACCAGGGCCGTGAGCGCGTCAATGGCCTTCCTGCCGTTTATGTGGTAGCCGAAGGGGAGACCTCCGAGGGGCAGACGGTACGCGTGCTCCGATACTTCATTGAACATGAAGGGCGCATCTACAGCCTGGCGGGCTACTCACCGGTCGATCAGTATCCACGCTATCAACCGGTCTTTTTGCAGGTCATGCGTGGGTTTGCTCCGCTGCAGGATCCAGCGCGGTTGAATGTGCATCCGGTCTGGCTGATTGTTCGTCCGGCCGAACGCACAGCACCATTTCGGGCGTTTCTCTCCGACCTGCCCGAGCCGTTTTCGCCGGAAACGGTTGCGATTATGAATCAGGTAGCCCTGGAGACGATGATATCGGCGGGTACGCTGCTGAAGCTACCTTCTCGATAGCTAACAACTTAGGGCGCTGTTTCCGGAGACGGGGGGATCAGAGTAGCTTCGCCACCCACGGCAATTTTGCCGTCCAGGTAGATATAAACCTTTGCCCGGATGTGCCGGTGTTTTTCAATTTTTTCAGCAATTTTGACCTCGACGGTGATCTCCGAGTCAACGGGCACCGGACGCAGAAAGCGGCAGGAGAGGGCTACGGCGATGCTCCCATGACCGGGGAAGTCGCGGCCCAATACCTTGGAGATAATGCCCAGCAATAACACGCCGTGCACGATGGGGCGGGCAAAACGTGTCTTGCGGGCATACTCCGGATCAAGGTGGATAGGATTGTCGTCGCCGGTCAGCTCGGCGAATTTGCGTACGTCTTCGGCGGTAATGCGGCGTGTAGCCGTAAAACGATCGCCCACCTGCAGTGTCTCGTAGGTGTACATAGTGTGTAGCTGAGCTTATTTCTCCGAGGAGCAATGAATTTGAATTAACAAAGCTACGGCCAAAAACGAAATGCCCTGTTGCTGTTTCATCCTTTTCGCAAGGAACGTGGAGGCAGGAGGCAGCGTGGGATGCTGAAACCATGAGGGCAATGACACAGGAACTTCGAAAAAGCCAGCGATGGCCAAAGGTTAGCTGCTTGATGGTGACGGCCGATCGGCCGCACCTGGTGCGACGGGCCATTCGTTCGTATCTGCAGCAGACCTATCCCCATCGGGAGCTGGTTGTGCTTGACAACGGACGGCAGCCGCTCGACGAAGCGTTGCTGGCGGAGATTCCAGCAGACGAGCTGGTTTACGCGCGGGTTGCTCCCCGGCCTGGGCTGGTGATCGGCACGCTGCGTAACCAGGCACTGGAACTGGCACGAGGGGACTACATTGCGCCTCAGTGGGACGACGATGACTGGTCACATCCCGATCGACTGAAGCGTCAGATGCAGGTGCTGCTTGAAGGCGGCTACGATGCCTGCACGCTGGCCGGTACGCTCATGCACATTAACCATCCAACCTACTTTTTTCATCCATTCATCGGATTGCTCAGGCATGGTGTGCCCCCCACCATTGTGCATCGTCGCCATGCCACCATCCGCTATCCTGATTTGCGCCGCACCAGTGATACGCACTACCTCGAAGCCTGGCGGCGCACTGGTCGCTATGTGATCCTGCCACCTTCCGAGTCTTATCTGTACTTGCGCTATTTCCATGGCGGCAATCTCTGGGAGCAGGAGCACTTCCTGCGCCGCATGCGCAACACACCACGCGACCTGATGGCCTATCTCTGGTATCGGTACATACGCGGCAATGAGTTTGCGCATCCGCGATTCCGGCTAACTCCGGCCATGCAGGAAGCCTTTGAACGCTATCTGCACGACTCAATCGAAACTGGAGTTTTCGAAGCCGAGCTGCTTCAATCCATGCACCAGTGAGCCAGCCGGACAAGTGGACGAAATACCTTAAGCCGGCTGGTTTTTTTCAGAAGAACGTCGAACCATTGACTCCAGGGCAGGGCCAGTAAGAGTAATTCCAGAACTGCAAAGTGAAACGAGATCTGCAGTGTCACATAGATGCCAATGTGCATACAGATCAGCCCGAGAAGCACCGGTCGTCGAAACGGCCGCCACCAGACTGTGAAGGCCAGCAACTCAAGAAGCAACGCACCGGTCAGCAGGGCAGTACTTAGCGTCGGATGTGTCAGCAACAGTTGTTGCACGAAAGTAGGCTCCCAGATGCCCGCACGGGCAGTGACATCCACGCCCTTTTCCAGCATCCAGAGTGACAGGTGCGTTCCATTAGCCCATCCCGGTCCGGTGGCCACCAGCTTACTGAGCGCCGCAAGCGTATAGCTCAGGCCCACGAAGAAGTACGTGAAGCCCAGCGCCGTTCGCCGACGGTAAAGAGGCGTTTGAAACAACAGGAGGCCCAGTGCCAGGCTCAGCAGCGTCAGCCCGAGCAGGTGCGTACCGTGCGGGGTTTTGCCCAGAGAGAATCGGCTCACATACAGCAGATGTAAGCCCAGCAGGGCCAGTAAATAAGCGGGAGGCCATCGGTGTATTAGTCCCAGAAAAAGCAGTAAGGTAACGACGGCCGCAAGGCCCAATGCTGCGGGAGGATGCATGAGCAGCGACACGTCCAGGTAACGCGCCAGCCCACTTGGATACAAAGGCGCTGTTATACGACCCAGATAAACCGCCCACTTCCAGGCATGCCAGCTCAAAGTGAGTACGACGAACAGCTCGAATAACCAGAAAAACAGCCGCTCACCCGGGGTGTCCGGGCGCTCAAAGTCGAACAGATCCCGAAACAGAGATCTCATGGCTGTTGCTCAGGACGAACCAGAACGGTATCAGCAGTCAGAACTAACAGGGGAATGTAGCGAAGCTGCATACCGGTTGCGGTTGGTTCGCCACGTACCTGCAGAATGAGCAGCCGACGGCCTTTCAGCGCTGGGCCGAACAGGTGTTGCAGCGTCCGTCGCCGTCGGGCATCCCAGGGATCCGGCCGGGTAACAAAGTTGATCAGATCGACAGGGTCCACGGGCGTAGTATTCAGGGGAAAAGAATGGCCGGGGAGTTCGGCCAGCGCTTGCAGCGTGTCCCATTGCACCGGCTCGGCAGCGTCAAGCTCGCGTACGACTGCTCGTGTCCAGGACTGTCCGGCCTGTGAAAACATGGGAAATACGCTCATGGGCCAGAACTCGCCGGTGTGAGTAGCAACCAGTGCCATGTAGAGCCCCAGTACCACTCCTAATGCCCGGCGCACGCGATGGTAGGCACCGGCGGCGATCGGCGTCTGAGAAAGAGGCGGGCGCAGCAGACGTCGAAGGCTGGCGAAGCCTGTTCCGAGCACGATCAGTGTAGCGGAGATGTTCGCTATCAGTTCGGTCAGGGATAGATCAGACGAGAATGCCACCAGGGTATCCAGCTGACGCATCGGCGAGCCCCATCCGTAAAATGCTCCAGCCAGCAGAGGAATAAGCAGCGCTGATAGACGGGAGGACAGGCGCACGGATGGGGCATGCGCGGCAATCCGATCCCAGTTCAGAAAGGCCGCATAGACTATCAGGTTCTGTACGAACGTGATGTTGAAAAGGAGCGCGGTAGTCAGGTGAAACAGCACCATCAGGCTCAAAAACACGCGGAACAGATGGGGGATGAAGACGGCGGGCAGAAAGCCGATCTCCAGCAACACGGTGCCCCAGTCCATCAGTTCCCAGAGACCGGCCGGTAGGGGAGCGGTGACGAGATTAGCCAGCAGGTCCTGACGGCCCACCACATAGTACTGTTTGAGCCAGTGCCCTCGTACGGCCTGCGTGGAGGGATCGAGCCAGCCTCCCAGCAGCTTGGTAAAGCCAGCGGTGAACATGGCAAAGCCAATCAATAACGCAAGGAGCGCCAGCGGCCAGCCTTCTACGGTGGGATGCGTGCGTCCCTGTCGGGCATCCAGCGACCAGGCAGCACCCCAGTTGGTGAAGCTCATCACCCAGGGCAGTATCACAAACAGAAATACATGATTGACCTTGCCGGCCGAAAACAAGAAGCCAAAGCCTATCAGGAACAGTAAGCCGGTCATCCAGGAAGCCAGCCGGGTGCGGTACCCGAAAAGCAGGGCTACCAGGCTCAGGTTGAGCAGCAGGTGCAGTCCGACGAAGAACCAGTGGGGTGGAAAGCCGGTGAAGAGCTGCATTGGCCCGGGTGGGGGTAAAAAGAAGCTGTCGGGCAGTTCGCTGAGTGGATGAAAGTTGAAGTACGGGCTGTGTCCCGGGTCAAGAATGAGCAGCACGAAAAGCGCATAGGCCATCCGATAGGCGGCCAGTCCGCGGGCTGTCGGACGGAACGCGTCGAAAAGCCAGCGGTCAAGGCGCTTGGTATTCATGGCTGTTGCAAAGCGAGCGTATCGAGAGGAAGTACCTGCAGGGAGTCGGCGTCCGGAATAATGCGTAGTTGGGCCCAGACGATGTCTACGCGGGTGGGAGTGCTTCCTGTCAGTGTCTGCAGGCGGTTCCATAGCCAGCGCGTGGCCTCCGGCTGGCGAATGCGTTCGGTGGTCGGTGTGCCACTAAGCGAAGCAGGACGGAAGAAGGCTTCGAGCATGGCGCGATGATGCGAGTAGGGCAACCGGGCCAGCACAACGTCGGCCGGCAGATGCTGCATCGTCCCGTCTGAATGATACACGACAAAGGTTACCTGTGAGGCCAGCAGAGGTCTCCCTTCGTGCCAGGTCGCCTTAAAGCCGGGCATTACCAGAAGCGGCCAGGGTTCTGAGCCACCTTGGAGCTGTACCAGGCCTACGAGCGCGTACTGCAGCGGAAGCAGTACGGCCAGCATCCAGAATAGCCGACGAATATGAGGCCGACTCATAAGGACCGACGGGCTGTGTCGTACACTGCTTCGGTATCGCGTACCATACGCCTCAGGCTATGCCGCGCTTCGACGGCTGCCCGTCCTGCCCTGCTGAGCTGCGACACCAGGGCAGGGGTGTCGATCAGTCTGGCTATAGCAGCAACCAGGGCTTCCGTATCACGTTCCGGAATCAGCAGGCCGGTCTGTTCATGAACGATCAGTTCTGGAATGCCTGCGTGCCGGGTAGCTACCACCGGAATCCCGGAGGCCAGCCCTTCAATGATTACGTTAGGCAATCCCTCTTGGTCGCCGTCGGCTGCCGTCTGGCTGGGGACGAGCAGCACATCATGTGCGTAGTATGTCTGTCGGACCACTTCGTTTGCAACGGCCCCATGAAATAATACATAGGCTGCAATACCCAGCCGATGGGCTTCAGCCCGAAGCGTCTCGCGCAGCGGCCCATCGCCATAGCAGTGCAGTTCGACAGGATAGCCTGCGGCTCGCAGGTGAGCCACCGCCTCAAGCGCTGTACGGTGGCCTTTCTTTTCCACCAGACGGCCAATTAACAGCAGACGCAGACCGGCCCGGGTGCGTAGTCGGAACGGAAAGGCACGCAGATCGAGCCCAAAGCGCACGACGTCAATTTTTGCTTCGGGAAAACCCAGTATGGACAGTTGCCGCTTCATAAAGTCGGTAGCTGCAATGAACCGGGTGCCCTGGCGGGCCAGGCGTCGATAGCGGCGACGCCAGCCCGGTTCATCTGGCAGACGTGATACGTCATGTCCATAGAAGCTGACCACAAGCGGCAGGCGAGTGTGGCGGGCCAACCCCAGCAATCGGTAGCCATCGAGGCCGAAATGGGCGTGCAGTACGGCAGGCCGTTCCTGTCGACAGAGTTTGTACAGAAACCGAGGTGTGCAGTTGAGTTGTTGCAGCAATCGATCGCGCCAGGCGGCTCGGCCGCTCGGTGCATAGATAACCAGTCCATCCAGATAATGACGGGGCTGGAGGGTACCGATTACCGGCGCATAGCGCTCATGGTGGCGCACCAGCCGGTCGATGAAGGTTTCGGACAGGTTGAGATAGACCGATTTGAAATGCAACACAACCGGCCGCATGCGTATCTTTCCCCGGCGATAATTCACGCATTTGATCACCTTTCGCATGGGCATCAACACGATGAGTGTACAGCAAGTTCTTGCGCTTTTGCTGCTGGGGCTGGCCTGGACAACCAGCACATGGGCGCAGACCAGACCGCTGGTGTTGGAGGGCGAATTGGGGGTTCGGGCGGCGACGGCAGGGCGGCTTCCTTTCTGGATGGCGGCCAACCAGTGGGGACGGTTCGATCCGAAGTCGGCCAACGGCTACCTGTCGCTCCATGGACGCTGGGAACGACAACCGCGCTCCTGGCTGGCCTATGAGCTGGGTGGAATGTTGCTGGCTCGCCAGGCACAGGATCCGTCCGCGCATTTTGTAGAAGCTTATGGGCGGCTACGGGTAGGTTTCCTGGAAGCGTATTTTGGACGTCGGCGAGAGATCGTTGGCACGGTCGATACGCTATTGTCTTCCGGTTCCCCGAATGTCAGCCCGAATGCTACGCCCATTCCTAAAATCGTAGCGCGCACGCTTCACTATACTAACGTGCCTGGCACAGGTGGCTGGGTACAGTTTCACGGCTACTGGGCCCATGGCTGGATGCGCGACGTGCGGCAGGTTGAAGGGGCCTATCTCCACCAGAAATACCTCTACCTGCGTTTTGGACCGGGAAGCTGGCGCGTGTATGCGGGCCTGGTCCATCAGGCCTTCTGGGGGGGCACTTCTCGAGATCCGCGGATTGGGCGGCTACCGCAAGGTCTGGATGACTATTTACGGACCGTTTTTGCGCTAAATGCGGGTGAAGATGCGCCGCTGGGAGAGCAGATTTACATTCAGGGCGATCACTTTGGAACATATGACTTTGGCTTCTCGCTACGTGGCCGCCGTTTTGAGTTGCTTGTATATCGGCATTTCTTCTACGAAGACCGAGATGGGCTCAAGTTCAAAAATCCACAGGATGGATTGCTGGGGCTATCACTTCGGGATCGGGAGGGCGGAGTAATTGAGCGCATCGTTTACGAATTTCTCTATACGAAGCGGCAGAGTGGACCGATCGGTCCCGGACCGGGACGTGGAGGGCCTGGAGGACGCGATAACTACTATAACCATTACCTTTACCGTACGGGGTGGACACATTACGGTCGCACCGTCGGGTCGCCGTTGATGTTTGCCTTTGAAGATCGGGCGCAACGCTTAACGCGAGGTGTGGAGAACAACCGCGTGCTTGCACATCATCTGGGTCTGGCTGGCCGCCTGACGTCCGCCTTGCGTTATCGGTTGCTGGCGACTTACTCCCGCAACTATGGCACCTATAATGGGCGGGACGTATTGCAACAGCCGGGGGCAACCTACCGCTTTGAGCCGCCGCCCGAACAGCTTTCGTTCTTGGTAATGTTCGACTGGCAGCCTGATGGACGGCCACTGGCCGTGCAGGTAACGCTGGCAGGCGACGTCGGTCAGCTTTATCCCGACAATCTGGGGGTAGCCCTTAGTGTGCATTATCGTCCAATATGGTAAAGACTTTGGAAAAGTTCGCAGGATATCCGGCAACATGAGCCGGGTTGCTTCCGTTAGCACGTGCGATCCCACAAGCCAGCGCCCGTGCGGCATGCCGCTCAAAACGCTGATACAACAGGTGCAATGGGGGCTTCAGAAGCCTCTTGGACAACAGTTGCAGCGCTATGGTCGGGTGCTGTTTGTAGCTGGCATTGTAGGGTGGTTGTTGTATCGCCTGACGCAGATTGGCTGGCGCGAAGTCTATGAAGGACTGCCGCGTACACCCTGGTTCTACGTGCTCTGGCTGGGATTGTATTTGCTGTTGCCAGCCACTGAAGCTTTCATTTACCGGGCACTCTGGAAGATTCGCTGGCGGCGTGTATTCCCGGTGCTGGTGCGGAAACGCGTGCTGAATACCGATGTGCTGGGCTATTCGGGCGAAGTATACCTGTACCTGTGGGCGCGGCGCTGCACCGATCGCTCGGATGGGCACCTACTGCGTACGATCAAGGACAATACAATCCTGTCGTCGGTAGCCTCAACGGTGGCCGTGGTGCTGCTGGTGGCCGGTGCGGTGCTTGGGGGTCAGTTTGCGCTGGTGGACCTGCTGGGGGAGTCGGCCGACCCGGTGTACATTGCAGCCGGCGGCGTTGCGCTGGGTGTGCTGGGTATGCTGGCCGTACGCTTTCGGAAAGCCATTTTTTATGTGTCAGGACGCACGGCGGCGGTACTGCTGGGGGTGCATGTACTCCGCTTTTTTGCTATGTATGCACTTCAGGTGTTGCAATGGTGGGTGGTATTGCCCGAGGCGCCGCTGCGCGTATGGGCCACGATTCTGGTAGTAGGCACGGTCACTAACCGGATTCCGTTTCTACCCGCTACCGACCTGCTGGCACTGGGTGCCGTGCTGGGTATGACACACCTGCTGGAAGCCTCGGCCGCTGTGCTGGCCGGCATGCTTGTTGTCCGAAGCGTGCTGGATCGCGTGGCCAACGCCGTGCTTTTTGTACTGACCGGCTGGCTGGAACGTCGACGGTTTATTGTGTCGACGCCTTCCGTTGCTCCCATGGAGGCTGAACGGCCCCTGCCCACTCCGACGGAATGATATGGTGTATCGCCTGATGCTGTTACTGGGGATAGGCCTGCTGATGCAGGGTCTGGCACCGCGCCCGGCGCCGGATCCACAGCGCATTCGACTGGAAGACTTTGAGGCCTACCCTGTGGGTGGCTATCCGTCGCGCTGGAAGTTTCTTACCAGCAAGCGGGAGTTTCGGCCGCTTGAGGAGTTTATGAACGAGCGGGAAGAGTGCCGGGTGCAGGCTGAAGCCGGCAATCGATTTCTGCGCTGCATCACACGGGGCGAAGCGCAACGTATTACGCTGGCCAATCGGGAGGATTTTGGCATGGACTGGGATCTGCGCACACATCCCCGACTGCGCTGGCGCTGGCGGGCCGTTCATCTGCCGGCCGGTGCTCGTGAGGACAACCGTCGCTGGAACGATAGTGGAGGAGCGCTCTATGTAACGTTCGGTGCCGACTGGCTGGGACGACCCATCAGCATCAAGTACACCTATAGCTCATTGCTGCCCCGTGAGACCGTGGTTGACTTTGGACCGTTGAAAGTCATCGTGGCCTCGTCCGGACGCGAAGGATTCGGAGACTGGGTTACGGTCACGCGTGACGTGGTAGCCGACTACCGGCGGGTCTTCGGAAAGAAGCCGCCATCCCGTCCGCTTTCCATCACGATCTGGAGCGACTCAGATAATACGAAAGATTACGCTGTGGTTGATTTTGACGACTTTGAACTGTTGCCCGCCACTGCTGCCGTTCGATAGCCCATGATAGCGCACGTGTTTCAACGGTTGCGCCCGGTCATTCGCTGGGCTGTTCGTCAGCCTGGATGGGTGCTGGTGCTGGCGCTGGGGCTTTCAGTGCTTGGCGTGTCGCTGTCGATGCGGCTGCGCATCGATACGGATTTTTCCAAGCTCATTCCGAAGTCCTACCCGAGTGTGCAGGCGCTTGAGCGGCTGCGTGAGATGGTCGGGGGCGAAAGTACGGTCGATGTAGCCATTGTCAGTCCGTCGTTCGAGGCCAACCGGCGCTTTGCCGAAGCACTGATTCCGAGAGCGCTTGCGCTCAAAGGGGACGGTTACGACGAGCCCTATTTGGGCCGGGTCGAGTATCGACGCGAAACGGACTTTCTGCGAAAAAACGCGCTCTATTTTGCTACCGACGAAGAGCTGGACGAGCTGGAGCAATTCCTGCAGGACAAGATTGAGGAAGCGCGACTAAAGGCCAATCCGTTCTTCTTTGAGCTGGAAGAAGAAGAGACAGAGGAGGATACCACGGTCAAGGCCCTTCAGGTTGTCTATGAAGAGCTGATCGGCAAGGAGTATCCGATTTCGGACGATAGCACCACGCTGGTTGTACGCTTTTATCCAACCAATTCGCAGACAAATATCGGCTACATTGAAGACCTGTACCGTGATTTGCAGCGTCTGGTCGATGAGATGCAGCCGGCCCGCTATCACCCGGAAATGCAGGTGGTGCTGGCCGGCCGGCTGTTGCGCCAGCTCGTCGAGGTACGAGCTATCACCGATGACGTATTCAGTTCGTTCGGAGCGGGCGTGACGGCCGTGCTGCTGCTGGTAGTGTTTTACTTTACGTACAAGTCGTACCGCGCACGGGCCGGCCGCCGTTTGGATCGTCGCGCACTGCTGGCCGTGCTTGGACGCATGCCCGTGATGGCTGTACTGATCGGTGTACCCCTGCTGATGAGCCTGTCATGGTCGTTCGGATTGGCGTATGTAGCCTTCGAGACGCTGAACTTGATGACTTCAACGCTCGGACTGGTCCTGTTTGGGCTGGGCATCGACTACGGCATTCACTTCTACGCGCGTTATGCCGAGGAACGAGCTGAAGGGCACGATGTGGCCACAGCGGCTGAGATTACGTTTCTGAGCACAGGCCAGGCTATAACCATCGGCGCGCTGACAACGGCTGTGTCGCTCTATGTGCTAATGCTTGCGGATTTCAAGGGCTTCAGTGAGTTCGGTTTTATTGCGGGAAGTGGGATTCTGTTTGCCCTGGTGGCCATGCTCGTGGTGATGCCGGCACTGCTTTCGCTGGCTGAGCGCTTCCGCCTGCTAAACCTGGAAGCCGGCCATCCGGTACCTGTGTACCGGACAGACCGTGGACGCTTTCCAGCAGCGCGTGGTGTGGTGCTGGCCAGTGTGGCGGCTGTTGTGCTTGCGCTTGTGTTCCTGCCGCGCGTATCGTTCGAGTGGGACTTCGGTAGGCTGGAACCCCGCTATGAAGATTACGAAGCCCGTCAGGACTACGTGGAGCGTGTCTATCAGACACGCGGCCGCCGAAATCCGGCCTACATTGTGGTGGACGATCCGTCGGAGGTGCCGGCTGTTGTGGCGGCTTTAAAGGAACGGGCGGCGCGGGACACGCTTTCGCCCACGATTCTGGATGTCGAAAGCCTGCAGGATCGTTTTCCGATGACTCCTGAGGCACAGCAGGCCAGGCTGGCACGGATTGCGCACATTCGGGAATTGCTCAACGATCCGTTTCTGCGGGCCGACACGTCGATCTGGATTCAGCGCTTGCGCGAGGCGGCGCAGACGCACCAGCCCATCTCGCTGGATGAAGTGCCTGACTTTCTCAAAGCCCGTTTCACTTCCAAAACCGGCGAGATTGGCAATTTCGTGCTGATCTATCCATCGGTACGGCTGGCTGATGGACGCAACTCGATAGCGTTTGCTGAGGATGTCGGACGGGTGGAGGTGAACGGTAAGGTGTACTATGCGGGCTCGACGTCGCTCGTGGCAGCCGACATGCTTCGGCTCATGCTCAGGGAAGCGCCCTGGATGGTGCTGCTGACCTTCATGGCCGTTACGCTGATCATGTGGCTGAACTTCCGCACGTTTCGGTGGACACTGCTGGCCCTGTTGCCCCTTGTAGTGGGCGTACTCTGGATGTTGTTGATGATGGAGGTGCTCGGTATGAAGCTCAACTTTTACAACATGGTGGTATTGCCGGCCGTGCTGGGTATTGGCAATGATGCGGGGGCGCACCTGGTGCATCGCTATCGGGAGCGGGGACGAGGGAGCATCTTGCAGGTGTTGCGCTCAACTGGTGAGCACGTAACAATGGCTTCATTGACCACCATGATGGGCTTTGCAGGTCTTTTGCTCAGCTTTCATCCAGGGCTGCGTTCGATCGGCGAGCTGGCCGTTGTGGGAATTGGTACCACACTGCTGGCCGCCCTGATCTTTCTGCCGGCACTCATCCAGTGGTTTGAGGATCGGGAAAAGTGGCCGGAGCCGACTGTGCCGTTGAGCAAATAGCTCGTAATGTTTTCACGTAGCGGTCGGCTACGATGTCCCAGCTGAAGTGAGTGCGCACATAGGTGGCCGCCCGTTCTGAGAGGCGTTGCAGGGCGGGTCGTTTCCGATCGTAGTGCAGGATCCAACGCACAAAGCCCTCCGCATCGCCGCTTTCGACGAGGTGCCCGTTTTCTCCTTCGGTTACCACATCCTGAATGCCCTCCAGACGGGCGGCCAGTACCGGTGCGCCGCAGAGCGCCGCTTCGAGCATGACCACACCGAAGCCTTCCATGTCGCCGGGTACAGGGCGGTTGGGCATGATGAACAGATCGGCGGCCCGATAGAGCCGGTGCAGCACGTCATCGGGGACGCGTCCCAGCCGGCGCACGCGCTGTTGCAGGTGGTGGCGGGCAATGGCTTTTTCGATTGCGGCGGCGTCAGGGCCGTCGCCGGCCAGCCAGTAATGAATATGTTCAGGCAGTCGGGGCATGACATTGTCAACAAACCAGGCAAAGCCTTTGCGCGGGACCTGCCGGCCCACACTGCAGAGCAGGAGCGCCTGATCGGGCACAGAAAGCCCGAGGGTATGGCACAGCTCATGGCGAGCAACCTGCCGGTCAAGCGGACGGGCAAAACGGGTCGGATCGATACCGTTCGGGATCACGTACAGGCGTTCCGGAGCAAGGCCCCGGGCTTGGCAGGCTTCGCCCGTGGCCCGACTGACAGCGAGCACTGCATCCAGATGGTCCAGCACATGAGGTAGCAGCCGCTGATAGGGGCTGACCGGTAGCGTTACGTCACGTCCGTGCGCGACGGCTACCAGGCGCACTCCCTGTGCATTCAGCCGGCGGCGCAGCCAGAGTGCCAGAGGGGCCGTCACCATGGAGGAGAATAGTACCACCTCAATGCCGTGGCGCGTAACCTGACGGGGAATCTGAAGTAGCAGTCGGAGCAGAAAGGGTACCACGCGCACGTGCGTCCAGCGCCAGGACGTACGGAGCACCAGGTGATGATAGGTTACGTCTGGATGGCGAGCCAGTGCTGCATCAAGCTCGGTGGCGACGCGTTGCATACCGCCGATATTGGCCAGCGGACGATTGGGAGGCGGAAAAGAGTGGGAGACAAACAGAATCCGAAGGGGAGTGGCCATACCGTTGGTGTCAGGCAGCTGTGGCCGTCAGATGAGGTAACTCCGTAGCGGCACCGTCCCCTGTCGGTTGCCATACCGGGGCGAGCACCTCCAAGTAATAGCCATAGAGGCGGTTCAGTACGGCTTCCCAGTCGAAGTGTCGGGCCCGCTCCCGCGCATGATGGCCCATCGTGCGGCGCAGGTCGGCATCGAGAATCAGTCGCCGAAGGTAACCAGCAAAGTCTTCGAGGCAGCCCGGTGTGGCCAGAAAGCCCGTACGTCCATGCTCGATCAACATATTGCTGCCAGGCGCATCGGCACAGACAGCCGGCAGCCCCGAGGCCATTGCCTCAAGCGTAACGTTGCCAAAGGTTTCTGTTTCGCTGGGGAAAAAGAATACATCGGCCGAAGCATACGCACGGGCCAGCGCACGCCCTTCCAAGTAGCCGGTAAAAATGGCATCCGGCAGGCGACCTTCCAGCTCGCGCCGGGCCGGGCCTTCGCCAACGATCAAGCAACGGTGTGGCACCTGATCCTGCCGGAGTCGGTCAATCGTAGCAGCCAGCACGTCCAGCCCCTTTTCCCAGACCAGGCGACCCACATACGCAACCACGACCTCATCGTCGGCCACGCCCAGGACGTTGCGACGCCAGGACAGCGAACGCTGAGCAGGATTAAACAGGACAGTATCGACGCCCCGCTCCCAGAGGTAGAGATTGTGATCAATACCATGTGCCCGCAAGATTTCGATCATAGAGGTGGAAGGTACATAGACTTGCCGGCACTGCCGGTAAAACCAGCGCAGGTAAGCCCAGAGCATTCGCTCCGACCATTGCAGATGGTAATACTTCAGGTAGGCGCTGAAATGCGTATGGTAAGAGGCCACCACAGGAATACCCCGGCGCCGTGCCAGAAGGAGTGCCTGCAGGCCCAGCAGATCCGGGGTGGCAATGTGGATCAGATCTGGCTCGAAGGCGGTCAGCAGTTGGCGATGGCGCTGCGTAAGCCCGAGGCTGATACGGTATTCTGGACGGCCAGGCACCGGAATGGATGGGATCGATACCAGGGTGCCTTCGTGTTGGACCGGCGGGTTCGAGATGGTGGGCGCAAACACAAGCACCGAGGCCCCCTGACGTTCCAGATAGCTGACCAGCCGATTCAGCGTGCGGGAAACGCCATCGGCGATGTGGTTGTACGCTCCGGTAAATAGCGCAACCCGCGGCGTAAGGCGGGGCGTTGCAACAGCCGCCTCTTTTTGATTGAGTGCTATCGTGGCCCGTTGAGAAGGAGGCATGCCGGACATCCGGCTTGGTTTTCGGGTGCGTCGAAGACGGATTGCACAACGTCGGCACAAACGGAGCCGTCCAGTACTTGGATTCGCCTGTGGCGGCCTTCCTTACCGGAAAACTCCAGAAATTCACCGGAACATCATGGGCGCTGAGGCCCTCCGGCCTGTAAAAAGCCGCAGTTGCTGAACGAAAAGTAACAAGGGACCTTTTAGCGGCTTGAGGCAGCCAGCCAATCACTGAATTGCTTGCGCAGTTTGGCCAGCTTCGGCGCAATTACCACCTGACAGTAAGGCTGCCAGGAATGACGCTGGTAATAGCGATGATGGTAGGGTTCGGCCGGATAAAAGGCATCCAGGGGGACCACTTCGGTCACGATAGGCGCTTTGTACACGCCAGCGGTCTCCAGCTCGCGGATAACGGCTTCGGCGATTTGGCGTTGTTTTTCATTGTGATAGAGAATGATCGAGCGATATTGGGGGCCAATGTCATTGCCCTGACGGTTAGGCGTTGTTGGATCATGGAGGGCAAAAAAGACGGTCAACAGCTCCCGAAAGGAAAGTTCGGTAGGATTGAAGGTGACCTGGACTACTTCGGCATGGCCGGTTGTGCCCGTGCAGACCTGCTCGTAGGTGGGATGAGCCACCTGCCCGCCGGCATAGCCGGGCACGACGTCGGTCACGCCGCGCAGCTCCAGAAAGGCTGCTTCCAGGCACCAGAAGCATCCACCTCCCAGGGTCGCTTTTTCTCGTCGATGCGTCATATCTTTCTTTGAGGGAAAAACAGCAACCCTCTTATACTCAAACTTTTGCGTGCCCGCTCCACAATTCAGAAAAAAACGATGGCTACCCTTACCTGGTTGCATGATTGGGAAGAGGCACTTGCCGAAGCCCGGCGGAGTCGTCGGCCGGTCTGGTTGATGTTTGAGCGGGAGGCATGTGTCGGGTGTGCCAAAATGGAAGCGATCACCTATCGCGAACCGCAGGTGCAGGCCGAGCTGCGTGAGGCGTTCGTGCTCCTGCGCCAGGATATCCGACGTGATCGGCTGGTTCGCGCACGCTATGGGGCGGTCTGGACGCCTTCTTTTTACGTGCTCGACGCACGGGGTACGGTTCATCATGTCGAACTGGGTTACCTGCCCCCGGATGATCTGCGTCTGGTGTGGCGATTGGGACGCGCCAAGGAGCTTGTGCCACGTGGACGTTATGCCGAGGCGCTTGCGCTGCTGGAAGAAGCGCTGGCGCTGTTTTCGGAGCACCCGATGGCGGCCCAGGTGATGCTCTGGTGGGCAATGACGCGCTACCTGAAGTCCGGCGGCGACAGTCGACAGCTACAAGAAGATCTGCTCACCCTGCGCCGTCACTATCCGGACAGTCCCGAAGCCCGCCGCTGGCCCTGGAACGACTTTTCACCAGCGGCATAATTCCTCTGGTTTCAGAAATAGAGAGTAAAAGCCTCTTTTCTTTACTGCCGATACTTTATAAGGCTGGCTGACAGGATAACTGATGGCTATTCTTACTATTCCGCGCGTGCTTCGAGAAAAACTGGGAGATGAGGGTGCTGAGGCCCTCGTTGAGTTGCTCAACACCGTAGGGTATCAGGAACGAAACAATTTGTTAGGGCTTGTCGAAGAGCGATTTGCTCGTCGTGTAGGCGAGGAATCTGCACGTCTGAAAGCCTACATTTCAGAGGTAAAATTTGCGCTGGAGGAGCAGATTCGAGAGGTGGAGTCGCGGTTAGAGGGTCGGATTACGGAGGTGGAGTCGAAGTTGGAGAAGCAAATTGCGGAGGTGGAGTCGCGATTGGAGGGTCGGATTACGGAGGTGGAGTCGAAGTTGGAGAAGCAAATTGCGGAGGTGGAGTCGCGATTGGAGGGGCGGATTACGGAGGGAGAGAGAAAGTTGGAGAAACAAATTGTAGAGGTGGGAGCGAAATTCGAGGTGCGGTTGGCTCAGGTCAGGGCCGATCTGATTCGGTGGATGTTTATTTTCTGGGCCGGACAGATCGGTGTACTTGTGGCGCTATTTGTCCTGTTTTTCCGCTTGCTCCAGGGCTAAACGTTGACACTGTGCATCGTTATAGCACTGCGCGCAGGAAGCGGCCCGTATGGCTTTCGGGATGGGCGGCGATTTGCTCGGGTGTCCCTTCGGCCACAATGAAACCGCCCCGGTGGCCGCCTTCAGGTCCGAGGTCAATCACCCAGTCGGCGCACTTAATCACGTCCAGATTGTGTTCAATAACGATCACCGAGTGGCCGGCATCGACCAGCCGGTTCAGTGCATTGATAAGCTTACGCACGTCGTCGAAGTGCAGGCCGGTGGTAGGTTCGTCCAGAATGTAGAGCACGCGCTCGCGGTTGTTGCTGCTCAGGTGGGCCGCCAGTTTGATGCGCTGCGCCTCGCCTCCCGACAGCGTGGTAGAAGGCTGGCCCAGTTTCAGATAGCCGAGGCCGATTTCGTGCAGCACCCGTAGCTTTTCGACAATGGCAGGTACATCTGCAAAGAATTCCAGAGCCTCGTCTACGGTCATATTCAGCATTTCATGTACGTTTTTTCCGCGATAGCGGATTTCTAGCACGTCCTGTTTATAGCGCGTGCCGTGGCAGGCCTCACATTCGAGGTACAGATCAGCAAGAAATTGCATTTCCACAC
>JALSJJ010000119.1 GCA_026989375.1 Rhodothermus sp.
CCATCAGGCCAAAGCCCACCAGGCCGGTATAGAGAATCCAGAGCAGAAACGACCCTTCCTGCCCGGCCCAGAACGAAGAAATCAAATAATGCAGCGGAAGATCTCGTGAGGAGTACTGGTAGACGTACGCATACTGAAACTGATGGGTAAGGATCAAATAGAGCAGCGCGGCGGTCGCGATCACCGTTGCCCCGAACATCACTCCCCAGCTTCCCCGTGCCAGCCGGAGCCAGTCAAATGCATCGCGCTGCCGGGCGGCCTGTAAATACGCCAGTCCAGCCAGTAAGCACGCCACAAAGGCAGAAAGGATGGCCAGGTGACCCAAAACGCCTATCATGATGGCACACAATGGTCTTTGGAGGTCTCAAATGCAGAAAGGCGGTACGCTGACGGGGTTCCTGATCGGTTCGCCTTTTTCCCAGTTAGCATCTACGGATTCAACATATTTCAATAATCCTGCCAGACAGTATGCATAGGAACGCAGGCATTGGTAGAGACTGCCGGTACAGTCAATTTCGACAATCAGCAAGCGTTACCACTCTGGGTGAAGCAGCAGCCGTATCTTTTCACGGATCACCCGATTCGCTGATCATCGTATTGAGTAAAAGAAACCCCCAGTTCGTCTGTCCCTCCTCAATGTCTATGCTATGAAGAACAAGGCCGTCCAGCTTGGCGGGCCGTAGCTGCACAAAAAGGCGTTCGGCAAAGGCTGGGAGTCGCCTGGGGAGCAATCCATCATGCTGTTTGTCCAGTAAACCGGCACGTACACCAGACAGCTCCACGAGAGGCGGAGATTACTCTTCTGCCGAATTGAAAAGGAGTCGATAGCGAACCACTTCTTTTATGCCCTCGGCGATGTTTCGGATACCCCAGGCCTGGCCCTGCTGCACGACTTCCAGGTCAACCATGCCTTCCAGAACAAGCTGACGCTGGCCTTTTTCGGACACGACCAGATATACGGTCCGGCTTGTCGCTTCCGGTCCCGGTTGCAATCGGAGCCACACGCGTCCCTGGTCGTCCAGCAGCAGATCGTCGGTATAGGGCCAGTAGTTGCGTTGTGGACGCGGATAGCGGAGTGATTTATACATCGGCGGAGCCAGCTGGCGCATCCGATCCACGGCCTGTTTCCATTGCGCCTGCGTAAAGGGGAGGCGCCGCGAGATCCGGAAGGGGCGATGGTACTGGCGTTGGCCTCTGGGATGATAAATGTGCACGATGAGGCTGTCGCTCCAGAGCCAGGCAATACCCCGGCCGGGGCGCACGTCCACCAGCGTGCGTGCCAGAAAAGGCAGCGTGGTGTAGGATACTTCCGTGCGAATGGCTTCGGCCGGACGCAGCGAGAAAAGCATTGTTTGTTGGCGCAGGGTCCAGTGGTACCATTGGAGCGCTTCAGCGTTATGTGCGTTGCGGCCCCGGCGACGCTCGACGACGTGCAGCACAAGCGAATCAGGGCCCCAGGCCCATATGGCCTCGACCCGGTAGGCCTCGGTGAGCGAAGAGGTCAGCGGGCGCGTCCCGAGCCATTCGATTTCAGGAGACAGGCGCCAGGCGTGGAGGCGGCTGCTGAAAAGCTCCAGTGCATAGAGCACGTCTGTTTCGGGCAGGTAAGTCAGACGATGGAGGGGAAACTGGAATTCGCCAGGGCCTTCGCCCCGCCGGCCCAGCGTGTCGCGCGCCTGTCCGGCAGCGTCGAACAGCACGATCTGGTAGGCGCGCGCGTCCGCTACGAGAATCTGTCCCTGCCGATCGACCGCGATGGCCGCAACTTTGCCAAACAGTTCACCAGACAGGATCAGCTCAGGGGACAGCGAAATAAGCTCCTGTCCCCTGAGCTCAGGCGCCATCAGCACAAGGCAGCCCAGCAGACTGCCGATCATTCGGGGCAGAAACCGGACCATAGGTCCGCTCCTTCGTATAGATGCGTCTGGTTACCACAGCGAATTTCTAAGACCCAGCGATCCGTGTACTGAAAAACAACGCTGGCACATTCCTCAGTTTCCCAGGCACATAAAATGGAAGGCTTTGAAAGGCTAACTCTGGGGACAACAAGATTGATCAGGAGGCCCATCACCATTATGGTCAGCATCGAGAGTAAAGAAAATTTCTGTTTCATGGCGCACCCCCTTTGAGGTTGGTAGTTCGCACCCGGTGGGCCCCGGGCCGGCCGTCGGGGGTGCGGGCCGGACGACCGACCTCGCCCCCTAATTAACACACACACATTGTCAAGAGGGACGATGGGGGAGGAATGACTGAAATTTCAGGCGCTTATGGGAAGAAAGGCGCATCGGTTGACGGGCACGCTGGCTGCATACGTCAGGGGCAGCATGGATGCAGTCTGCGCCCCGGAAACACCAGGCCGGCAAGGACGCAGACCCACACGACCCGACAGGCCTCTTAACCCACACAGCTTGTCTCGCACCTGAACCATGAAATACAGGGCCTCCACGCCCCGCCTATGTCCCAGCCGACCTGTCCCGAAAACAGATTCATCGGGATGGAAGACGATAGCGTACCACGGACGTCAAACCATCCGCATCAACCTGAATGCCCCATGCATGACCGTGCTGGATCGCTTTTAACTCCACAAAGCCGAGCTCTTCTGCCTAGTAAATCGTGCGAGAAGGCACCTGCTTGCCGCGTTCGAGCCGTACCCAGATACGTCCCTGCGCATCCATGAGGAGCGCATTCACGTAGGGCCAGTAGGTGCGCTTTGGAAGCTCCGGGAGCTTAAGCGGAGCGCCCGGAGGGATAAGGCGGCGGATGTGTGCCAGGGCTGCTTCCCG
>JALSJJ010000120.1 GCA_026989375.1 Rhodothermus sp.
TTATGTAGCCGAGCCAGAAAATCTTGCTCCCCCTTCAAGGGGGAGCTGGCCCAAAGGGCCTGAGGGGGTGTCTGTTGGAAAGCAACACTGCCCTCAAAAAACGCTCAACGGCCAACTTGGCGTAGTAGGACGGATGACCCCTCCCCCTGTCCCCCTCCCCAGCGGGGAGGGGGGACACCTTGTAACAGTCTCCGCAGAGAGCCAGCGCCTACGCCACAAACAGCCCTCCTCGGAACCAAACATCTGCTCCCCCTTCGAGGGGGAGCTGGCCCAAAGGGCCTGAGAGGGTGTTCCATCTGATAGGCCGTTCCGTGCATGAGGTGATACAAAGCCCCTTTTCCGTTTATAAGCGGAAGAAAAAAGAGGGCTTGAGACTACGATCCCCCTTCCTGTTCTTCTATGACAGCACCTGGGACGGGTTGGGCCTTCCGCACTTAGCTGACGGCGCAGCAAAAACGATACAGCGGCCAGACCATCCGCCAGCTCGCTAAGATCCACGGCACCACCTCCGGTCCTCGTTGCAGCACTTCTGCCCGCGGCAACGTTCGCCCCACCCAGATCCCTTCGGCTCCCTTTAACAGGGTCGGCAGACGATGCAGGTCCTCCTGCACGCGCACCCACCGCACGTCTCCCCGTCTCGAATAGATTTTGAATTGCAATAACGGAACAATCGACCGCCAGATGTCCTCGCCCGCCTCCGGCAAACGCGCCCGCACCGCCTGCCACACAGCACGCGCTGGCTCTCCAGCATACACGCCTACTCGCAACCCGTCGGCATGCAAACTTACGATGAGCTGCACATCGGCCAGCCGCCGACGTCCCTGCCGGTAAAAAGCCATCCAGTAGTGCGCATAGCAACCACCTGCCCCAAAATCGTTCTTCAAAAAACGGCTAAACACGTTGCGCTCTGTCTCCAGCGCCAGCGCGCTGGGCAACACCCAGTTCGCCACCAGATCGTCGCGCAGCCTTTTGAAGGGCTCCTGCACGTGCCGTCGAAGCACCGGCTTTTCCCGGCGGTACTGCTCAATATGCGGATGTGCCTTCAATCGAGCAAGCGCTGCAAACGCTTCCGACCTGAACCCCTCAAACGAAAGCATCAGGGGTTCGGTCTGCATCAGCGCTTCCGGCGCCACCTCAGCCGGATCACGTCCCAGTAGCCACATAGGGCAACAGGCGCGCTTTCAGGGCTTCCAGATCAGCTTCAACATGCACCACTGAGACCTCCTGCTGCCAGAGCCGCGCCAGCGCCTCGGGCGCCTCCGGTTCGAATTCCAGCGCCTGTCGGATCACCTCAGGAAACTTGGCCGGATGCGCTGTAGCCAGCACCACGAGCGGCGTTCGATCTCCCGTCGCTTCCCGATAACAACGGGCCGCTGCCAGCCCTACAGCCGTGTGTGGATCCGGCAGATAGCCGGTCGTTTCATAGACATGCCGGATGGTGGCCAGCGTTGTTTCGTCGGAGATGCTGGTGCCCCAGATGCGCGCCGGCATTGCGTCTCCCAGTAGGGCCTGTAGCCGCTCGAAATTGCTCGGGGCGCCCACGTCCATCGCGTTCGAGAGCGTACGACGTGAAGGCCCAAAAGCCGGCCCCTCGCCTGCCAGAAAGCGGGGGAAGAAGTCGTTGGCGTTGTGCGCGGCAATAAAGCGTCGGACCGGCAATCCGCTCAGTGCAGCCAGCACGCCCCCCGTCAGATTGCCCAGGTTACCACTGGGCACGCAGAAGACCACCTCGTCAAATGCACCCACTGCTACTGCCCAGATGTAATAAAGCATCTGTGGCAGCAGTCTTCCCACGTTAATGGAGTTGGCCGACGAAAGCCGCACACGTGCAAAGTCGGGATCGGCAAACGCGGCCTTGACCAGCCGCTGGCAGTCGTCAAACGTGCCATGAACGGCAAAAGCATGCACGCCCGGCCGCTGCACGATGAGCTGGCGCTCTTGCACGGGACTGACCTGGCCATAAGGGTAGAGCAGGCCTACCTGCACGCGTTCCAACCCTGCGAAGCCATCGGCCACGGCACTACCCGTATCGCCCGAAGTAGCCACCAGAACCAGCAGACGTTCGTCCAGCCGACGCAACACCTCGCGGGCAAAGCGGGCCATCGTACGTGCTCCGAAGTCCTTGAACGAAAGCGTCGGCCCATGGAAAAGCTCTAAGATGTACAGATCCTCACCCAGAGAGACCAGCGGCACCGGAAAGGACAGGGCTTCGGTGGTTACCCGGGCGACCGTCTCCTCAGAAAAGACTCCCTGCAGCCAGCGCGCGAGTACGTCGGCCGCCATGTCCGAAAAGGACGCCGCCTGCTGCCAGACCGTGGCGGGCAGTCGGGGAATGCGTTCCGGGACATAGAGTCCGCCGTCGGGCGCCAGCCCCTGCAGCAGCGCTTCGTCGAACCTTACGGCAGGCGCCTGTCCTCGCGTACTGATAAAACGGATGGGTGTGGGGGCCCTCATGATGTTTCAAGCCGGCGAACTCCTTCAAAATCCACGGCGGTAACATATCCTTCCACCTCCACCCCGCTTTCCAGGCAGGCGGCCTGCATGCCCGACAGAACCTGTCGGGCATGCTCGGGGTCACGCGCCAGGGCAAACATCGCTGGCCCCGAACCTGTCAGGGCGCAGCCAAAGGCGCCGGCTGCCAGGGCCGCCTGCCGTACTGCCTCATAGCAGGGCACCAGGGTAGCCCGCACGGGCTCTACAATGCGGTCGGCCATCATCCAGCGTCCCACGGCTTCCCAGTCGCCCGATCGAAACGCATCAATCATG
>JALSJJ010000121.1 GCA_026989375.1 Rhodothermus sp.
TTCGTTTGCTGGAATTCGCGCGACCAGCCAGGTGATGGACTTCGGAGCGCTGATCGGACAGGTGCGGGCACTTACCGACGAGCTGCGCCAGCACAAATACCTGGACCTGATCGACGGCGAGCAGATCGTCTTTCGGGAAGGACGGGCGCGCCTGGCCGGCCCGAACACAATCCAGATCGGCGACAAGATTTTCTCGGGCCGTGCCGTGCTGATCGCGACCGGTTCGCGTACGGCTCTACCGCCCATTTCAGGACTGGCCGACGGTCCCTATCTCACCAACGAAACTCTTTACCGGCTGGATAAGCTGCCGGCGCATCTGATCGTGCTGGGCGGCGGCTACATCGGGCTGGAAAACGCGCAGGCGTTCGCCCGGTTGGGCAGTCGGGTAACCGTGCTGGAACTGTTGCCACAGATCCTGCCGCAGGAAGATGCTGACGTCGCTTCGGCACTGGCAGCGCATCTGCAGGCAGAAGGGATCGACATCCAGACGGAGGCGCGGGTTGTCCAGGTGTCGTGGACCGAAGGCGCTGTGGTGGTCTCCTACGAACGCCAGGGACAGACGTATCGGCTGGAAGGGACCCATCTGCTCGTAGCCACCGGCCGCCGGGGCAACACAGACGAGCTGGGCCTGGAGGCACTGGGCATTGCCACCGACCGACAGGGTTTCCTGCAGGTGGACGAAACGCTGCGAACGACGGTGCCTACCGTGCTGGGGGCGGGCGATGTGATTGGTAACCCCCCGTTTGTGTACACGGCAGCTTACGAAGGACAGTTGGCTGCCGAGAATGCCCTGCTTGGACAGCATACGCCGCGGGATTATCGGGCGCTACCCTGGGTGGTCTTTACCGATCCACAGGTGGCGGGGATCGGCCTGAATGAACGGGAAGCGCAGGCGGCTGGCCTCGACTATGAGGTATCCACGCTCCCCCTGACCGAAGTGCCGCGGGCCTTGGTAGGGCGCGACACGCGTGGATTTGTCAAGCTGCTCCGCGATCCCGGTACCGATCAGTTGCTGGGGGCCCGCATTGTGGCCCCGGAAGGCGGCGAGCAACTGATGGAGCTCTCGCTGGCCATGCGCTATGAGATTCCGATTTCCGAGCTGGCGCGACGCTTCCATCCCTATCTGACCTGGGCCGAAGCTATCAAGCTGGCCGCGTTGGGTTTTACGAAAGACGTACGCCAGCTTAGCTGCTGCGCCGCTTAATGCGCCTCCGGCTCCAGATAGAACCGCATCGGCGTGATCTGGTGCAGGGGTTCTTCTTCTCGAACGCTGTAAAAATAGAAAGTGGCCGTCTCCGGATCCCAGCCTACAAATTGGTTCAAGCCGTTCTTTACAATAAAGTCTGTTTCAAAATGGATGTAGCCGATCTGTTGCAATGTTCGGAAATCAACTATAACAAAATTCAATGAGCGATTCCCGTTGCTCACCGGGGAAAAACCCTTGAATTGAAACGCTCCCGTGTCGACTAAAAGAACGAGACCCGTTCGAGTTCGCCAGACGCCGCGGTTCACCGAATGCGTGAAGATATAGCGCACAGCTTGCGGGGTAAGGGCAGGTACACGTGGCCCCTCATAGGGAGCAGCAGTGAATCCTGGAACTTCTAACGGAAAACGTTGAATCTGGCGCGTGCGAAGATTCAGTCGGTAGAGTGCCGGCTGCGATGGTCGAGCAAAGTAAACCAGGGAATCCAGGTAGGCTAAATGCCCGGTTCCTGCCATCAGTGACAGGATTTCGTCTTCATACTGGCCTTCTCCAAAACTTTCCACGTATCGTTTGTGGCGCAGATCGAATAGCGTAATAAACTGTGAGGTTCTTTGAGAGTGACTAAAGATCACAAAAGGATAACGATAAATAAAGTCCTGGCAGTTTAAGCTGAAGTCGGCGTATCGTTGAACGACTTGTCGCGTTTTAGGATCAATGCCCAGTAGCCTGAGCCCCATGTTGTCCCACAGCCAGAGCGTATCCTGAAAGATTCGTAGAAATCCGGCACTGCGGTACGCATGGGGACCATCTCCCTGCTCGCCGACCTGCTGGATGAAGCGACCGTTCAGGTCATAAACATAAAGCGCCGTATTGCCCGGCCGGCCACCCGTGATCCAGAGCAGCGAGTCGGTGCGGGTGATTGAGGTTACCGTTTGAATGTAGGCCCCGGGTTGTTCTTGGAGCAGAATGGGCTGTTCCAGCCGAAAAGTGACACGCGGGCGTTGTTGCTGGGCCTGCACCGCCGACGCGATGAGGCCCAGCAACAACACAATCATAAGGGGGGGCATCTGCAGCGTTACAGCTTTTTGTGCGCAATTACTCCGGTTCTTCATTCATACCACCTGCTGATGTCAACAGCGCCAGAATAGCTTCGCCATCACATCGGAAGGAGCCTCCCGTTTCACACTGAAAATGAATTTTGGGGAGTGTAGCACCGAAGACGCCCATGACATGGACTTCATATTCGGCAGTACAATCGGGGAATGCCATCGCTGCAATCTTCGATCGCCGCCGGTGCACAGAGAGGCTGCCCGTACGTCGCTGCGTTCAGATCGAATCCTGTAGGGCGTTCGTTGCCGCTGCCCAGTAGGAAAGGCAGCCAGGCCAGAAGCATCCATCGTTTCATGGCGCCTGGACAGGTTTTGAGGTTGAACGGTCTGGTAAAATGTTAATTCGGCAGAGCGGCCGCTCTGATTACTTCAACCATAAAAAAAAGAGTATAGTCAAGCATGATCCGACCGGTTTGGATAGGATTTGCATGCTCTTCACAATACTGAGGAA
>JALSJJ010000122.1 GCA_026989375.1 Rhodothermus sp.
CCAGCCATCGCCCCCACGGAGCACATTGCTGGAATGGGCGGCCCACATACGCCGGCTGGTGTTGGACCGTACGCACGCTTATGGTGGCCGCTACTATGAGGGCGGCCTCTTTCGCACGTTCACCCGCAAAATGGACTACGAGTACGAGCTGGACCTGCTCACCTATCGCTTCTCCCTGTTTGACGATGCCCGCTGGGTCCAGCATCCTGGCGGATACCGGGTCTATACCGGCAGCATTGATTACGGAGTCTTCGTGACGGAGAGCCAGTTCAAACACACCGTTGCCCTGAATCGCCGTAGCCGCTTCCAGCTATGGGGCCTTCAGGAAGAAAACCTCCGTGCCCGGCGCTTCTTTGTCGAAGTAGGCTATACCTATCAACTGACGGCCCAGCACCAGATCGGTGTGCAACATACGCTGGGCATGGATAAAGCGGACCTGGATCTTTCGCTGCATTACCAGTGGCGTTCACTTGACCGGGGCGGCGTGCGCCTGGAGCTGGGCCTGCTGGACTGGGCCAGCAATTTTGTTTACCGACTGATTGTGCAGGGCAAACGCAGTTTTGAAACCCGGCAGCGCTACCAGCGCCGCCCCTATTTCTTTTCGGTTACCGCAACGACCCCGATCGCTTTACCTTTCCGCGCTGAACTGACAGCCGGGTTACAGACCCGTAGCCGGGCCCGTGTTGACCAGACCGTTGCGCGCATTCCGGGGTATGCAGGCTATGTAACCGAACACCTGCAGGCCTTCGAAAATCAGGAATCGGTTGGCTATCTGGGACTATTGCTCGAATACACCCATTCCTTCTTTACCCTGGGTGCCACCTATCGCGGCCGCTACGCTTCGGTCAGCCGCACGCCAGCCGCCGACAGCACCGGCTGCTGGGAAGCTACCCGCGGGCTGGGTCGCTGCTGGGTACCCTATCCCGCTCACTTTCAGACCCGAGAATTCACCAGTGCCTTTGGACTGCATGGTGCACTGCGCTGGCGCCGCCTCGAATTGCGCACCGAATGGATCCGTGCCATCAATGGCGACCGGATGCAGGGGGCGGCTCTGCCCGCGGCCTTCGTGGTTCCGTATGACTTTCGTGAGCGTCGCCTGACCGGCAAAACGCGTCTGACCTACCTGTCACCGGCTGGCTTCTGGGGTGCGCTGGAACTCAATCTGGAAGACCGTAAGGTACGCGGCCCTCGACAGGGGGGTACTATCAACCTGCCCTTTCGCCGCAATTTCCCGGATCAGGTCGTCCCTTTCAATCGAAGGTTTACCCTCCTGGTGGGCTATCGGCATGCGGCGCTGGATCTAACCGTCGGGGTTTCGTATGATCAGGACGGGGACCTCTACAGCGGCTGGGGCATTCCCAGCCAGTGGCGTGACAAACCCGCCCGCTTCGACGGGGGTTTTTTCAGACTTCAGTTAACCTGGCCGTAAGAGCGTATGCGCTTACCGATTCGTACCATCCGAAAAGTTCACCGTTATCTGGGACTCATTATCGGCATCCAGCTCCTGCTATGGACCGGCAGCGGGCTGTTCTTTAGCCTGAATCCCATTGAAAAAGTGCGCGGAGAACACCTGATGGCTCCGCCACCCGTGTTGTCGCCAGACGACACGCTGCTGGCTTCACCTGCACAGGTGCTGCAGGAATTACAGCAGCGCTTTCCGGAAGCCGAAGTGCTTCAGATCACGCTGCGCCCCTTGCTGGACCGACCGGTCTATGAGGTTACATTGCGAGAAAATGAAGCCCTGCGTTTTGCGCTGGCCGACGCACGCACCGGAAAACTGCGTCCTCCCATCACCGAAACCGAAGCGATCGCCATCGCCAAGGCCGATTTCATTCCCGAAGCGCCGGTTGCTGCGATAGAATACCTGACCGAGGCCCCGCGCGGCTCCGAGTTTCGCAACAGTCCACTGCCCGTCTATCGGGTCGTCTTTGATCATCCCACCGGAACGCGCATCTACGTGGCCGCTGCAAACGGCCGGGTCACGGCCCGTCGCAACGACACCTGGCGCTGGTTCGACTTCTTCTGGATGTTTCACATCATGGACTACCGGGATCGGGACAACTTCAATCACCTGCTTCTTCAGGGCTTTTCCCTGTTTGGATTGCTTACGGTGCTC
Organism: Rhodothermus sp.; assembly: GCA_026989375.1. Lineage (GTDB taxonomy): Bacteria > Bacteroidota > Rhodothermia > Rhodothermales > Rhodothermaceae > Rhodothermus. The sequence continues at coordinate 2,117 of JALSJJ010000122.1, forward strand.
AGTGGTTTTGTGCTCTGGGCCGTTACCTCACCGACCCTTCGAGGCCGCCGGAAGCGTGTCAGGAGGCGGGCATCGGCCGCGTCTCCGCAAGCGTAGCGGCCGCGATGCCTCCGGAAAGGAGCGTTAACCCCGCGATGGTGCCAATGGCCCAGGCGATACTCAGCGCGTCGGCCAGCACCCCGGCCAGCAGGGCACCAACCACATAGCCGCCGTCGCGCCAGAGCCGATAGACCCCCACGGAGGTAGAACGCCAGGCAGGATGTGCCACATCGCCAATGACGGCCAGAAGCGTCGGGTACACCATGGCTGTGCCGATGCCCAGCCCGACCATAGCCGCAGCCTGAGCGACAAACGCATCGGACAGCAGCATGGCGCCGATGCTCAATCCCTGCAACCACATTCCCCCCACGATAAGCGGTCGCCGACCAATCCGATCCGAGAGCGCACCGGTAACGAGTTGCCCCATCCCCCAGACGGCCGGGTAGAGCGCGGCCAGCCAGCCGATCTGCGTCAGCCCATAGCCCAGCGCCGCGAAAAAGAGCGGAAACAGCCCCCAGGCCATGCCATCGTTCAGGTTGTTGACCAACCCCGCCTGGCACACAGCAAACAGTCGGCGATCGCGCCAGGATGTGCGCGCGAACACCT
>JALSJJ010000123.1 GCA_026989375.1 Rhodothermus sp.
CGCATCGACCGGCGGGGCGTTGCCCGGGCCGGGCAGGCTCCGTTGGGCGGCGACGAACCACAGCGTTCCTTCGAGCTGCCAGGTGCTCTCATAGCGCACTTTACCGAACACCGTGGTCATCTGCCGATCGGCCCCTTCCCGGCGGCGTACTTTCGGTGGGGGCAGCGGATTGGGATACGGATAGTTGCCGGTCGTGCGGCTGTGCTCGACCGCCCCCAGCAGGGCGACCGTTCCTGCCCCGGCATGGATGACGGTACCTGCACTACGCTCGCCATAGGCACCCAGCCGCAACGTCCCGCGGCCACCCGGCTGCACCGACGGCCGCAGGGTGTGCAAGCGCACCACGCCGCCGATGGCACCGGAGCCGTAGAGGGCCGCCGCCGGTCCGTGCACCACCTCCACCGACTCCAGCAACACGGTAGGCAGCAGCGTCAGGTCGATCAGTCCCGACTGTGGATCGGCCACACGATGCCCGTCGATCAGCAGAAGCGTTTGCGTGGCGCTGCTTCCCCGTAGCGAGAGTGTGGCCAGCCCTCCACTCCCGTAACGTTTGATAAACAGCCCGGCGCGCGCCTCCAGGAGCTCAGCGACCGTGAGGGTTCCCGCGTTTTCCAGATCGGCTCCTTCCAGCTGCCAGAGGCGTTGCCCCGCCTCTGGCGCAGCCTCGGCGCGTCGCCCTTCAATAACGACAGGCGGAAGCGACAGGGTGGTATCTGGGCGCTCCTGGGCCCGAGCACTCAGCACGCACCCGAGTCCCAGCAGCAACAGCCCGTACGGAACGACAGAAAAGCCCATAAAAAAGCCCGCTACCTCAATGCGAGGTCCGGGCCAGCGCAGCCATGCCAGAACGACAGAACGGCCGGCCTTTTGGCCGGTACGGTCGAACAGCCGGTGCATCAGGCGCGGACCTCAGTTCCCGGAGGCTTCGGCCTGACGCCGCTGGCAGGTCTCCTGGCTCACCGTGGGTTCCGTCAAAGTGACGGAACGGATCGCCTCGGGCTCCACCGCCGGCCTTCCCATCTGCCGGAGCAGACAGTGACCGTCGGCTTCATCGCCCGCCGATCACAACCACGGCTCACAGTTGCGGGTACAGCTCCAGATTCCCCGACCAACAGGCCGGGCCACTGGATTCCCTTTTCATCCGCCCATGGCGGAACCAGCGGCGCATGTCGAAGAACATCTTATGCAATTTATGCATGAGCAGCCTGCTGCGCAAACCTTTTAACCAGACTTTCTGTTGAAGCTTTCTGGAATGCTTTCGGGACTTGCCTACAGGCGCTGCATTTTAGTATGTTTAGGGCCATCTCGGAACTACGAAAAACTACGTAACCTCTTCCATGAAGCTCTCAGAGCGCATCAAGCAAGCCCGTTTTGCTTCACCGGCGCAAGAAGCACTGCTCAATATTCTGGTAACCAGCTCCTGGGTACTGAGCGAACTCTCCGCTTTGATGGCTCCGTTTGGCGTTACGCCCACCCAGTACAACGTCCTGCGCATTCTCCGCGGCAGCCATCCTGAAAAGCTTCCCTGCTCAGAGATTGGTCGGCGTATGCTCGACCGCATGCCCGATGTTACCCGATTGCTTAATCGCCTGGAGCGGGCCGGACTGGTCACGCGCACCCGATCCAGCCACGACAGGCGGGTAGTCGAAGTGGGCATCACGGAGAAAGGGCTGGAACTACTGGCCCGCATGCAGCCGGTGGTGGACGAAGCACAGGAACGTCTGATGCGTCGTCTTTCGCCGGAGGAGTTGCGCCTACTCAGCGATCTATTGGATCGCCTGCGCGCCGACGAAGAAACGTTACAGGGAACGCAGCCCGGCGAGGCTGGCTCATAGCGCATATGCTCTGCGCAGCCTACGTACTGAACGGTCTGCCAAAAGTCTCCGTCGTTTGCACGGCGATTTTCCTCACAGAGCTGGTGCTTGCCAAAGCCACCGCCTCGAAATCCTTCACAGCCTTCCAGTTGTCCTTTACGTTCCACCTGTTGGGTATGAGTCTTGACGAAAGGAGGATGCGGTTTGAGTGTATCTTACTTCGGCAGGCCATTGCCATACCGGCCATCGATCTTCCACCTTCTCGAAAGCCCCTGCGTCGGTCTTCGGTACAACCCGGCTCATTCTCCTTGGGCGTCTGATCGCCTATCTCCTGAGCCAGCCGGCCGACAATATCCTGCTTCTTCCCGGGCTAACCGCCTGTGTGGTGTCGCCGTGCTCCAAAGAGTCGGCTGTTGGTTCACCGGTTATCAATATGCTAAGAGTGTCGCCGCGCTGCCTTGGCCGGTCAGCACCCTCTTGCGCATAAGCTCCTTATGGATGGCTACCATGCTGCTCCTCTCCCTGCCACGGGCTAATCAGGAGCAATGAGCCGGCGCACATACGCTCCGCACAGACAGCGGCCAGCACGGACTCCGCCCTGTTAACGGAAAAGCCGAAGCAGCAGATTGAGTAAGAGCGTCAGCACCAGGCTGACCAGGAGCATGGTGCCCAGCGGGAAGTAGAGGCGGATGTTTCCTTTTTCCCAGCTGAAGTCACCAGGCAGGCGTCCAATGGGTAGGTGGGGCAGCCGTCCCAGCAAAAGCAGCACCCCACCCAGTACGATCAGCACCACGCCCATTAGCAGCAGCCAGCGGCCCAGCTCGGTCAGTGAACCCTGTGTCATCGCTCAGGATGAAACACTTGCCTCCCGAGGAACTTCGACGAACGTCAGCCAGCCATAAGGATCTTTGCCTTCGCGGACGATCTCGAAAAACGCCCGCTGCAGCGCTTCGGTTACCGGGCCGCGCCGCCCCTGGCCAATCGTATAGCGATCGACCGAACGGATCGGCGTGATTTCAGCGGCCGTGCCCGTAAAGAACAGCTCGTCAGCAATATAAAGCGCCTCGCGCGGAATCGGCTGTTCAATCACGGTATACCCCAGATCGCGGGCCAGCGTCATCACCGCGTCCCGCGTAATGCCCGGCAGAATCGACAGCGTCAGCGGGGCTGTGTAAATAACGCCATCCCGCACCAGAAACAGATTTTCTCCGCTTCCCTCGGCCACATAGCCATCCACCGAGAGCATGATGCCTTCGGTGTAGCCGTTGAGCACCGCTTCCATTTTCACCAGCCCCGCATTTGCATAGTTGGCCCCGGCTTTGGCCATGGCCGGCAGCGTATTGGGGGCCATGCGGTTCCAAGTGCTCACCTGCACATCGACCCCCTGCTCCAGCGCCTCATCACCCAGATAGGCCCCCCATTCCCAGACGGCAATGAACACCTCGACAGGAGCCTTGAGCGGGTTGACCCCCAGCGACCCCATGCCTCGGTATACCACCGGCCGGATATAACAGGCTTTCAGGCCGCTGGCCCGGACGGTCTCAAGGGCAGCCGCCTCCAGCTCTTCCAGGGAATAGGGGAGCTCCATGCGGTAAATCCGTGCCGAATCAATTAGCCGACGCATATGCTCCCGAAGCCGAAAGACGGCCGGGCCTCGGGCTGTGTTATAGCACCGGATCCCTTCGAAAACCGACGAACCGTAATGTACCACGTGCGACAGCACGTGAATCTTTGCCTCCTCGAACGGCACCAGCTTACCGTTAAACCAGATAGGATGTCTTTCCATTGTACTTATCGCGTTTGCGTTTTCAGAAACTTCGGACTTTTTGGAAACCTGGCCTTCCTCTTGGCCATTGGATAATTGAAAAATTCACTCGCACTGGCAGACTGCTTATGCGCCGGGGTCGTCTGATATTCGGGCTCGTTATTGTGCTGTTTGTGTTGCTGGCGGTGGCCGACGCACTCGATCTGTTCAACCGGCGTCCTTATTACGAAGTCCCTCACGGCGATCATACCCATTACGTCCCCCGTGACCGAGATCCTGACGTTCCGATCGAACGCTTTCCCAGGCGTCCTCCCGAACGTTGCGAGCGCATTGCACCTGACGGCCGGCTGGTCCCCATCGAGGGGTGTGAGTAAGCTTACGAGGTTTTCCCACGGCCTCCCAGTTGTTCCAGTGCCGCCCCGCTCAACCGCATCGTGATCCATTCGTTCAAGGGGCGGGCGCCCAGTTTCCGGTAAAAGCGAAGCGCCGGCTCGTTCCAGTCAAGCACCTGCCAGTCCAGCCGTCTGGCACCGCGCGCAACTGCAATTTCGGCCACGCGCTTCAGCAATGCAAACCCAATTCCCCGACCACGATAAGCAGGACGAACGTAAATATCCTCCAGATAGAGGCCCCATCGGGTCAAAAAGGTTGAATAGTTCGCAAAGAACAGGGCAAAGCCCAGGGCCTCTCCGGTCGTCGCCTCCTCGGCCAGCAGGGCCTCGCAGCGCGGTGAGGCCTCGGGGTGCAGGTGCACCCGAAGCCTCTTTGGATCGGGCTGCGCCTCATCGCGTAGCTTTTCATAGTCGGCCAGCTCCAGGATAAGCTGCACCAGTGTTTCGGCATCATCCGGGGTCGCTTCCCGGATGCGAAACGTTATGTCCGTTGCGGAAGCACTCATCGATAGCGGCGGAAGAATTCGTCATCTTCGTCGTCTTCGTCATCGTCCCGTCCCAGCGACGAGAGCATCGAACCCATGATGTCGCTATAGCGCGTTTCCTGATCAAACAGGTCCTTGCCGAGTAGCGAATGCTGATGGAGTGCCTCCAGCACAAACTCCATCATGGAAGCCGTCTCAGCCGGAGTAGCCGGACGTGTGTAACGCTGCACAAGGGTGCAGAGTCCTTCAACTGCATCCAGCCGACGCGCATACTCGTCGAAGGGCAGTTCAGGAGTCAGCGCCACCTGCTCTCCCTTAGCGAACCAGTCCAGGATAGGTTGATAGACGGCACGCCCTTCCTTACGATCGGCTGGATCCGGAAAATAGCGCGGGAAGATGGCCTTAACGGCCCGTCCAACAAGCAGCCGGGCAACGTTCTGTACCCCTTCCTGCTCGCCTTCATAAACCAGTTCGATTTTGCCGGTAATGGCGGGCTCGACGAAGAGCAGGTCGCTGATGCGCACCGTAGTTTCTACTTCGCCGTTCAGCAACGCCCGGCGCTCGGCCGCCGAGATCAGGCATTCCAAGGCGGCCCGCGTCATGCGCACCGACACGCCGGACTTCTGGTCCACGTACTCGCTCTGCCGCGCCTCAAAAGCTATCTGCTCGATGATTTCCCGGAAAAAGTAGGGTACATGGACGCGCACCTGCCCGTCGCGCTCCTGCCAGGCCTCCTGCTGCGTGATGGCGATGCCGATTTCGATGGTTTTCGGATAGTGCGTGATGATCTGGCTGTCGATGCGGTCCTTCAGCGGGGTGATGATGTTGCCCCGGTTGGTGTAGTCCTCGGGGTTGGCGGTAAAGACCAGCAGGATGTCCAAGGGAAAACGAATGTTGAAGCCGCGGATCTGGACGTCCTGTTCCTCCAGAATGTTGAGCAGCCCTACCTGGATACGCGGTTGCAAGTCGGGCAGCTCATTAATGGCAAAAATGCCCCGGTTAGTGCGGGGAATCAGCCCGAAATGAATAACTTCTTCGTCGGCATAGGTCAAACGCCGATTGGCCGCCTTGATGGGATCAATGTCGCCGATCAGGTCAGCAATGGTCGTATCGGGCGTGGCCAGTTTTTCGGCATAACGCTGGCTTCGGTGCAGCCATTCGATGGGGGTATCATCGCCTAAGTCGGCCACCATCTCCCGGCCATATTTGGAGATGGGAGCAAATGGATTGTCATTGACCTCGCTTCCTTTGATGATTGGAATGTATTCGTCAAGCAGCTCGGGCAACATGCGGATGATACGTGTTTTGGCCTGGCCGCGCAGCCCGAGCAGGATCATATCGTGCCGTCCCAGAATGGCATGCTGGATCTGTGGGATGACGGTCCGTTCATAGCCGATGATGCCGGGAAAGATTTCTTCCCCGCGCCGCAGTCTGGCGATCAGGTTTTTGCGCAGCTCGTCTTTGACGGAAAGCGGCCGGTAGCCTGCCTCCTTCAGCTCGCCCAGTGTCTTCAGCTCGGTCAGCACCCGTCCCATGGCCTCAGCGAATCGGTTCAGGCAGTCAGGTTAGGTAGCACGGTCACGAGGAGGCGCTGTTCCCCGGGCGGTCCCAGCGATAGGCTACGATTCGAGGCTCTGGGTCGTTCAGCACCACCACCAGCAGGCACGAGGTCTTCCGGCACTGCACGGCCAGGTCGTGTGGATAGAAGCGGCGATTCAGCCGCTGTGCCGCTGCAATCAACCGGTGGCGCAGCCGGCCGTCGGACAGGCCAAAAACGTCGATCTGGACCCACCCGGGACGCAGGTTAAGTACAAACAGTAGCGAATCGACAGGCACGGCTGATGACGTGAGCAGGGGAGGCTCGTGCACCTCTCCTACCAGAAAGGCGCGACTTCGGGCAAGCATGGGGGAGTCGAACCCTACCAGCGCCAGCGTATCGAGCCGCCCATCAGGCCACCATCGATCGATGACGGGCCGAAAGCCGGCCAGGCTCAGCAGCACATCACCCCATGGACGCAAAAAGCCGGCATAGCGCCAGTATGGTTCGGGGAGCTTCTGCTGCCGCACAATCTGCCCGTTGCGGTCAAGCTGAACCAGTACCCCTTCTTGTCCTTCTCGGACCGCCTTGACGAAGTATCCTTTCGGGGTAGCTACTGCGTACAGCAACGCTCGATCAGGCAATAAGGCAGGCAGAGCGATCCGCTGCACCACGTGTCGCTCAACGATCAGCACAAGCTGTCGGGCTTCAGGAGCCAGCACAACCAGCGTGTCATCGTAAAAGCCAGCCAGATACGGATAGCGCAGGTTGGCCGGTTGCAACGTATCGCGCAAAGCGCCGGTCGTATCCAGCACGGCCAGCAGGTGCCGTTCGGCATCACTGAGGTACAGCAGCCCATCTGGCCCAAACTGCACGGTGCGCGGCCGCTTGAGCGGCAGGGCCTCCGTAGCTGAAACAGTCCAGTCCAGACGCAGGGTATCGAAAGGCACCGCAGCCGCTACCTGACGTGAAAGGGAATCGGATGGCAGCAACGCCGTGGGCTCCTCACGCCGGCACGACGACGGGAAACACCCCGTGAGCAGCAACGCCAGTCCGAACAGCAGAACGATTGGCTTCATCACCGCGACTCCTGGCGTCCGATACGCATCTCCAGCGTCAGGCGCCGACCATCGCGTAGCACGCCTATCTGCACGCGATCACCGGGACGAAAGTCGAACAACCGAGCACGCAACTCGTCGCTATTGGCCACCGGCGTGCCGCCAAACGACACGATCACGTCGTAGGGCCGCAGGCCAGCCCTATCGGCAGGCGAGCCGGGATCGACGTCGGTCACGAACACACCCCGTGTATTGGGCACCCCCAGCGCCCGGGCAATGCGTGGCGTCAGATCCCGCACATAGAGCCCCGTGTAGTAGGAGCGGTCTACATAACCCTTTTCCTTCAACTCAGCCACAATACGCTGAATTTTGTCAGCCGGAATCGCAAAGCCAATCCCCACAGAGCCCCCTGTTTCTGAATAGATGGCGGCATTCATGCCGATCACCTCGCCCCGTGCGTTCACCAACGGCCCTCCAGAGTTACCCTGGTTAATGGCCGCATCGGTCTGAATCATGTCGCGATAAAGTCGACCGTTCTGAGAAGGCAGGTTGCGCCCAACAGCACTGACTACCCCTACCGTTACGGTAGGTGGCGCTGCCTCAAACAGGCCATAGGGATTGCCCAAGGCAATCACCCATTCTCCAACAATCGGCGCACTGCGAGCAAAGTGCAGGTAGGGCAGGGGCCGGTCCGGATTCACTTTTAACAGCGCAATGTCCGTAACCGGATCGGTACCTACCAGTTCAGCATCCATGGCCCGGCCGTCCGGAAACGAAACGGTAATTTTCGTAGCATTGCCCACGACGTGGTCGTTTGTGACAATGTAGCCATCCGGCGAAATGACGAACCCCGAGCCAATTGCGTGAATCTGCCGCTCAATAATACGTGAACGCGGTCCTCCAAAGAAGAATTCCCAGATAGGATCGTTGAAAAAGTCGGCAAACGGATCCCGATAACGAATGCGCTGCACCTCCAGCACGTTGATACTGACCACAGCCGGCGACACTTCGCGCACAGCCCGTGTGATCGCCGTCTCCCGCGAGCGATAGAGCTGCGCCTGCAGATCTGCCGTGTCGGCCGCCACCCAGGGCGTATCAGGGCTTGGCTTTTCGGAACGGGCACTCTGGGAGCATCCTCCTACAAACAAAGGTAACAGCAAAAATCCCACAAACGGCAGAAGACGTCGCATGGCAAATCAGCTGGCTGTTAGCTGAACCCCACAAGCCCAGGGGGCTCATACGAGCCAGCCGAGCTCGGGTTCAACCGGGGTGTTGTCGTGCCGTTAAATGTCGGAAAATTGTCACCGTCATGCGGAGACCGGTGCGCCATATTCTATTCTGGAAGCCCTTCGGCGTGCTCTGTCAGTTTACCGATCGGGCCGGGCGTCCGACGCTCAAACACTACATCGATGTACCGGACGTCTACCCGGTCGGGCGGCTGGACATGGACAGCGAGGGCCTTTTGCTGCTCACCAACGATGGGTTGCTCAAATACCGGTTGCTGCATCCTCGCTACGGGCACTGGCGCACCTACTGGGCCCAGGTCGAGCGTATTCCGAACGAGGAAGCGCTTCGACGCCTGGCCGAAGGGGTTGTGATTGCCGGCGGCTATCGAACCCGTCCGGCACGGGTACGCCGTATCGAACCACCGGACCTACCGCCACGTCCCGTCCCGATCCGTTATCGCAAGACGGTGCCCACCTGCTGGCTGGAGATTTCTGTTCGGGAGGGGAAAAACCGACAGGTGCGTCGCATGACGGCCGCCGTGGGGCACCCGACCCTCCGGCTGGTTCGCATCGCCATGGGTCCTTTACGCCTTGAGGGGCTGGCGCCCGGCCAGTGGCGTCTGCTCACGCCCGACGAAGAAGCAGCCCTCTATCGCCTCTGCCGCCTGAAGAAACCCGGGCCGCCCTGAGACATTTTTCTGTTTGAAGATTGGATTGCGCCACAATCGCGCTAACCGCATGCCCCGCTCTGAAATCCTGATCGCAGGGCTCCTGCTTGTGGCGGGTTGCAGCCTGCTGAGTCCTGCCTATGCGCTCCTACCCGAACTGATTGGTCGGTGGGAATGGGAGGAATCTACCGGCGGGTTTGCTGGCCTACGTCTGACCCCGGATAGTACGGGCTACACCATCATGCTGACCTTCCACACCGACGGCACCTTCGTCTGGCATCGAAGCGATCAGGGACCCCTTACGGGTCTTTACCAGCTCGTCCGGCGCAATGGCACCTGGCATATACGCTATCGGCCAGCCGACCATCGCTGGATGCCGGAGCAGCGCATTGATTTTGCTGCGCCGGACACGCTGCGGCTGCACGATCGGTGCGAAGATTGCTTTTCCCACCGATTCCATCGGGTGCAATAGCCCCATAAAAAAGGGCCATCGATCGCGATGGCCCCGTAGATCACATGGTGTGCTGTCCGGCTTCAGGTGCCAGCCGTATAGTCGGTGGCATAGGCTCGTTGCTCGTCGGAAAGCGTATCGATTCGAATGCCCATCGTTTCCAGCTTGATGCGAGCAATTTCCTGATCCAGCTCCTCGGGTAGATCAATCACCTGCGGCGGCAGCTTCTCCCCTGCCTTGTGTTTTTCGACGAGCATCAGGTGGGCCATGAACTGGTTGGCAAAGCTCATGTCCATGACTTCGGACGGGTGGCCTTCGGCAGCCGCCAGGTTGACCAGGCGGCCGTCGGCCAGCACGTAAATGCGGCGTCCGTTTTCGAGCAGGTACTCCTTGTTGTTCGGCCGTATTTCACGCACCTGCACGGCCAGTTCGGCCAGCTCTTTCAGATTCAACTCCACGTCGTAATGGCCGGTGTTGCATACGATCGCCCCGTCTTTCATTTTCTGGAAATGGTAGCCCCGGATCACGTCCTTCATGCCGGTGGCGGTCACGAAGATGTCGCCGATTTCGGCCGCTTCGTCCATGGGCATGACGCGGAAGCCATCGAGCACAGCCTTCAGAGCGGCTGTAGGCTTCACTTCGGTAACGATCACGTTAGCGCCCATACCTCGCGCTCGCATGGCGACACCGCGCCCACAGTGTCCATAGCCGGCCACGACAAAGTTTTTGCCTGCCAGCAAAACGCTGGTGGCCCGTAGGATTCCATCAATCGTGGACTGTCCGGTACCGTAGATGTTGTCGAAATCCCATTTCGTCTCGGCATCGTTGACCGCAAAGACCGGATAGAGCAGCTTGCCATCGGCGGCCATGGCCCGCAGCCGTTTGACGCCGGTGGTCGTCTCTTCCGAACCACCGATAATATGTTGAGCCAACTCGGGGCGCTTGTGATGGACCGTGAAGATCAGGTCGGCGCCGTCGTCAAGGGTCAGATGCGGGGGCTTGTCCAGCGTGCGTTCGATGCTCCAGTAGAATTCTTCGACGCTCTGGCCATGCCAGGCGTAGATTTCAACCCCGGCGGCGGCCAGGGCCGCAGCGATGTCGTCCTGCGTTGAAAGCGGATTGCAGCCGCTCCAGGCCACTTCGGCACCGCAGGCCTTAAAGGTCTCAATCAGCACGGCGGTCTCCTTGGTTACATGTAGGCAGCCCGCAATTTTGTACCCTTTGAACGGTTGTGTCTTGCTGTAGCGGGCACGCAGATGCATGAGCACAGGCATGCGACTTTCGGCCCATGCAATCCGCTTGCGGCCTGCCTCGGCCAGTTTCAGATCCCGTACCTTGTAGGCTCCTTCCCGGTAGTCCATTGTTTCAAAGGTTTGGTCGTGGTTCGTTTTCGGCAGGCTCTTACGTCCGGTTAAAGGCTTGGGTCGCAATTTATTTGAACTTCATGGGCGATCCGGCAGGAAAAGTACCGTGCGTGTTCGCACCACACCTTCTGTCTCCAGGCGAATCAGGTACACGCCGGCGGCCAGCCCTTCCGGTCGAAAAACGGCCACGTGGCTGCCTTCCGGGAGCGTCGCCTCTACCAGACGCACCACTTCGCGGCCCAACAGGTCATATACGCTCAGCCGTACATGGCGGGTGGCATCCAGCGTGAAGGGGATTGAGATCTGATGGCGGAATGGGTTCGGAAAAGGCGCCAGCAGTCGAGTTACGTAGCGGGTCTGCAAATCCGCATCGCGTGTAGCCTGTTCTAACTCCAGCCGCTCGATCGTCCAGAAAGCGCTCGGATTGGCCGTTGTGCAGCCAAATGTAAACCGCAACCATTGCTGGCTTCCGGCTGCTCCTGACAGGTCGAAGGTGTGCCACATGCCTTCGGGAGGGCTGGCTTCGCCGAAGGGTTGCTTGGGCGTGCCTCCACTTTCGGGAAGCAGTCGCTGCCAGGTACGTCCGTCATTGGCTGAGCTTTCCAGGTAGCCCGCGCAGCTCGGGCCGAAGTTGAAGCGGTGTCGCAGGTGCAGCCGGAGCCGGTCGGCATTGGCGGCCATTGCTACGGGCAGCAGCACCAGCGTGGTATAACCTTCCTGCAGACCGTCGACGGTCCAGCCTGTGTCTGCGCGTCGCCAGCCGGGGCCGCTCCGTGCCACCTGGAGCACGTCGGCCGTTACCACCTGACCTACATCTACCGCATACGTCTGGGCAGGTGCCTGAAACGGCTGGCGCAGCACCCATCCGCTGGCTGTTTCAACTTCCAGGTAGTAGCGGATGCGCCCGGGAATCCCATCCCATGGAATTCGTCCTTCAAAGAGCGTGTCATTAACGGGCTGGAACGCCGTGGTCGGGACAAACTGACTGGCTTGCTCATAAAAGGCCTGCACTCGCACTACCGTGTCGGCCGGGGCGATCGCTACCACCTGAAGCCTCAGGTGATCGGTCTCAATGCGTACATCCCGTGTAGGATCGTGGCGCACCACCAGATGCATTGCGCCGGGATCGATCAGTCCGCGGGCCCCCAGTCGATCAAGCAACGCCCCCAGGTGCGCTCCGTTGTAGTAGTCCATGTCGGCCTGCAGGAGTGCCTGCGCCGCATCCCGGAACGTGGCGGGCGGATTTAGATACAGGGCAGCTGCCATGGCCAGCCGGTCGGTAACAGCCTTTCCCAGCACATCCTGAATCTCCATGAGTACGGTTGCCCAGAGCAGACCGTCGTCATAGATATTGCAGGGGGCACGGGGTGTATCTTCCCGGTCACAGTTGGTATCTTCCGGATAGCGTCCAACAAAAGCGATGCGCCGTCCTTCCCATATCGTGCCGTCGCCGCTGTCCCAGCGAAAGACAAAGTCCCAATCGGTGCGCCGTAACAGTCCGGCTTCGGCGATTCCCCGCACATAGGAAGCCGCCCAGTAGTCGGCCCACCCCTCATGGAGCGCTCGCCCTTCATTGGTTCCCAGCAGTCCCGGTGCAGCATCTTCCAGCAGGGCATGCATGTACTCATGCCAGATCACCGTGGCGTCTTCGGCATCATCCACGCCCCCATCCCCAAAGACAATCGCGTTCTTCGCCGGGTAGTATTGCGAATTGTCCTGGTTGCCAAACCCATGCGGATTGACCAGGATGGGTGCCTCCTGCACGGCGGTGCCCAGATCAAGCTGCTGGAGGTAGCGTTGGCTGCGGTCGATATGGTAGTAGGCCATGACAGCTTCGAAGTGTTCGTGCGCCCGTGTGTATTGAAAGGCATCCGGGGCGGGCTCGGCCGGAGGTTCGTAGGGCGTATCGGACACGCCTGGAATGTCACCTGTGATGCGTACGTAAGGACCTTCGAGCCGGTAGCGGCCGTCTGCGCCCTGCGTGATGCCGGGCAGGGTCACGACAACACGTTCGTTGTTTAGCTCGGGCGTATCGGCATCGTCGTTATCGGCATAAGCTCCTCCATAGGCAACACCGGCCGTAGCCAGCGGATCGGGATCGAACACCATGCCTTCGCCTGTGATCAGGCCTACTGGTGGCGGTGCGGAGAGAATCCGGCTCTTAATTCCGGGGGACGTGTCTGTCGTCTTTACGGGCTGGTCATGGACGGCCTGGCTCTGCACCTGCAGCAGCGTGCCCGTGTGCGCATCCACCAGGACAACCCATTCGTCGGGTCGGTCCTGGGGCCAGAGCACAAAGTGCCAGGCCAGGCGTGGTGGATCCGATGGCCATACGACCAGCTCGGGCATGCTCGTCGGAGCCTCGGGTTGGACCAGTTGACGCCGTGCTTCCGTCACCGCTTCGGTTGCGGAGAGATGGGGAGTTGGATCAAAACGATCAGCATAGATATCCAACCGAGGTTCGTAGCCACTGAACACCAGAGAGGGCTGTCCCCGTCGATTCAGGTTAACCTGCACGGTGCGGCCATAGACAGGTACACCGGCCAAGGTTTGCCGAAAGCGCACATGGGAAGCGTAAGGGGTAATGCGCACCCGGTCCAACATCAGCGTACGGTCAGGCTGCTGCCAGCCGAAGCGTGCTGCCTCCAGGCGAAGATAGACGCGCGCAGTGGCCTCCGCACTGCCCTGCCAGACCACCGGCCCATGCCCCCGGTAGCGTGCCTGCCAGTACCCCGAAATCGGATCAATACGTCCCTCGGGGACTACCCGCGTCGCCGGGGCCTGCTGCACGCTCCGATAGGGCTGAGCCTGGAGACTGATCCCTCCAAAGCCAATCAGCAAGCACCCCAGCCACCCTATCAGCCGCCTGTTATAAACCATTGGAAAGGTTTTCTACGGTTCCAGCTGCTTCTAAAATAAAAAAGGGCCACTTTGACAGCGACCCCTTTACCGGACCTGTTCCGAATCGTCAGGCATAGCGGGCAACAGCCTGTTTGAGTGCTTCGACGCGATTCAACGCCTCCCAGGGAAACTCGGAGCGTCCAAAGTGGCCATAGACGGCCGTCGCCCGATAGCGTGGTTTGAGTAGATCCAGATCTCGAATAATGGCGGCTGGCCGCAGATCAAAAACCTCCCGTACAGCTTCTACCAACACCGCATCGGGGACCATACCGGTCCCGAACGTATTCACGTCGATCGAAACCGGTTCGGCCAGTCCGATTGCATAGGCAATCTGTACTTCGACCTCATCCGCCAGTCCAGCTCCTACAATGTTCTTGGCCACGTAGCGGGCCGCATAAGCGCCCGAGCGATCTACTTTAGACGGATCCTTACCGCTAAAAGCACCGCCGCCATGCGCGCCTTTCCCCCCATAGGTGTCTACAATAATCTTGCGGCCGGTCAGGCCTGTATCCCCATGGGGACCTCCGATAACAAAGCGACCGGTCGGGTTCACATGCAGGACCAATTGGTCGTCCACCAGTTCAGAGGGGAGCACGCGAGGCAGGAGGATTTCCTGAATATCCCTGCGAATGCGTTCCTGCGTGACGTCTTCGGTATGTTGTGTCGAAACGACCACCGTGTGGATGCGCCGGGGGGTGCGCCGGTCGTCCTCGTACTCCACCGTGACCTGACTTTTGGCGTCCGGGCGCAGATAGGGCATTAGCTGAGGCTCCTCTTTGCGGATGCGGGCCAGCTCGCGCACGAGCTTATGCGCCAGCATAATGGGCAGCGGCATCAGCTCGGAGGTCTCTCGGCAGGCATAGCCGAACATCATGCCCTGATCGCCAGCGCCCTGCTCACCCGAAGGGGTACCATCGACACCCTGGCGAATATCCGGGCTCTGCTCATGAATACTGGAGAGTACCCCACAGCTATCGGCATCAAACCGAAGACGGGGATCCGTGTAGCCAATCTCCCGAATGACGTCACGCGCCAACTGCTGCACATCGACGTGCGCCCGCGTATAGACCTCTCCCGAAAGCACCACCAGCCCGGTGGTCACCAGGGTCTCCACGGCCACACGGCTGTGCGGATCCTGCGCCAGCATTGCATCCAGAATGGCATCCGAAATCTGGTCTGCGATCTTATCCGGATGCCCCTCAGAGACCGACTCGGAAGTAAACAGGTAGGCCATCGAAGCTCCTGCAATTACGTGGAAGATCGCGCTGCAGCATAAGCTCGTCGTTAACGCACAGTCTGCCTTTGAGATTCAACGCTTTATGTGAAGATCGCTTTCCTGGAACCCCCTGACAAGGTTGCACGTTGGCGGGCTCCGGTTGATACCGGCATTGCTCTGAAGTGCACCGTGTTGTATTTTGGAGCGATTTGTTGTAAGCAGGCAACCGACGGGCATGGGCTCGTCCCGACAGCAAAAAAACCGCGGATTAACCAAGGAGGCGTAGCACTATGGCCAACGACATCGAAGCCAAGGTCAAAGCCATCATTGTGGAAAAACTCGGCGTCGACGAGGCCGACATCACCCCGGAGGCTTCCTTCACGAACGATCTCGGGGCTGACTCGCTTGACACGGTCGAGCTCATCATGGAATTTGAGAAAGAGTTCGACATCACGATTCCGGATGAAGAGGCGGAAAAGATTGTCACGGTGGGCGACGCAATTCAGTATTTGAAAGAAAAGATCGGCGCCTGACGTAAGGTCTGCCGCAAGCCCGGCTGCACCTGTGGTCCGATGCGCCGGGCTTTTCTGTGTCCACCCGAACCGAACCGGCCTATGACACAGCGACGGCGTGTCGTCGTAACAGGCATGGGCGCGCTCACGCCCATCGGCTTGGGCGTTTCCGCCTTCTGGGAAGCTCTGCTGCAGGGAAAAAGCGGAGCCGCTCCCATCACCCGCTTCGATCCTACTCCTTTCGATACGCACTTTGCCTGCGAGCTCAAGGGATTTGATCCGCTGGATTACATGGACCGTAAGACGGTCCGCCGTCTGGACCCCTTTGCTCAGTATGCCTTGGTGGCTGCCGACGAAGCCCTTCGGGATGCCGGGCTGAATCCAGCGACCCTACCTGCTTCTGAAAAAGACCGGATCGGAGTAGTCTTTGGCAGCGGCATCGGCGGCATGCGAGTTTTTCAGGATCAGACGGCCCAGTATCTCCAGCGAGGTGCCCGCTTTATCTCGCCCCTGTTCATCCCGATGCTTATTCCTGACATTTCGGCCGGCCATCTGGCCATCCGCTATGGATTCCGCGGGCCTAACTACGCGGTAGTCTCTGCCTGTGCCACGGCTAACCACAACATCGGTGACGCCTTCCTGCTCATTCAGCGGGGTATGGCCGACGTGGTGCTCTGCGGCGGCAGCGAAGCTCCCATTACCGAAATGGCACTGGGCGGATTCAACGCCATGAAGGCCCTCTCCACCCGCAACGATGACCCAGCACGCGCCAGCCGACCGTTCGACGCTACCCGTGACGGATTTGTGATGGGCGAAGGCGCCGGTGCCCTGGTACTTGAAGCACTGGAACACGCTCGTGCTCGCGGAGCACGTATCTACGCCGAAGTGCTGGGCATCGGCATGTCAGCCGATGCCCATCATATCACCGCTCCAGATCCTGAAGGCGAGGGTGCTGCACGGGCCCTGCAGGCCCTGCTTCAAGATGCGGATCTTCGTCCCGAAGAGGTTGACTACATCAATATGCATGGTACGTCCACCCCACTGGGCGATGTGGCTGAAACCAAAGCGATCAAACAGGTCTTCGGCGAACATGCCTATCGAATGAATCTGTCTTCTACCAAGAGCATGACCGGACACCTGCTGGGAGCCGCCGGGGCTGTTGAAGCTATTGCCACCATCCTAGCCATCGTGCACCAGACCGTCCCCCCTACCATTAATTTTGAGCACTCCGACCCCGCATGTGACCTGAACTACACGTTCAACACGCCTCAGCAACGCTCCATACGTGTAGCTATCAGCAATGCCTTTGGCTTTGGAGGCCACAATACGGCCGTGGCTTTCAGTCGCTATGAAGAATAGCCCTCACTTGAAGACAATTTCATCAACCATTGGGGTGCCCAGTGCCTCATTCAACCGTGCGCACCACTGCGCCCGCTGCAGATGGAGCGTGTGACGCCAGGCCGCCGAAGTGAGACGCACGTAGAGCTTCCGGTTACGCACCCAGGCCGATGCCGTTACCCGATTGATCTGAGGACCAGCCAGTGCAGCCCAGGTTTCGATAATATGTACGGCATCGACACGTGGTTGCAGCCCCCACCGATCGATGATTTCCTTTAAAATTTGCCCCAGAGGCTGTGGTCCGGGTCGCATAGATGGGTGCGGGAAAGGTTTTTGTGATTAAGGTAGCGGCTTTGATGGTTTCTGTCCAGCCCCCAATGATAAAAAAACAAACGCGATCTGCTCTATGCGTCTTGTCCAACCACTACGCTTATGGTTGACGGGATACCTCATGCTGACCATTCATACGGGCTTTTCCCAGCCGGCTGACACCCTGCGCCTGACGCTACTTCAGGCGCTGCAACGGGCCCTGACCGTCAGTCCCGATCTTCAGGCCGTTGAAGCTCGTCGGGATTTTGCCGAAGCGCGTTATGATCTGGCCCGCGCCAGCCGCTTTTTGACCCAGTTTCAGTTTCAGAGTGCCCATGCCTTCGGTCCGGGTCTAAAAATTCCGGAGAATAACGCGTTTCCCACGGACGCTCTGTACCTGAATCCTGACATACGTAACGACTGGCGCAACGTCCGTCCGCTGAACCAGCTCGAAGTACAGCTTATCCAACCCCTGTGGACCTGGGGTGAAGTCAGTGGTCAGCTCCGGGCAGCCCGCTACGGCACCGAAGTCGAAGCCGCAGGTGTCCGCCAGAAAGCGCTGGAAGTAGCCACCCGGACCGGCGAACTGTACTACAGCCTGCAACTTACCGAAGCGCTGCTC
>JALSJJ010000124.1 GCA_026989375.1 Rhodothermus sp.
GGGTGCGGTTGCGTACCGAAGAGTCGCATGAGCCGCCGGATCAGGGCGAGGGGACCGATGCTTCAACCGGGACTTCTTTGGGCAGGCAGAGATAAGGTTTGACCACGTAGCGGGCCAGTGCGTCGATGGCCGCGGCTTCGGTCGTGCGGGATAGCTCCCGGATCTGGTCGTCGCGATCAATGACCGGGATCGGGTCGGCTCCGGTTTCATAGGCGGTATGCTTCGAGGCATCGGCCGTCAGGTAGTAGGAAGCGGCTTCATCGGCCATTGAGGCTGGAACGATGCCTTCCTGTACCAGCCAGCGGGCCACGCGGTCGCGCCAGATGGTCAGTTGCGGCTCGGACGGCGGTTCTGCCAGAAAGGTGGTGCGGAAGAAGCGACGGTGGATGAACCGGCGGCTCAAGTCGGCCAGCACCGGATCGCGCGCCTGGCTCCACTGTTTCAGGCTGAAGAGCACGTCCACGTCGTCGAGCTGGCAGAACATTTCGATCACGTCGTTTCGACTCAGGGCTTCCGGGGCGCGCCATGGATGCTCCAGAAAGAAACGAAGGGCTGGCGCGCACCGGGTGGTGGTGTCCTCATCGCCGCGTTGCATCAGCGTGCGGGCGCGTCGGATGATGGCGCGCAGCAGCGCATCGGCGGCCAGCACCGTCTTGTGCAGGTAGACCTGCCAGTACATGAGCCGCCGCGCAATCAGAAAGTTTTCCACTGCATAGATGCCTTTCGACTCGATCACGATGCGGCTGTCCGGACCGCCTTCCAGCGGATGCACACGCAGCGTTTTGATAATGCGCTGCACGCCCACTTTGCCCTCGACCACGCCCGTGTAGAACGAATCGCGGCGCAGATAGTCGAGCCGGTCCATGTCGAGCTGGCTGGAGACCAGTTGATGGAAGAAGGGGCGCTCGTAGGCATCGTCAAAGATCTGCACGGTCAGCGCCAGCGCCCCGCCGAAGCGTTCGTTCAGGCGCAGCAGCAACTGGCGGCTCATCTGCTCATGATGGAAGCCCTCGATGAGCTGATGCTCGAGTGTATGGGAGAAGGGGCCGTGGCCGATGTCGTGCAGTAAGGCGGCCGCACAGGCGGCCAGGTGCTCTTCGTCGGAGATGGGCGTGCCTTTTTCCGAGAGGTTGGCCAGCGCTTCCTGCATGAGGGCCATGGCGCCCAACGCATGGTTGAACCGTGTATGCTCGGCGCCCGGAAACACCAGGTGGCCCAGCCCGAGCTGCCGAATGCGCCGCAGCCGTTGTACCTCGGGGGTCTCGATCAGGTCGAGCAACAGGTTTTTGGGCACGGAGATGAAACCGTGCACCGGGTCCGAAAAGATTTTGAAGCGGCTCTGCTTCACGGTGCTGGCCATCGATTGCTGAATGCCCTGCTTCAAAATACGGCAGAACTGCTGAAAAAACCGAGGTCTGATAAAAAATCACGAGCGGTTGACCGGGGCTTCAGGTATCCGCTGAAAGCTGGTAAGCAATGTCGCGGCGACGCATCAGGAGTCCGATGAGCAGCGTGATAAGCAGGCCGGTGCCAAGCTCTTCCAGACAAAAGCGGAGCGTCATTTTCCCGGGCACAGTCTGTTGCAACTGGAGAAACAGCGTCATGGCGGAGGGAAGCAGCCTGTCCAGGAGCTGTGCCAGGGGATGACCCTGCAGGGCATACACGGCCAGCCAGGACTGCGTAAAGGCGTATAGAATAGCCAGGAGAGCCACCAGAACTGGCGAGGACAGGGTCAGCAAGCTGATCAAGATCCAGCCTGCCAGGGCGAAGCCAAAGCTGGCCGTAAGGAGCAGGGCAATCGGCAGGGAGGGGCCTCCAGGCGCCCAGAGCGTGAGGCCAACGAGTCCCACCGCCAGGGCCGCGGCACCCTGAAGCGTCAGAAGAATCTGCCAGCGCGGGTGGGGACGCACCAGCACCAGCGTCAGCCATGCGGGGCGAAGCCAGGCACTGAAGCTCTGAATCAGCGTGAGGGATAGAAAGAGCAGGAAGGCAAGTCCGGTGGTGATAAGGCGAGCACTGGGTAACAGACGGCCTTGATGGGTCAGTACGATCAGCAGACCGGCCAGTCCGACAAAAAACCAGAGGACCCACTGGCGCAGGAAGGTGCGTGCAAAGAGCCAGACGATTGCCCGCATGGTTCAGCTTTCCAGGTTACGGAGGGTCCAGGTGATCAGAAGCAGGGCCAGGAGCGTGGCGCTGAGCCATTGAACCACCAGCTCGCCGGGCACAGGGGTGGGCCAGTTGCTGGCCAGATAGGCCAGCGTGTCGAGAGGGGGCGTCAGGTAGTCGAGGAGCCGCTCCAGAAGTGGAGGGAGCTGGCGCGTTATGATAGAACTCTGAAGAAAATTCAGGATAAAGGTGCTCAGGATAGCGGAGAGGGTGTCCTGCCAGATCAGCCAGAACAGCAACGTCCACGGCAGCAGCGCCAGCGCGGAGAGCGTATGCATGCCAAGGGCCACGCCTACATGCGAGAGGGAAAGCGCGGTGCCTGTCAGGGTATGCCAGAGCGCCACCAGGGTGAGCAGCAGGAAGGCCACGAGCATCCACCCCAGGCTTCCGGCCAGCAACAGGCTGCTCACAAACGCAAAGCGGGAGAGCGGGCGGCTCAGCACCAGAGGGCGTCGCTCCGTCGTTAGCAGACTGGCGGCCAGGACGGGGCCACCTACCAGCGTGCCGTAGTACATGGAGCGGCCGACGTATTTCAACCACGCAGGGGTTG
>JALSJJ010000125.1 GCA_026989375.1 Rhodothermus sp.
CTGATCAGCCATGCGGTCGGCGTGGGTCCCTGGCTCCCGCGCGAGCTGTGCCGGTTGATGTTGCTCCTGAAAATCCACGCCCTGGGTCTGGGCTATTCAGGCATCTCACTGGCAACGTTCGAGCGGTTATTGGATTTTGCCGAGCGCGACCTGATCCCGGCCGTGCCCAGCCGGGGAAGCGTGGGGGCCTCGGGCGATCTGGCTCCGCTGGCCCACCTGGCCCTGCCTTTGATCGGGCAGGGCTACTTCTGGAACAACGACGGCACCGCGGTGCGTCCGGCCGCCGAAGTGCTGGCTGAAGCCGGCCTGGATCCCATCCGGCTCCAGCCCAAAGATGGCCTGTCGCTCATCAACGGCACCCAGCTCATGAGCGCCTGTGGCGCCTACGTGCTCGAAAAAGCACTCCATCTGGTCAAGGTAGCCGACATCCTGGCCGCCATGAGCCTGGAGGCCCTTCAGGGCAGCATCAAACCGTTCGATCCCCGGGTCCAGGCCGTACGCCCGCATCCCGGTCAGGCCCTTGTCGCCGAAAACATCCGCACCTTGCTGGTCGATAGCGAAATTCTGGAATCCCATCGGTACTGCGGCAAGGTGCAGGACCCGTACTGCCTGCGCTGCGTGCCGCAGGTGCACGGCGCCAGCCGCGATGCGCTCGATTATGCCCGCCGCGTGGTAGAGGTCGAGATCAATTCGGCCACCGACAATCCGCTCGTCTTCGAAAATGGCGACATTCTGAGTGGCGGCAACTTCCACGGACAGCCGCTGGCGCTGGCCCTTGACCTGGCTGCCATGGCGCTGGCCGAGCTGGCCAGCATCTCGGAGCGCCGCACCTACCTGCTGCTGGAAGGGCACGATGGGCTGCCGCGTCTGCTCATGAAAGACACCGGCATCAACTCGGGCTTCATGATTCCGCAGTACACCGCGGCTGCGCTGGTCTCCGAAAACAAAGTGCTCTGCCATCCAGCGTCGGTCGATTCGATCCCGACCAGCCTGGGGCAGGAAGACCACGTGAGCATGGGCAGCATCAGTGCGCTGAAGTTGTTGAACGTGCTGGAGAACGTCGAGCACGTGCTGGCGATTGAACTATTTACGGCCGCGCAGGCGCTTGATTACCGGCTGCCGCTGCGTCCTGGCCGGGGCGTGGAGATCGTTCACCGGTACGTCCGGCAGCACGTCCCGCACCGGGAAGCCGACCACTTCTACCAGCAGGACATTGCCCGCTGCCTGGCGATGATCCGAAGCCGGGAGTTGCCCGACCTGGTAGCTCGTGAACTACGCCCGCTGCACTGATGCCAGTGTTGACCAACATTTGCCAGCTACTGACTTGCCGGGCCGAAGGAGGACAGGCCGCCTTGCATCCCATTGAACGGGCTGCGCTGGTCTGGAAAGACGACACCATCCTGTGGGTAGGCCCGGAAGCCGAATTGCCCGCCCGCTTTCGTGAAG
Organism: Rhodothermus sp.; assembly: GCA_026989375.1. Taxonomy (GTDB): domain Bacteria; phylum Bacteroidota; class Rhodothermia; order Rhodothermales; family Rhodothermaceae; genus Rhodothermus. The sequence continues at coordinate 1,447 of JALSJJ010000125.1, forward strand.
AGCAACGTCTTGATGCCAACGGTTGCCTGGTGGCTCCCGGTTTGATCGATTGCCACACACACCTGGCCTTTGGCGGCTGGCGCGCCGACGAATTTCGGCTGCGTTGCCAGGGCGTCTCTTACCTGGAAATCGCCCGGCAGGGCGGCGGCATCCGTCGCACAGTGGCGCAGACGCGGGCCGCCTCGGAGGAGGACCTCTACCACCGCTGCCTGGATTTCCTGCGCGAAATGGTCCACCTGGGGATCACCACGGTCGAAGCCAAAACCGGCTACGGGCTTTCGTTCGAGGAAGAGCTAAAGCTGTTGCAGGTCTATCGGCGCCTGCAAACGCACCAGCCGCTTCGGCTGGTTGCCACGTTGCTGGCCGCCCACGTGGTGCCGCCGGAATACGCCAATCGCCGCGAAGCATACCTGCAATTGTTACTGGATGAACTGATCCCGCACGTAGGGCGCGAGCGGCTGGCCGACTTCTGCGACGTGTTTGTGGAAGAAACAGCCTTCACCGTGGAGGAAGCCCGGCAGATTCTGGAACGAGGCAAAGCGTTCGGACTGCGCCCCAAGCTGCACGTGGATCAGCTACACGACGGAGGCGGGGCCCGGCTGGCTGCCGAGGTTGGCGCCATTTCGGCCGACCACCTGGAGTACGCCTCCGATGAAGGGATACAGGCCATGGCCCGCGCCGGCGTAGTGGCCGTCGCGTTGCCGATCGCCACGCTCTACCTGCGGCAGCGGCCCATGAACGCCCGACGTTTTATCGAGGCCGGGGTGCCGGTGGCCGTCGCGACCGACTTCAACCCGGGCAGCGCGCCCACCTATCACCTGCCTCTGGCCATGACGCTGGCCTGCGTCCTCTGCGGCCTGACGCCGGCCGAAGCGTTGAAAGGCGCCACCTGCTACGCCGCACGGGCTATCGGACGAGAACACGCGCTGGGATCGCTCGAACCCGGCAAAAAAGCCGATTTCATTTTAATCGAAGCCGAAGACGTCGATCACTGGCTGTATCACTTTCGCCCCAATGCAGTCCAGGCCACGTTTATCAGAGGAAAACGCGTCGGTGACGATGACTTTGCCGGCTGACGCTTTTCTACCACCGCCCCCTCCCTCTGCGCCCTGGGACCCGACAGACCTGCGCGTGGGGCAGCTACTGGGTCGGGCCGTTCGTTCGGTCGAAGAAGCCACCGTCGTCCTGGTGGGTTTCCCCTCCGACACCGGCGTGCGCCGTAATGGCGGCCGCCCCGGTGCCCGCCAGGCTCCTCAGGCCATTCGCGAA
>JALSJJ010000126.1 GCA_026989375.1 Rhodothermus sp.
TCAACAAAACCAGGTCGGTGCCATGAAAGGCTGGATGCTTCTCGGTCTGCTGCCGTTTCTTCTGGGCGGCGGACAGCCGGCAGAAAAATCGATGGTGGGCGTCCCTGTCGAGCAACCCCTGTGCGCCCTGCTGGCCGAAGACTGCAGCGACGGCATTCCAAGACTGGATTGTAGCATCTGGACTGTCACGTATAAAGGAGCTTTGAAGCTGGACAATATTGAACTCGAGGCAACGTGCCAAACAGGAGGCGACTACAAATGTGATCCGATCAGTATTGCACAGGGACTGTTGTCTTTTCTTAAAAACATGAAACCAGAATAATCAAACAGATCAGATGCGCTACATATCCATATCAATAATGACGCTCTTGTTGCTGGATTCGAGCTTTTCAGCTCGAGCCCAGCAGCAAGAGCATCTGCATTTTGTCGTCGAGCAACCTATTTTGCTGCAGGAGCGCCCTGGTTTTTACTTCCGAGCAATAAATGACGTTACACTTATAGACACACTTCTGTGGGTATCTACAAGATCTCCAGATGCTATTTTTCTGTTTGATCTTCGCGGTCAACCAGTATACATTTTAGGGAGTAGTGGCGAAGGACCTGGAGAGTTCAGACAGCCCGAAAATCTACGGGATTATCAAGATACCGTATGGGTATGGGATACGGAAGCTCTGAAGTTTCAAGTGTTCCATGCTCCCTCTCGACGTTTATTGCGAACTATCACCGGCTTTTCCCTGAATGCGCACGATTTCGAATGGCTTCCTGATTACAATCTTGTGGTATTTACCCACAATCTCCGTGAAGAGAACTTTCTCAGCCTCTTTGACCTGGATCGCAACATGTATGTTCGCCCGGTGGGCAAATGGGCCTACGAAAACGCAGTGCTCTCAATCTGGGATAACACGCTCCATTTAGCCGCTCAGGGTCCCTACGTCTACTTTGCGCCCCCGGCGGAAGTAGCCATTGCGCGTCTGGACGTACGCACCTTCGAGATCGAAACCTTTCCCTTGAAGGTGCCGGAGTTTTCTGTCGCGCCCTACAAGGGCGGACCCGCCCCGTATGCACCCGAGGTGGCACCGTACGTCTTTACCCAGTCCATTAATCGGGGCGTCTGGCGCACCCAGCTCGGCCTGATGGTCATTCTTGAAACCGGTCCGTATGAACCTACCGTCGAAGGAACACGGGTTACGATCAGTTGGCGCCATCAGAAAAAACGCAAAATGCACTTTGTGCTGGTGGATCCGCAGTCCATGCAGCAGATCGGCCATGTTCAGTTCGGTGCCGACTTTATCCTGAAACATAAGCTGATCGGCCTGGTCGGGTGGGATCCTGAAACGGCAACGTTCTATTTCTACGGACAGCGCGAAACCGAGCCGATCCACCAGCTCACCCCGGTACGCTTCTTCCTTGAATGAGGCGTGTGAGGTTGAGCAGCCAAAGCGGGGCGGTTGCACGCCCCGTTTTTTATTGGCGGCTTTCGTACCTTTGGCGGGAGTCTGACCACAAAATTCAGCGGGAGACCATGCAAGCGACAATCTGTCGGTGGATCGGCCTGTTGCTGCTGGCGACTTCGGCTACAGCCCAGGTACCTGCACGCCTGCCCGAGACACTCCCTGTGGCCGAGCTGCTACGTTCGGGTCCCATGAACGGCTATGCCACACAGCGCGAGGTGGTGGTCTGGTTGCAAACGCGGGCGCCTGCGCAGGTGCAGCTCCTTTACCGTGAAGAAGGCCAGCCCGAAGACAGCGCCCGCATCACCCCGCCGTACTTCGCCGGCCCGGAAACGGACTACACCGTGCACATTTCCATCCCTTACCTGGAGCCAGGGCGCCGCTACGTCTATGATGTCGTGCTTAACGACACGATCCTGACGCTCCCCTACCAGCCGCGTTTTCAGACCCAGCCCCTCTGGCAGTGGCGCACCGATCCCCCAACTTTCACCGTAGCCGCAGCCTCCTGTTTCTACGTGAACGATGCACCTTACGACCGTCCTGGCCGCCCCTATGGCGGCGACTTTCAAATTCTTACGCACCTGACGCGCCTTAAACCCGATGTCATGATCTGGCTGGGCGATAACACCTACCTGCGGGAAGCAGACTTTGGCAGTCCACCTATGATGTCTTACCGCTACGCACATACCCGGAGCCATCCCCTGCTACAGGAATTGCTGGCCACGACCCATCACTACGCCATCTGGGATGATCATGACTATGGACCCAACAATGCGGACCGAAGCTATACCCTGAAAGGGGTTGCCCTTCGGCTCTTTCAACAGTACTGGGCCAACCCATCCTATGGCCTGCCCGGCACTCCCGGTGTTTTCACCCAGTTCACCTGGGGCGATGTGGACTTCTTCCTGCTGGACGATCGCTTCTATCGAAGCCCTAACGACGCCCCGAACGACTCCACCAAAACTATGTGGGGCGAAGCCCAGCTTCAGTGGCTCATTGATGCCCTCACCTACAGCAATGCTCCGTTTAAGATCATTGCCAACGGCAACCAGATCCTCAATCGGTTCACCCGCTTTGAATCGGTCGCTGCCCACTTCCCAAGAGACTATGAGCGACTGCTCCGGGAGATCATGCGACGACGCATTGCAGGCGTGGTATTTCTCAGCGGCGACCGCCATCATACCGAGCTGATGCGCTACCAGCCCGACAATTTTTATCCACTCTACGAAATCACTGCCTCTCCACTCACAGCAGGTCCTTCCAACCTGACCGAAGAAAATCCACTACGTATTGAAGGAACGCTGCTACAGGAACGCAACGTGGTCCTGCTCACTTTCTCCGGCCCCCGAACTGACCGCGTACTGACCATCACGGCCTATGATGCCCAAGGACAGGAACGCTGGCGCTACACAATCCGTGCACAGGAGTTACGTCCCCCCCAACCATGACCGGGCGGCCCTGGTTTTTCGCTATTTTTATGAGATGAAAAGGACCTGTTTGTGTTAATTTAAGCGCGAGCTTCCTGAAACCCAACTTCACAGACATTATGGCTCAACCGATACCCGCAGAAGCGCCGGCGTTTGAACATCTGACGCCTCCATCCGAAGGAGCACGCATTCAAAAGCGCGCAGATGGTACGCTGGAGGTGCCAGACCAACCGATCATTCCTTTCATCGAGGGGGACGGCACTGGTCCCGACATCTGGCGGGCCGCTAAGCTGGTGTTCGATGCCGCTGTGGAAAAAGCCTATGGTGGCCGCCGTCGGATCGTCTGGTTTGAGGTCTTTGCCGGCGAGAAAGCCCACAGACAGCTCGGCACCTGGCTCCCCGAAGATACGCTGAAAGCCATTGACTATTACTTGGTGGCCATCAAAGGCCCCCTGACTACCCCTGTAGGGGGCGGCATTCGCTCGCTGAATGTAGCACTCCGTCAGCAGCTCGATCTGTACGCCTGTGTGCGACCGGTACGCTACTTCCCGGGCGTTCCCTCACCGGTCAAGCATCCCGAGCTGGTCGATATGGTGATCTTCCGAGAAAACTCGGAAGACGTCTACGCGGGCATTGAATTTCCAGCCGGCTCGTCCGAGGTCAAAAAACTCATTCGTTTCCTGCAGGAGGAACTGGGCGTTCAGAAGATCCGGTTCCCGGAGACCAGCGGCATCGGGATCAAGCCGATCTCGCGAGAGGGCACCCGGCGGCTGGTACGCGCCGCCCTTCGCTATGCCATCGAGCGCGGCCGCAAAAGCGTCACGCTCGTGCACAAGGGCAATATCATGAAATTCACGGAAGGCGCCTTCCGGGAGTGGGGCTATGAACTGGCCCGCGAGGAATTTGGCGCCCGTCCGCTTGATGGCGGCCCCTGGCATGTGCTTGAACACGATGGGCGGGAAATTGTTATCAAAGACGTCATTGCCGATGCGTTTCTGCAACAGATCCTGACCCGACCGGCCGAATATGACGTGATCGCCACAATGAACCTGAACGGTGACTACATCTCCGACGCGCTGGCCGCTCAGGTGGGGGGTATCGGGATCGCACCGGGCGCCAACATCAACTATGAGACCGGACATGCCGTCTTTGAGGCTACCCATGGTACGGCGCCCAAGTACGCCGGCCAGGATAAGGTCAATCCCAGCTCGGTCATCCTCTCGGGAGAAATGATGCTCCGCTACATGGGCTGGCACGAAGCAGCCGATCTGATCATCCGGGGTATCGAACGGACGATCGCGCAGAAGCGCGTTACCTACGACTTTCACCGCCTCATGGAAGGCGCCACGCTGCTCCGGACCAGTGAGTTCGGACAGGCGATCGTGGAAAATATGGACTGACGAACAGCCGGACGCGTATGTCCCACCGCCCCGTCCTTTACCTACTACATGCCCGATCGCATTACTGAACATCTGGACGAAGCCGGCCGGCGCTTTGTCATTCGTACGCCCGCCGAAGCCTACCAGGACGAAGCGCTGGAGACCTCACACCATCAGTTTATCCTGACGCACTGGGAGGAGCTGGCGGCGGCTTCCCTGAGTGGCTACCGACAGGCCGGTAAAGGAGTGCTCATCGTAGGCGAAGCGATACCACCCCGCAGCGAGGCCCTTCGTCATGGCTTTATGATCCATCGCCTGGCCTATGCCCCTCAGGAAGTACTGGCACCTGCTCAGGAACTGCCCTCGCTACAATGGTTGCTGGACCAGCTCGATCACTATGACCCTCGCCAGACGGTGCTTTTGCTTTTCACCACCGACACAGACGCACACCCCTATGCCGTCGAAGGAGAACCTCCACCCCCGGAGGCCCTTCTGTTGGCGCAGGCCTCCAATAATTGAAAACAACGCCCCCTTCCCCTTTGTGCATCGGTTTAAGCCGAAACCGCCATGGAGGCGCCTGAACGGGCAGGCTCTGCGCCAGCTACCGCTTCAAAGAGCTGATCGTAAGCTGTCACATGCTGCCTCCAATCAAGGTGGACCGGGATCTCCCGAAGCCGCTCCGGCGGAAGCGGTCGTTCCTCGCCTTTCAACAATGCCGCAAGCACCTGATAAAGCGCTTCTTCGTCCTCGTACAGCGTAGGTGCGTGCAGCAGCGGTCGGTGCAGCGGTTCAGGAATCAGTTCCGGATAGCTCAGTCGATCGGGCAACAGTGGATGACACCCGCAGTAAATCGCCTCCAGTACGGCCACGCCAAAAAACTCATGGCGGGCCGTCGAGACAATAATATCAGCCCGATGAAGCAATCGACTATATTCCTCGAAATCCTCGGCATAGCCATAGTGCAAAATGCGATCGGCGTAGCGCTCGAAGGCTTTATCCAGCTCGTACGGTTGCTCCTCGAAACGCTCACCGGCCAGAATAAGCCGGAAGCGATGGCCGGCATCATCCAGCCGATTCATCACGCGCAGAAAGACCTCCGGCGCCTTGTCATATTCCCACCGCTGATTCCACAGGATGATGGGAGGCGGCATACCGGGGCCCCAGTAGCGGGGCCGTCGATCACCTGCGTACTGATCATGCGCCGACAGATCAATGCCCGGATAAAGCACCGAAGCCTTGGCCCGAATCTCCTGCACGGCATCCAGGTGTGTATAGTCCGGAAAGGCCCGTAGCAGAAGCGGGAGGGCCTCCAGAAATGCTTCCATATGGAAGCGTGTGTTAAACAAGACCCGATCAGCCGCCAGACATGACAGGTAGTTGATATAGCCGAATGCCGGATCCCGTTCTTTACCTTCAGGCAACGGATAGGTCAATGCATTTTCATGAAAGTACAGAATGACAGGTACATGGGCCAGCCGACTCCGCGTCAGTGAAAGAAAGGCGGGGAGGTTAACCATGTTCGTGGCAAAAATTACGTCAGGCCGGAAGCCTTCTTCCCAGGCCTGCAACGCCTTACGGGCCATGGTAACGGCACCACCATGCATGCGCCAGCGCCGATAGCGTGGCGCCATCGTTACCGCATGAAACCGATGCCGGCTATGGCGAATCAACCCGTCCAGAAAATTCCGGTGGGATCCTCCGTACCAGGGCTCCAGGGCCAGAATATTCAGCATTTACCCTATGACTTTTTTTCAGTTGTTCTGCTGCGCCAGTTGCTGCCGGAGCATCTCTTCTTCTTGCTCGGTAGTCGGCCGCACGATGGATACGGCACGCACCTGAAGCTTCTCACGCAACACCGGATCGCGCACCTCTTCCGCCGTTACAAGGGCCTCTTCGCCCGGCTTGAGTTGAATTGTACGGGTATTCATGGGAATTTCAACGGGTACATCATTCGTATTCTTGATAATCATACCACGACGCTTACGACTGGCCATATTGCCCCTCCTGTTGGTTCTCCAGTTCGATCGCAGGCGCACGCTTGCACGTGTGCTGTAAAGTATACAACTTTTTAGAGGCGTATGCGAACTCTTTTTCCATGACCATGTTTGTTTTACGGGATTCTTACAGGGAGGCGTTGTATCGCCTGGGTCATGCCCTGCGATCGCTGGTGTACCCATGGTACTGTCTGCACTGCGGAGTCCGTTCGACGCATCCCACCCTACCGCTTTGCACCCGTTGTCTGCGTATGCTCCGTCGCGTGCCACCTGGCGAAGCACTACGCCGTCTGCATCAGCTTCCCGAAGCGATAGGTTGCTTTCGGGCAGCCTACAGCTTGTGGTACGAAACCGCAACGAGTCCCTTCCGCCCCCTGCACCATGCCCTGAAGTACGGAAACCGTCCGGTCTATGGCCGACGACTGGGACGCCTGATCGGCGAGACCTTTCGAACGGAGTGGCCGGCAATTGACGTGATTGTACCCATTCCCCTGCACCGCCGTCGTTATCTGGAACGGGGCTACAACCAGAGTGCCTGGTTGGCCCGGGGCATCGGCGATGTACTGGCACGTCCCGTGGCTCCTGAATTGCTAATGCGGATACGGCCAACCCAAAGCCAGACCCATCTGAGCCGGGAAACCCGACGCGCCAATGTAGCCCGGGCCTTTGTGGCGCCTTATCCGGAGCGCGTGGTCGGACGCCATGTGCTGCTCGTGGACGATCTGCTGACCACCGGTGCTACGGCGGCCTGGGCGGCCCAGGCCCTCCACAGCGCCCGTGTCGGTAGCGTTACGTTAGTCACGCTGGGCCTGGCTGCATGATCATTAACGGAACGCTCGCAGATCTATCTGCTGCATACAGGTGGCCGCTTCGTCGACATCGTTGGTGGCAAGAACAACCAGTCGCCCCTTTTCTCGGGCTTCTTCAAGTAGCGCTTCAACCAGGCGACGGCCGGCCTCGTCCAGATTCGAACGCGGTTCGTCCAGCAACCAGAGCGGCGGATCGGCCAGCAGGGCTGCCGCCAGCCGAAGTCGCTGACGCATCCCGGACGAAAAAATGGCTACGGGCTCATCGGCAAACGCCTGCAACCCGATGCGCTCCAACCAGTACGCAACCCGTCGATCACCATCGGCCAGTCCACGTGCACGGGCCAGAAAAGCCAGGTTTTCACGCGCCGTAAATCCCTCATAGAGCTGCAGATAAGGCGCCGCCAGCCCTACATAAAACGGGCGATCGTCCGCCTCAATCCAGCGACCGCCAACCTGCAACCGCACCTCCCCCCTCGTCGGACGCAGCACGCCAGCCAGCATCCGAAGCAGCGTCGACTTACCAGAACCGTTTGGGCCCGTCACCGCCAACGTCTGTCCCGCCGTGATCGTAAACGAAAGCCCCTCAAACAGTCGGCGGAACCCAAAACGCTTACTGAGCGCTACGACTTCAAGACGATTCATACCTTTAAGATACGTATCCCCGCAACCCAGAACCGCCCCCCGCTCCATGCGGTATATCCTTTTGTTCAAGTTTTACAAGAAGACGGGGTAGCAGCCAGCCGCTACGCGTTGGGCACAAGCAGCTTTCAGGACCTGGCTGGCGTCGATCGGTCAGAAAATACCCGGAGAACATGACAGAGACTGTCATCCCCTACGAAGATGTTGCCCTGTTCGGACGCGATCCGGCTCCGCGGTTATTAGATGTGCAACCGTTGTTGGACGGCGATATCGACACGCCCGCCCGCGTGCGCCTGTACTGGCGGAGCGAAGACGGCTCGCTGCGCATTGAAGAACAGCCGTTTTATCCCTTCTTCCTGCTTTCTGATATTCGTTTGCTGGGCGGATTTCCACGCCAGCGCTTTCGCTTTCAGCCATTGCAGGGCCACGAGCACTTTCGCTATCTCGTTGTCTTCGAGAGTTGGACCGCCTATCGGGCTGCCATTCGACACATCGAGCAGGCAGCCGCCGGCCGCGAACCTCCGCCCCTTTATCTGATCAACGCGCCGGCGCAGCAGTACCTGATGCAGTCCGGCCGCACCTGCTTTAAGGGAATGACGCTCGATGAGCTCCACCGCCTGCAGCTCGACATTGAGGTTTACACTACGTCAGGCTTTCCCAATGCCGACCGCCCCGAGGACCAGATCGTACTCATTGCCCTGCACGATAACCGCGGCTGGCATCGCGTGCTGGACGTGCGGGAGGCGGGCTCTGAAGCAGCCCTGCTACGCCAGTTTCTGGACATACTGCGCACGCGGGATCCCGACGTACTGGAAGGCTACAACCTGCTTGCTTTCGATCTACCCTACCTGCAGCGACGTTGCCAGCGCTACGGCATTCCGCTGCAACTGGGCCGCGACGGTAGCGAACCGCGCACCTTCCCGGCAAGCATTCGCTTTGCGGAGCGCACGGTGGACTACACAGCTTTTGAAATTGCCGGTCGGCATGTAATCGATGTGTACTTTCAGGTGCTGGCCTTCGATGTATTCAAGCGGGACCTGCCTGACTATACGTTGAAGACGGTGGCCCGTTACTTTGGCCTTTCGGTTCGCAATCGCACCTACATTACAGGCACCGAGCTGTCCCGCACCTGGATCGAAGATCCGGAGCGCGTGCGCGCCTATGTACTCGACGATGCGATCGAAACGGAACGCCTGGCCCGGATGCTGTCGGGCTCCGCTTTTTATCTGACGCAGATGGTGCCGATGCCCTATGGCCAGGTAGCCCGCACGGGACCAGCAGCCAAAATCGAAGCGCTCATGGTGCGCGAATACTTGCGGCGGCGCCATAGCATACCGCATCCGCAGTGGGGCAGCCAGGCGCTGGGCGGCTACACGGACGTCTTCGTAACCGGCGTGGTCGGCCCTATCGTCTATGCCGATGTCGAAAGCCTTTACCCATCAATCATGCTCACCTATATGATTCAACCACGTACCGATCGGCTGGGCCTGTTCCAACAGTTGCTGCGTCGGCTGACCGAACTGCGCCTGGAAACCAAACGACAGATGCGCGAAGCTTCCTCTGAAGCGATACGCCGCGAACTCGACGCCCGCCAGAGCTCCTACAAGATTCTGATCAACTCCTTCTATGGCATGCTGGGCTTCTCACTGGCCGTGTTCAACGATTTTGAGGCAGCCAATCGCGTGGCCGCCACCGGGCAGGAAGTACTGCGCCAGCTTATCCAGACCATTCAGCAGGCTGGCGGCCAGGTGGTCGAGGTAGATACCGATGGGGTACTCTTTGTACCGCCACCCGGTGTCCAAGGTGAAGCTGCTGAACGCGCCTTCGTCGAGCAGCTCAACACCGCCCTTCCCTCCGGTATCCGGGTAAGCTTCGAAGGACGTTTCAAAAAAATGCTCTCCTACAAAAAGAAAAACTATGCCCTGCTGGGGTACGACGGCAGCCTGAAATTCAAAGGCTCCTCGCTTATTTCCCGCTCTGTAGAGCGGTTTGGACGTCAGTTTGTCCGAGAAGCCATTGCGCGCTTGCTGGAAGAAGATGTTCAGGGACTACATGAACTCTACCTGCGCTATCGCATGCGCATCCTGCAACATGACTGGGAGAGCGTGCACGACTTTGCCCGTACGGAAACGTTGAAAGACTCCCTTGAAAATTACCTGGAGGATGTAGCAGCCGGACGTCGCCCACGCGCTGCTGCCTACGAGCTGGCACGCCGCCTGTACGAAGCCGGACGCCCCGTGCGCAAGGGGGATCGCATCAGCTACTACATCACAGGAACCCATCCCAACGTGGCTGCCTACGAGCACTGCCGCCTGGCCGAAGAATGGGATCCGAACCATCCGGACGAAAACGCCGCCTATTACCTGCGTCGCCTGGACGAATTTGCCCGCAAATTCGAGCCGTTCTTCACTCCGGCCGACTTTCGGCGCATCTTTTCGCCGGATGATCTGTTTGGCTTTTCTGCCGAAGGCATTCGCCCCGTCCGGCAGATACGTCCCCCTGACGAGGTATTCACGTCTACGCCGTTTTGAAAAAGCAGGCGAGCCTCGCTATCGCGAAACCATCCGAAGATACCCTGCGTTCGGACCACGATTCGCACGCAAACGCTGAGGTGCCCTTGGACGCGGTTCAGCACCTATCGGTCGACACGGAAACCTGGACGCCACAGGCGGCCGAAGCGCTCTACCATGTGCCGGCGTGGGGCGCGGGGTACTTCCACGTCAACGAAGCTGGCCATGTAGCCGTTCGTCCGCTGGGACCGGAAGGTCCCTCTATCGATCTGTTTGAAGTTGTCGAACGCCTGCGTACCCAGGACATACACCCGCCTTTTCTGGTGCGTTTTCAGGACTTACTCCGCACACGGGTTACCCAGCTCAACCGGGCCTTCCGTCGAGCCATCGCTGAAACAGGATATGCCAACACATATCGGGGCGTCTATCCTATCAAAGTAAACCAGCTTCGCGAAGTTGTTGAAGAAATCCTTGAGGCCGGCAGACCTTATGCGTTTGGCCTGGAGTGCGGCTCCAAGTCAGAGCTGTTGGCCACGCTGCCCTACCTGGAGCGGGACGATATGCTGCTGATCTGCAATGGGGTCAAAGACCGGTCTATGATGCAGCTCATCCTGGCCGGACAACGCCTTGGTAAAAAGGTGATCCCGGTGATCGAGCGCATGGCTGAATTCAGACTATTGCTGGAGGTGTTGGACGATCCCCGGCTGCCCTCGGCCAGCTTACCAACCATCTTTGGCGTGCGCCTGCGCCTTTCGGCCACGGGGGCCGGGCTGTGGTCAGAGTCCGGGGGAGAAACCTCCAAGTTTGGCCTGTCGCTCTCAGAACTGCTGGGCCTGCTCGATCACATCAGCGATGGCCATTCCGGGTTATCCCTCCAGCTCCTGCATTTTCACCTGGGCAGTCAGATCGCCCATCTGGCCCACATTCAGGAAGCCGCTGCGGAGGCCACGCGCATCTATGCACGCCTGCGCAAACGCGGCCTGGGCGTCACCTATCTGGATATCGGGGGCGGCTTGGGTATCACCTACGAAGCAGGTAATCCGAAGGCCCCGGGTAGCATCGACTACACCCTGTCTGACTATGCCCGAGCCGTCGTTACTACGGTTTTAAAGATCTGCAAGGAGGAAGGGGTACCGCCGCCGGTCCTGATCTCTGAAAGCGGTCGGGCGCTGACTGCCTACCATTCGGTTTTTATCACCGAAGTGCTCGACACCCGCTCGCGCCAATACGAACTGCCCGCCTGGGCCAATGGCAGCACGCATCCCCTACTGGAGGAACTGCGTCAGCTCTACGAAGCAGCCGCCACTGAGCCGTTACAGCCTACGTACGAAGCACTGGAAGTACTTCGCCATCAGATCAACCGTACCTTTCGCGAAGGTGCCCTGTCGCTGGAGCAGAAAGCAGAGGCCGAACAGCTTTACTGGGCCGCCTGTACTCGCCTTTGCGAACGCCTTGCCGAAAACACAGGAGAGCTACCCGCTAAACTTCACCAGCTTCCTACACAACTGGCCGACCATTACCTGTGCAACTTCTCCGTTTTTCGCTCTCTGATCGATCACTGGGCAATCGGCCAGCATTTTCCAATCATGCCCATTCATCGCCTGGACGAGCCCCCTACCCGTCGCGGCATCCTGATCGACCTGACCTGCGACTCCGATGGGCAGGTCCGCGATTTTGTCACGCCTCAGGGCGAAAAACACACGCTGGAGCTGCATCCGCTGCGCCCCAACGAGCCATACTACTTGGGCTTTTTCCTGATGGGCGCCTACCAGGACATCATGGGCGACCAGCACAACCTGTTCGGCCGCGTTACCGAAGCGCACATCTATCTTGACGAGGACGAACCGGGCAACTTTTATATTGAACTGATTCTACCAGGCGCCACTGTCGAAGAAGAACTGACCCAGGTTCAATACTACCCTAATGAGTTAGAGCGTCGTATGAACTACCTTATTCAGGAAAAAGTCCGTATAGGCGCGCTGCGTCCACGCGAAGGTGTAGAATTGCTGGAGCTCTATCGACGCATCCTGCGCACTTCTACCTATCTGGAACACTGAATGCTCATCCTACACCAGCCAACCCTACAAGCCCTCATGCCGCGCGACGCCGTCCCTGCCGGAGCAGATACAGCGCCATTCCCAGCAGTTGCGCCGGATGCACAGGCCGTATCAGGCAGGCATCGGCTCCCATCCGGTAGGCTTCGGTAATGGCCTGGGGATCGTCCTTTTCAAGGACAACCAGCAGGGGCACGTTGGCTAGCAGCGGCTGGCGACGCAATTGCAAAAGCCGCCTCCAGTCCGGCTGATGATGGCGGGCCTCCATCACCAACAGACGTCCCGGGCAAATCGATCGCATCTCCACCAGCGTCGCTACCCAGTGCGCGTCGGCTACCTGCATGCGCTGCACAACCGGAAGCGTCTCGGTGTTTTCTTCCGCCGGTGGCAGTTTTTGCAACTGCAACTGTAACTTCTGAAGGGCAGCCAGTAATTCGTTTAAAAACGTGCGCATCGGTTCTACATCTGCACTGCTCCTGGCAGGGGCCTGCTGATGGGGGGCACTCATCGTCCGTAACTGCTTGGCGGTCCGCTAAGGCTATCTCAAGTATCGGTTACAAAGCGGTGAGGATTAAGTCGACAAGGCAAGCACCATGCCTTTGACCGAAATTTCAGCTTCCGCCTTCTGAGCGCACACGCCGTGGCAGAGGGGAGGGCAGCTCGGCCACCACGTAGGCCATAACGGCCAGCGCCGCAATGCAAAGGTTCAATGCATGTGGATCCAGCTTATCGATCGTGTCGGCCTCCGTGTGATGATACCAGAAGTAGCGCGTGCCATCCACACGCAAGCCCATACCGGGAACACCTGCACGCATTAACGGCGCAATGTCGGCTCCTCCTCCGCCTTCCCAGATGCGATCGGCTTCGATCGGTCGCAGGAGTCGGGCAACTGCGCGAACGATCGCCAGCGCTTCAGGGGATCCAGAAAACCCGAATCCTTCGGGTTTGAATACGCCGGCATCCGATTCAATCGCCAGCACATGCCGATCCAGTTCCTCACGGTAGCGATCCCGATAGGCCAGGGCTCCCCGAAGACCGTTTTCCTCGTTGGTCCAGAGCACCACCCGAATGGTACGACGAGGTCGCAGGCCCAGCCGCTTCAGTAGCCGAACGGCCTCCCAGGCGGCCACGCATCCCCCGGCATCGTCTATGGCTCCCTGTCCGACGTCCCAGGAATCGATGTGTCCGCCTACCACAACAATCTCTTCCGGACGTTCCCGCCCCACCAGTTCAGCAATAACGTTGCGGGAAGGCACATCGGGCAACGTCTGCGCTTCCATATAAAGCCAGAGTCGAGGGCGCTGCCCTCGATCTTGCAAACGTTGAAGCAGTTCGGCATCTTCGACGGTAAGAGCGGCGTGCGGTATACGCGGCACTCCCTGTTCATAGCGCATACTGCCCGTATGAGGCGTATAGAGCGAATGTGGGGTTACCGAACGCACCAGGCTGGCGACCGCACCGGCCCGCGCAGCAGCTACGGCCCCCATTACGCGATAGCGTACCGTCTCCCCATACGTTGTAAACGGCACGTTGAAGACCACGATACGCCCGCGCGCCTCATCACGACGCGCCTCCAGCTCATCAAACGAACGCACCACCAGGACTTCTGCCTCAATGCCGTCCGGTGGCGTGGCAATGCTGCCACCCAGTCCCAGCACAGCCAGCTTTTTCCGGTAAGGATGCCGCAATTCCAGGGCCTCGTGCCCTCGAACCCAGCGTGGTACCATTACCGTATCACCGCGAACATTTTCCAGCCCGTCCTGGCGCATACTTTCCAGTATCCAGTCGATCGCCCGTTCCAGTTGGGGTGTACCGCTGAAGCGTGGACCAAAAGTGTCGACCAAGTATGCCAGGCGTTCGAAAGCACTACTATCCGCCAGCGCTGCCGTGATAATGCGCTGAGCCGCCGCTTCGTAGCGTTTCCAGAGCGAATCCGGTAGCAACTGAGCCTGTATGGGGCTTCCTACCAGCAGAACGACTATTGCAATAACGGATCTCATGGCAGCTTGACCCACAGGTTGCGGCAAACTTATCGTGTAGCTTACGGAATCAGCTACAGAAATGCCATGCCCTCGCCTGCTCCCGACAGCCTCTGCGGCCTCGACTTCGGGGCACGCACTGCTGGCACCACCGTGCTCGCCTGGAACGGCCGCGATGGACGCCTGCATCTGCGCGCCTGCCCGCGCCAGACCGACGCCGACGCCTGGCTGGCCCAGTTGCTCCTACCACAACCCCCCCGCCTTGTCGCTATCGATGCGCCCCTGAGCCTGCCCCGCGCTTATTGCCACCCGGATACCGACGAAACGCCCGACTTTTTCTTCCGCACCGCCGACCGCCTGGCCGGAGCCATGTCGCCTCTGTTTCTGGGTGGCCTGACCGCCCGTGCTATCACCCTGGCTCATCACCTGCAACACCGAGGCAGTACCGTACTGGAGACCTATCCCCGACTGGTCGTCCAGCGCCGCCTGCCCGAAAACCTGCAGGCCCGCTACCGACGCGACTTCCCGGAATCTTTTGCCCGCGACCTGCTACCACTACTGCCCCATCCCTGTGCCGAACCGCCCACCAGTTGGCACGACGTAGATGCCTTGCTGGCCTGGTGGACCGCCTGGCGCTATACACACCGCCAGGCAATGTCCCTGGGCGACCCCCAAGAAGGGCTGATCTGGTACTGAAACGTTCAGAAGTGAAACGTCACCCCGAAGCGCCAGATCAGCACATTCGTCCGCGACCGGTATACGTCGTACACGACCTGCCCACCTTCACGCCGGATAGAACCCCTGCGCAGATATTCGGCCTCCGATCCATAGAGATAGCGTCCACCCAGATGAATCAAAAATCGCTGTAAACGCCTTGCGACAGGCTTCCGATAAAGCTCAATTTCCAATCCAGCTCCATAGCCGTAACTGAGTGCCACATCCTCATAATTGGTAGACGCTGCAATTTCCTCTTGCTGCTCGCTTTTGATCGTGGTGCGCGTATAAAAGTAGCGACCGCCGATCAGCCCCTCCACAAAAGGCCAGAGTCGATCCAGGCTGGGTTGCAAGCGCATCAGCAGGTGCCCCATGGCCATGTTGTTGATGGTTTCTACGCTTACCGTCACATCCGGAATGGTCAGGCTGAAGGGCTCCTGCCGACGCTCCACCCCGTAGATCATAAAACCAGCCTCCGCCCCCAGGAATACCGGTGCGTTCAGCAAGCGCCAGCCAATATCAAAGTCCAGTCCAAAGCCGGCGTTGTCGACGTTTTCCCGAAAGGCTCCCTGAGGAATGCCTGCCAGCAAATAGACGCTCCCCTGAAAAGCTGTCTGCGCCTGCGTCGCCAGACTCAGGCCAAACCAGCACAAGCATGTCAGGAAAAGACGCATATCTCCTCCGCATTGCGTGAAGCGAACCGGTCACTCCAAAAATAAGCACCAGCACGACTAACGGCTTATTCCAGCAGCGCATAATACCCGGTGCCATCGGCGCACTTCACGGCGTAGTTTCCAGCGTGAAGGCAGGCCTTCCGTTGCAGGCAAACAGGTCGTACCCTTCGGGGCACGGACGCCCCAGCAGAAGTTCAGCCAGCAACCGTCCCATGCGGAAGCCGTACCCCATGCCGTGTCCGGTAAAGCCCGCTGCCCAGTAACTGCCATCCAGACCAGAGATCTGACTGACCACAGGCAGACCATCCGGCGAAAAGCCCATCGTTCCGCTCCAGCGACAGTGCACCTGCAATCCCTCACTTTGCGGAAAGTAGGCGTGCAAATAGCGCTCCAGATCGGCCTGCAAGGCTTCCGTGGTAACATCCTCGTAGCCTACCTCTTCTTCAAGATGCAGATGCCGTGCTCCCCCTACCAGCAGAGTCCCGTCAGATAGCTGGCGCAGATAGAAGAAGCCGTCGTGCGAATAGACCGGACATGGCACCCAGCGTGGCCTGGCGGGTTCGGTAGCCAGCATTTGCGCGCGCACAGGGCGCACATAGGCGGCCGTTTCCGGCAGCAGTCGGGGCAGATACGCATTGAGCGCCAGCAGTACCTGTCCGGCCCGTACCACTCCGTAGGGGGTCTCCAGGAGCACACCGCCACTACAGGGAGAAAGGGCCAGCACGGGATGGTGCGTCAGCACAGTCGCTTCGCTTCGGGCAGCCAGGTGGCGCACCAGCGCCACTGGATCCAGACAGCCGCCTTCTGGCAAGTACAGCCCGCCCCGGTATCCCCGCGCCTGCAGACGTCGGTTGACCTCGGCGGCGGTCAGAAAAATGACCGGAATACCGTCACTTCGGAGTAGCGCGACCGCCTCCTGTAGTCGCTTTTCCTCTTCAGCCGAGCCGGCCACGATCAGCGCCCCACTATCTTCCCAGTCAAAAGCCGCGGGATCCAGTTCGCGAAGCAGTAGGTTGCGATTCTCCCGGGTGAACTGCCAGAGCCTACGCGTTCGCGCTTCGCCATAGCGACTGCAGTCCTTTAAGAAGTCGGCCGAGGCACCAGGCAGAATAAACCCGGCATTACGCCCGCTGGCCCCTTCAGCCAGGGCCCTGGCTTCGAGCAGTATCAGTCGCAAATGAGGGCAAAGCCGGTGCAACCAGAAGGCTGTGGCACATCCAATAATGCCACCGCCCACAATTGCGACGTCGGCCACACGATCGGCTACCTGATGGCGTCGTTGCCAGAAAGAGCGCGTCACGGCTATGCCTGCACGTCCACCACAAGGCGTCCCTGCGTTTTGCCAGCCAGCATGGCTTCGCTCCATTGCGGCACCTCCGAGAGTGGAATCACACGCGTGACCCGATGCAGGGCATCTTTGGGGAGGTCGTGCGTCAGGCGATGCCAGGCCCGGCGTCGCTGTTCCTGGGGGCAGGTGTTCGAGTCGATGCCCAGCAGGTTTACGCCGCGCAAAATAAATGGAAAAACGGTAGTCGTAAATTCATGGCTCTGGGCCAGGCCGCAGGCGGCCACGCTTCCGTGGCGTTTGATCTGGCTGAGCAGGGCGGCCAGCGTCGGACCGCCCACCGTATCGACGGCTCCTGCCCAGCGACCGGAGTCAAGCGGTCGTCTGGGCCCCTGCCCCAGCTCCTGCCGATCAATTACTCGAGAAGCTCCCAGCGCCTGCAACAATTCATGCGCTTCCGCCTTGCCGGTAGAGGCCACTACGTCGTACCCCAGATGCGCCAGGATGGCGACAGCCAGGCTGCCCACCCCGCCACTGGCACCGGTTACCACAACCTCCCCCTGGTCGGGGATTAGCCCGTGCGCTTCAAGCGCCATCACCGATAG
>JALSJJ010000127.1 GCA_026989375.1 Rhodothermus sp.
GCTTTCGAGCACCTGCAGCCCTTCGTCCCGCATGTGGGTGATATAGATGCCACCATAGCGGGCAGCTACCCGGGCCAGGGCAATGACTTCTTCGGTGCGGGCATAGGCACCCGGGACGTACTTCAGCCCCGAGGACAGTCCCCAGGCCCCTTCTTCCATAGCCCGGGCCACCAGGGCCTTCATCTGCTCCAACTCTTCGGGAGTCGGGGCACGGTTTTCGTTGCCCATCACCGCCCGGCGAACGCTCCCATGCCCCACAAACAATCCCAGGTTGATGGCCGCCGGCGTGAGTTCGAACCGGGCCAGAAATTCGCCAATGGGAAGGGGGGAAGACCCATCCTGTCCGGCAAATACCGTGGTCACGCCCTGGCGGATATAATTTTCGGCCAGCGGATGGCGAAAGATGCCACTGGTTTCCGGACCGCCCCGCACCGCATGGCTGTGGATGTCGATAAAACCAGGGGCTACGGCCAGGCCTTCGACGTTGAGCCGGAGCGCGGCCTGTGCTTCTTTCAGATTGCCAATGGCAGCAATGCGGTCGCCAAGCAGGCCCACATCGGCTACGAAAGGCGGGTTGCCTGTCCCGTCATAGATCGTTCCTCCCTCGAGGATAACGGTATAGATGGTATCCGACTGTACAAGGGGCGTTAGCCAGGTGCACAGCGTCAGTAACAGCGCAAGCATGGCCATTCACAACAGATGGTAGCACGTGGAGGAAAAATTTAATAGTTTGAAACGGGAAGTCCAATCATTGCAGACAGGCAGGCTATGATCAGACGCCGAGGGCTGTTTGGGCTCCTGCTATGGCTGCTGGTCGTGACGCCGGCGCTACGGGCGCAATATGGGTTGCAGTATGCCGTGGCGCCTGCGCCGCCGCACGCTGCACTGTTGGAGCAGGTTCGGGATTCCATCGAAGCGCTGATGCGGCGTTACGGCATGCCCGGCCTTTCGGCCGCCATCGGCGTTTCCGGGGAGCTCCTCTGGGCCGAAGGGTTTGGCTACGCCGATGTGGAAAATCGCGTCCCGATGCTGCCCCAGACCAAACTGCGGGTGGCCAGCGTTTCCAAGTCGCTCACGTCCGCAGCGCTGGGATTGCTGGTAGAGCAGGGAAAGCTGGACCTGGATGCGCCGGTGCAGCGCTACGTGCCTTCGTTCCCGAAGAAACGCTGGCCCATTACTACTCGTCAACTGGCCGGTCATCTGGCCGGCATTCGACATTACCGGGGTCAAGAATTCTACAGCACCCGGCATTATGACTCGGTTGTGGAGGCATTGGAGGTGTTCAAGGAGGACACGCTGCTTTTTCGGCCGGGCACTCATTATGCTTATTCCAGCTACGGTTGGAATCTGATCAGTGCTGTCATCGAAGGCGCAGCCGGCATTCCGTTTTTGCAGTTTATGCGCCGCTATGTTTTTGCGCCGTTAAAGATGCACGACACGGTGGCCGAGCATGTCGACAGCTTGATCATGCATCGTGCCCGGTTCTATGTGTATCGGGATAGCCTGCTGATGAACGCGCCGTACGTGGATAACAGCGTCAAGTGGGCGGGAGGAGGCTTTCTGTCTACAGCACCTGATCTGGTGCGTTTTGGCAACGGACTGCTGACGGGGCGGCTGCTCAGGCCCGAGACGTTGCACCTGCTGTTTACTTCCCAGCGCACCACCGACGGGAAGGAAACCGGCTATGGGCTGGGGTGGCGTGTCGGTGAGCAGCGGGGGCGTCATGTTGTATGGCATACCGGGGGCGCGGTGGGAGGAAGCTCAGTGCTGGTGCTACTTCCTGAGGAGCAGGTGGTTGTTGCGCTGATTGCCAACCTGCAGGGCGTGCGGCTGGCGCCGCTGGGCTTCTGGATAGCCGATCGGGTAGCGGAGCACATGGCTGCAGAAACAAGTGCTGAAATGCCCTAAGGCGTGATGTGGGCCGTGTGCCGGCCGTCGTAAAACTCGAGAACGACTTCGTCGCCGGGTTGTAGTTGATGAGCCCGGGTGGCCAGGCGGCCGTTATGGTGCACGCGCACATAGCCCTGCTTCAAAGGACGTTGCGGATCGAAAGCGGCCAGGCGGCTCTCCAGCAGGAGGAGGCGTTGCCGATGCTGATCCAGAGACTGGTGGATACCATGGTGCAGGCGCTTTTTCAGGTGAAGCGTGTCGGCCCTCAAGCGATCCAGCCGATCCGGTATGCGGCGCAGGCCGTAGTGGTGCAGGAGCGTGCTTACTTGCTGGCGCCGGCGCTGAAGGGACTGCCGGAGATACTGTTGCATGACCTTCACCGTGCGCACTAACTCGGCTTGCAGCTCGTCCCGATCCGGAACGACGATCTCGGCAGCCATAGAAGGGGTGGCTGCCCGACAATCCGCCACCAGATCGGCGATCGATTCGTCTGTTTCGTGGCCTACTGCACTGATGACGGGAATATGGGAGGCAAAAATCGCGCGGGCTACCACTTCTTCGTTAAAGGCCCACAGATCTTCGATCGAGCCGCCGCCGCGGCCTACAATGAGCACATCAGGTCGCTGATCCTCTGGCAGTTGATTTAGCAGGCGAATGGCCCGCGCAATGGCCGGAGCGGCCTGCCATCCCTGTACGTGGACCGGACACAACAGCACCTCGACGATGGGAAAACGACGTTGTAAAATGCTAAGAATGTCGCGCAGCGCCGCACCGCTATCGGAAGTGATCACTCCGATTCGCCGGGGAAACCGCGGAAGGGGACGTTTACGTGCGGGATCGAACAGGCCTTCGGCAGCCAGCCGGCGCTTGAGCGCTTCAAGAGCCTGCTGGCGGGCACCGGCTCCAGCCAGTGTCATGGTCTCGACGATTAATTGCAGCGTGCCGCGGGGCTCGTAGAACGTCAGATGTCCTTGAACGCGCACCTGGTGGCCATCCTCAGGTTGAAAAAAGAGCCGCTGGGCTTTACGGGCCCACATCACGCACTGCAACTGCCCTTGATCGTCCTGCAACGTAAAGTAGCAGTGGCCACTTTGCCGGTGTTGCCGAAAATTGGACAGCTCTCCCTCAACGATCAGCTCGTCGTACAGCGTTTCAACCGTTTCCCGAAGCGCACGGGCTAATTCGCCAACCCGCCAGACCGAGGGGGTGTCTCTGAATAAAGACGGTTGCATTGTGGCAGGTATGTGGTTCGGCCATAAAGAAACAACGTGGCAGCGTCCTGATCAAGAACAACGCAATTTTTTATCGGAGTGGCACTTTTATCCAAAGATAGACGTTCAGAACACCCACACATTTTTTGTAGTCCGACAATTGAAGAAGGCATATGTCGCAGACCAACCATCAGCCAATTCGTGTACTGTTTGTTTGTCTGGGCAACATTTGCCGGAGTCCACTGGCTGAAGGCGTGTTTCGGAAGTTGGTGGACGAAGCCGGGCTTTCCGCACACTTTGAGATTGACTCGGCCGGCACCGGCCCCTGGCACGTGGGCGAACCGGCCGATCGACGCATGCAGCGCACGGCCCGGCGGTATGGCGTGGACTTGAGCAAACACGTAGCACGTCAGCTCAGCGAGAAAGATCTGGCCTATTACGACTACATCTTCGTAATGGATCGAGAAAACCTCGAAGATGTCCTTCATTTGGATCGCGAGGGCCGCTTTCGGGACAAGGTGCAGCTCTTTCGATCCTTTGATCCAGAGCCGGGCAACGGCGAGGTCCCGGATCCCTACTATGGAGGAGAACGGGGTTTTGAGACGGTTTATCAGATTGTCGAACGTACAGCACGTCGCCTGCTGCAACATCTGCTGGCCGCGCATGGCCTGAAAGAAACCGTCGGGTTATCGCGATGACGTTGCCCGTAGAGCTCCTGAGGGCCCTGGCGGCGGTGCTTGGGTGCTCGGTGCATCGCATAGCGCCTGTAAGTGGAGGCTGCATTGCTCAGGCGTGTCGCCTGGAGACGGACCGGGGGGTCTACTTTTTAAAGTGGGGGCCCCCTGCAGTAACCCATACCTTTCAGGCTGAAGCAGTCGGGCTGCGTGCGTTACGTGCAGCCGAAAGTCCCCTGGTCATTCCGGAGGTTGTGGCGTTGGGCGAAGCGCGGTCAGATCGTCCCGGCTTTCTGGTGCTGGAGTGGATCGAACCCGGTCGTCCGGGACCGCGCTTCTGGGAGCACTTTGGTGAAGGGCTTGCCCGTCTGCATCAAGCACAGGGGCCGCGCTACGGGTTCACGCAGGATAATTTTATCGGGCGTATGCCTCAGGAGAATGCATGGGAAGATGACTGGCCCACATTCTTCTGGCGGCATCGCCTTTTGCCGCAGGTGCGCTGGGCGCGACAGCGAGGGCGCTGGGAACGTGGCTGGGATCGATGGCTGGAACGGCTGGAAAAACGGCTTCCAGAATTGTTACCAGCCCGTCCGCCGGCTTCGCTGCTTCATGGCGATTTATGGAGCGGCAATTTTATGGTGACGGCCGACGGACGCGCTGCCTTGATTGATCCGGCCGTTTACTATGGGGATCGGGAAACCGATCTTGCGATGACCGAACTGTTCGGTGGCTTTGACCCGCGTTTTTATGCCGCTTATCGTGCAGCTTGGCCGCTGGAACCCGGGTACGAAGAGCGTCGTGAGCTGTATAACCTCTACCACCTGATGAACCACCTCAATCTGTTTGGCAGTAGTTATGCATCCGGAGTGGCACGAACGCTACGACGCTTTGCCTGAAAGGGCGCGTTGTGTGCTCAGCCATTCGAAAAAAGGCTCCGGATTGCTCAGGTCTTTCAGGAGTAGATCGGGCCGATAGGTCTCCAGCGCATCTCGCGTATAGCCTCCAGTGCAGACTGCAACCACAGAGGCGCCAGCATGTCGGGCACAGGCAATGTCGTGAGGGGTGTCGCCAATGATGACGGCTTCGGCACTGGTAAACGGATAGCCTGTAGCTTCTCGGGCTCGCTTGACAGCGATGGGGGGGAGCTCGTTGCGGTTGGCATGGTCGCAGCCAAAAGCACCTTCACCAAAGTAGCCGGCCAGTCCTGCCAGAGACAATTTGTGAAAAGCCACTGAACGCAAATTGCCGGTTACCAGGCCCAGATAGACGTCGGGCCATTCACACAACTCTTCCAGCAGCATAGTGACGCCGGGCAGCACCTCAAGGTGTTCTGTGCGAAGCCGCTGGAGCATTGCCTGGCTGTAGACCTCCAGGGCTTCCGGCAGTAGGTGACGTGCCACATGCTCGGGCAGACCACTGACTGTCAGAATATCCAGTAGAATAGCCGGATCTGTACGACCAGCAAAATCAACGCCCCGGGTTGTTACAGGTCGTCCCAGCCACGCTGATAGGGCGTTTTCCATGGTCTGGCGTCCCAGGCCATGCGTGCGGATCAGCGTCCCGTCGATGTCGAACAGCAGTAGATACACAAGCGCCTGCGAATGATTCAACAACTACCCTGGGCCGAACGTTCGTATAAGATTCGAGTTCGGCAAAAACAGCGGATTTCCCCAGAAAAAAGTGTGCCGAACGTGTCAGTCCATATGGAAGGGATGATCGGGTTGGTTTTCGTGGCGGATTTCATCAACAGCTTCCCGCCGGCCCCATCCGGCATAGAGGCGGTTCGGACAGTTGATCAGCAGTGCGGGCATGTCGCCCACGTTGCGATAGGCGTGCACCACGCCCGGGGGTACCAGCACGGTTACCGGATGGGCCTCGCCCACGTCAAGGACTTGGCGATGGCCGTACGTAGGGGAATCGGGCCGAGCATCCCAGAGATACACGCGGAGCCGACCATGGAAAAACACGAACAGGTCGGTCTGCTCCCGGTGTTCATGAGGCCCACGTGTGATACCGGGGTGCGTGAGCGAGACGTACCCCATGACGGGGTAGACGGAAGGATCCAGTTCGTCCTGACGGAAAAACTCAGCCAGCCACCCCCGCGCGTCTTCGTAGCGTTTGAGGGGGTGCACGACAACACCTTCAATCGGACCTTCCTTCCAGTTCATCGCCGGTTGTTAGGAAGGTTTTCCAGCTCTTCGTACACCAGATCACGGGCCAGCCGGTTGGCTTCGTGCCAGCCTTCGATGGTGCCGGCATCGCCCCACCAGCCTTTCAGAATGCCATAGGAAAGCTGACCACGGGCAATGTAGGCATTGCTTACGTCGCTTACTTCCAGTTCACCACGGGCACTGGGTTTGAGGTGACGGATCACCTCGAAGGCATAGGCATCGTAGAAATAGATGCCTGTAACTGCATAGCGGCTGGGCGGTCGGGCCGGTTTTTCGATAATTTCGACGATGCGATCGCCTTCGATACGCGGGACACCGTAGCGTTCCGGATCCGGCACTTCCTTCAGCAGGACGCGGGCGCCCCCCCCGTGACATCGAAGTTGTTCTTGGTAGGCGGCTACCTCATCGTGCAGGTCTTCCGAAAGAATATTGTCGCCCAGAATGACCAGGAATGGATCGCCATCGACAAAGCGTTCGCACAGTCCGATGGCCTGGGCGATACCACCGGGTTCGTCCTGTACGCGATAGGTCAGGTCCAGGCCGAAATCACGGCCGCTGCCCAGCAGGTTGACCACGTCGCCCATGTGTTCGGGGCTGGTGACGACAGCCACCTCGCGGATGCCCACGCGACGCATCCGGATCAGGGGGTGATAGATCATCGGGTAGCGACCGACGGGAAGCAGATGTTTGTTGGTAACCTTGGTCAGCGGGTAGAGGCGGCTACCGGTCCCGCCGGCCAGCACAATGCCCTTGAGTAGACGGTCCATTTAGCGTAAGGCGTACTGTTTTTCGTAGTAAGCGCGGTACGATGCATCGGTGACGGCCTCCAGCCAGTCCCGGTGGGTCAGATACCAGTGGACGGTTTCGCGTAGTCCTTCTTCGAGCGTATAGGCGGGTTCCCATCCCAGCTCCCGACGCAACCGGGAAGCATCCAGCGCGTAGCGAAAGTCGTGTCCCGGACGATCCTTGACAAAGGTGATGAGCTGGCGTGATTGTCCTATCGGTCGGCCCAGCGCTTCGTCAATCAGATCCAGCAATTGCTGGACCAGCTCCAGGTTTTTGCGCTCACAACCGGCACTGACCAGATAGGTCTGGCCCGGCTGTCCAGAAAATAGAATGCGTTCGATTGCCGTGCAGTGATCGCGTACGTAGAGCCAGTCGCGGACGTTTTCGCCTTTTCCGTAAATCGGAATGGGACGGTTCTCCAGGGCATTCAGAATGACCAGCGGGATGAGCTTTTCGGGAAACTGATAGGGACCATAGTTATTCGAGCAGTTCGACAGAACCACGGGTAGGCCATAAGTGTGCCAGTAGGACCGCACGAAGTGATCACTGGCGGCTTTGGAAGCAGCATACGGCGAGCGTGGATTGTAGGGGGTGGATTCGGTAAAGTGGCCCTCGGGTCCCAGACTTCCGAACACTTCGTCGGTAGAGATATGGTAGAAGCGAAAACGCTCGGGATCGGCATGGTTCCCCCAGGCCTTGCGGGCCGCTTCGAGCAGGGTAACCGTTCCGACCGTATTCGTAAGCACGAACGACAGCGGGGTCATGATAGAGCGATCCACATGGCTTTCGGCAGCCAGATGTACCACTGTAGTAATGCCATACTCCCGAAACAGCCGCTCCACCAGGGGCGCGTCGGCTACATCGCCCCGCACAAACCGATAATTCGGGGCCGCTTCGATATCCCGCAGGTTAAGCAGGTTGCCCGCGTAGGTCAGGCTGTCCAGGTTAATGAATTGTACCGAAGGGTGGCGCGGCACCATGTATAACAAAAAGTTTGATCCGATAAAGCCGGCTCCCCCGGTTACCAGCACGACCTCCGGCTTATGGATAACGGATGGTGTTTGCTGCGACATGCTGTCTTGCCTCCAATGTGTCCGGAAAATCAGCTTCAATATAACGCAACACGAGGAACTAACTTTCCCGGCCTTTTTTAACTTCTGGCAATGCTTTCCTGGATAGATCGACGGAAAAGACCCGTGCAAAAAGAAGACCAGCTCAGTCTGTTCCCGGAGCAGGAGGCGGATCGGCCGCCGGCCGACATGCAGCGCCTGTATCTGATTGATGCTATGGCGCTGGCCTATCGGGCGCATTATGTATTCATTGGCCGGCCACTCGTCAACACAAAAGGCCAGAACACCTCAGCCGCCTATGGTTTTACGGTTTCGCTGCTGAAGTTGATCGAAGACCATGGTATGGAATACATGGCCGTGGTCTTTGATGCGGCCGGGGAAGAGGGGACCTTTCGTGAAGCCATCTATGAAGCATATAAGGCCCATCGGGAGCCCCCGCCAGATGATCTGTTGATCAATCTGCCCTGGATCAAAGAAATTGTGCGGGCACTGGACATTCCGGTCATTGAGGAGCCCGGCGTGGAAGCAGACGACGTGATCGGCACGCTGGCACGGCAGGCTGAAGCGCATGGAATTGATGTGGTGATCGTCTCACCCGACAAAGACTTCCTACAACTGCTAAGCCCTCACATCTCCATTTATAAGCCTGCACGACGCGGGGAGGCCTTCGACCTGATTACAATCGAGACGTTCCGCGAGACCTATGGCCTGGAGCCTCCGCAGTTCATCGACGTGCTGGCCCTCATGGGCGATCCGAGCGATAACGTACCCGGTGTGCCGGGCATTGGTGAAAAAACGGCTGTGCAGCTTATCCGTCAGTACGGCTCCGTGGAGAACCTGCTGGCTCACGCGAAAGAGGTAAAGGGCAAACGCGCCCGCGAAGGATTGCTGCATCACCGCGAGGAGGCGCTGCTGTCCAAACGGCTGGTTACGATCCGGACCGACGTGCCGCTACGTATTCGCTGGGCGACGTTCCGTCGGGCGCAGCCCAATCTGTCTCGCCTCTTGCAGCTTTTTCAGGAGCTGGAGTTCGACTCGCTGGTGCGACGCATTCGGGAAGGAAGGCTGACAGGGGAAGCAAACGGTGAAAGAGAACAGACCGAAGCCATTGAAGAGGAGACCGAGCCAGATTTTGATTTTGGCCCCTATGAACCGCTTCAGGTCTATGATCCGGAAAAGGCAGACTACCGGATTGTGCGCAATCAGCAACAGCTTGAGGAGCTGGTTGCGCACCTGAGGGAGTGTGAGCGGCTGGCGATCGACACGGAGACCACCTCGACCGAGGCTATGTGGGCCTCCCTGGTCGGGATTGCATTTTCCTGGGAAAAAGGCCAGGGCTATTACGTGCCAACGCCGCTTCCGGATGGCACCCCGACCGAAGTGGTGGTCAAGCGGCTGGCGCCCATCCTCCGGCGCGCGGAGCGTAAAGTTGGGCAAAACCTGAAATACGACCTGGTGGTGCTGGCGCGGCATGGCGTTGACGTGCCGCCCCTGTACTTCGACACCATGGTGGCTCACTATCTGATTGCACCCGAAGAACCACACAATCTGGAGGTGCTGGCCCGGCAGTACCTGCGCTATCAGATGGTTTCGATTTCTGAGCTGATCGGCTCAGGCCGGGACCAGAAGTCCATGCGCGATGTGGCGCTTGAGGAGGTAGGACCATACGCCTGCGAAGATACGGACATCGCGTTGCAACTGGCCGATGTGCTGGCGGCGGAACTGGACCGACTCGGACTCCGGCATATCGCCGAAACAATGGAGTTTCCGCTCATTGAGGTGCTGGCCGACATGGAGCGGACGGGCGTCTGCATCGATCGAAACGTGCTTCGAGAAATTGGCGCGCAGCTTGAGGAAGAGCTTCATGAGCTGGAGGCAAAGATCTATGAAGTGGCAGGGGTTGAATTTAACATTGGTTCACCTCAACAACTGGCCGAGGTCCTGTTTAACCGACTGGGCCTGAAGCCGCGGGCACGCACCAGTACGGGGCGTCCCTCCACGAAGGAGAGTGTGCTACAGGAGCTGGCGACACAGCATCCACTGCCAGGCCTGATCCTCGACTGGCGACATCTGGCCAAGCTGAAAAGCACGTACGTCGATGGCCTGGAGTCTCTTATCCATCCGGAAACCGGACGCATCCACACCACCTTCAATCAGACAGTGACAGCTACCGGACGGCTTTCGTCCAGTAATCCAAATCTGCAGAACATTCCGGTACGCACCGAGGTAGGACGTGAAATCCGCCGGGCCTTTGTGCCGCGTCCAGGATGGAAACTACTTTCAGCCGACTACGTGCAGATCGAGCTACGCATTCTGGCTGCGTTGAGTGGCGACGAAGCGCTACGCCGGGCCTTTCTGGAAGGCCAGGACATCCACACGGCGACGGCGGCACGGGTCTTCAAAGTACCTCCTGAGCAGGTGACGCCTGAGCAGCGCCGCCGTGCTAAGATGGTCAACTACGGAATTCCCTATGGCATTTCGGCTTGGGGGCTGGCGCAGCGACTGCGTTGCTCGACGCGTGAAGCCCAGCAGCTCATCGAAGAATATCAGCGGGCCTTTCCGGGCGTGACGCGCTATCTACACCGCGTCGTCGAAGCGGCACGCCAGAAAGGTTATGTCGAAACGCTTCTGGGACGGCGTCGCTATGTGCCCAACATCAATGCCCGAAATCGGACGGAACGCTCCATGGCCGAGCGCATCGCCGTCAACATGCCCATCCAGGGCACGCAGGCCGACATGATCAAGCTGGCTATGGTGCACATCTACCACCGACTCCAGCGAGAAGGCTACCAGGCCAAAATGCTGCTGCAGGTGCATGACGAACTGGTCTTTGAAATGCCGCCCGAGGAGGTCGAGCCGGTGCGCCAGCTCATCGCCGAAGAAATGACGCGGGCGCTGCCCCTCGAAGGCGTTCCCATTGAGGTAGATATAGGTGTGGGCGATAACTGGCTGGACGCCCACTGAACAGCGAACACAGCGGAGTGTCGGTTATGGCTGTATCGGAAGTATTCTCGGAGGTCGGCCGTCAGGTGGAAGGTTTTACTTTTTTGGAAGCGGCCGGAGGTATTGAAGCGTACCGTCTGGACACCAACGGTCTGCAGGTGCTGCTGATGCCTCAGAACGTGGTGCCGGTGGTTGCTTTTATGATCACCTATCATGTGGGCAGTCGGAATGAGCCCACCGGTCTGACCGGTGCCACGCACATGCTGGAGCATTTGATGTTCAAAGGAACGGAGCGCTTTAACAAAGCCCGGGGCACCTCGGTCTTTCAGGTGCTGCAGCGCGTGGGAGCTCAGGTAAATGCAACGACCTGGCTCGACCGCACGAACTACTACGCACTACTGCCCCGGGAGCATCTGGCACTGGCCGTTGAAATTGAAGCGGACCGTATGCGGGGCGCGCTGATACGGCCAGAAGATGTGGAGGCCGAGCGTACGGTGATCCTGAATGAAATGGATCGGGGGGAAAACGATCCGCTACGCAACCTCTATCATGCCGTCTGGAGCGTGGCCTTTGTGGCACATCCCTATCGCCATCCGACTATCGGCTGGCGGAGTGATGTGGAGAACATGACGGCCGACGCTCTTCGGCATTTCTATGACACCTACTACTGGCCAAACAACGCGACAGTCTCTGTCATCGGCGACTTTGACCCGGAGACAGCCCTGGCATTGGTGCGGGAGCACTTCGGCCCCATTCCGCGAGCCCCGCAGCCGATCCCACCGGTCTGGACACGCGAACCCGAGCAACGAGGTGAGCGACGCGTGATCGTCCGCCAGGCCGGCCAGCTCGGACTGGTCATGATCGCGTTCAAGGCGCCCGCCGGACTGGAGCCAGATGCCGATGCGCTTGATGTGCTGGCCACGCTGCTCTCGCAGGGGCGCAACAGCCGCCTGTATCGCCGCCTGACAGACGCCGGCCTGACCACCCTGGTCGTGGCAGCCAACGAGCGGCATCACGATCCCGGGCTTTTCTACGTGGTGGCCCGCCTGGCTCCGGGCAAAAGCCATGGTGAGGTGGAAAACGTGCTGTTGGAAGAACTGGAACGGGTAGCCCGTGAGGGCGTCAGCGAGCAGGAAGTGGCGCGGGCGCAGCAACAGCTCACCGCACTCGAAGCATACGGACGGGATGGGCCGTTTGCGATCGCGGCCCAGCTCAACGAAGCCATTGCGCTGGGCGACTGGAAACTCTATGCCACGTATCTGGATCGAATTGGCCAGGTCACACCAGACGATGTGCGGCGTGTGGCACAGACCTACCTGCAGGAGGCGACCCGTACCGTGGGCTGGTATGTACCAGAAAACGGCTGAAGGACGATGACGCGAACGTTTGCCGAACGGGTAACAGAAATCGAAGCGGGGCCCTGCCGGCTTTACGTGCTGCCGGTTCCTGTGGAGCAGGTCGTAACGCTGCGCGGTTCCTTGCGCACCTGGCCAGACTTTGCCACGGGCGAAACGCTCGTGCAGCGGTTGACCGTGGCCATGCTGGATCGAGGCACGCGGCACCGTGATCGATTCGAGCTGGCACAGTTGCTGGAAGACCGCGGGGCGCACCTGAGCTTCACCAGCAAAGGATCGCGCATTGAATTTTCTGGACGCCTGCTCCGGCGACACCTGGCAGACGTCCTGCCCCTACTGGCCGAGCAACTGCGCGAGCCCCGCTTCGATCCGGAAGAGTTCGAAAAAGCCCGCCTGCACGTGCAGGCGCAACTGCAGCAACAACTGGAGCAGACAAGCACCCGCGCTCGCATTGCGCTGAGCCAGCGGCTCTATCCGCCTGCGCACCCGAACTACCGGCGCGACCCGGAAGCGGAACTGGAACGTCTGGCCACGCTGACGCTGGAGGAGGTGCAGGCCTACCATGCGGCCCATTTCGGGGCGAACGAGCTGATCCTGGTGCTGGTAGGCAACGTGCAGCCCGAAGCGGCTGAACCGCTGGTGCGTGCAGCGTTTGCCGACTGGCCAGCCCACCAGGCCACCCCGCGCTTTGCAGCAGAGGCAGCGCCGAAGCCGCCCGAACGGGTGCTGATTCACGTGCCGGACCGCCAGAACCTGGATGTGCTGATGGGCCATGCCGTGGCGCTGCAGCGGCAACACCCTGACTACCTCCCGCTCTACGTGGGCACCTACATCCTGGGGGGCAACTTTTCAGCCCGTCTGATGGCGACCGTGCGCGACGAACAGGGCCTGACCTACGGCATTCATGCTGCGCTTGAGGGCATTTCCACCGAGCACGACGGCCATTTTGAAATTGAAGTAACGCTGAGCCAGGATCGGCTGGAGCAGGGCCTTGAGGCCACGCTGGAACAGGTGCAGCGCTTTGTGGACGAAGGCGTCACCGAGGAGGAACTGGCCGAAAAGAAAGACACGCTGACCGGCCTGTTTCAGACGGGCTTGAGCACGACTTCAGGACTGGCCACGGCCCTGCTGATTAACATCGAACGTGGCTTTGGCCCGGGCTACCTGGACCGCTATCCGGAAGAGATTCACGCCGTCACCCGGCAGCAGGTCAACGACGCCGTGCAACGCTATCTGAACCCAGAAACCCTGCATACCGTAGTGGCCGGTAGCGTGGTGGAGATGATTCATTGAATCTTTAAACGCGATCGCTTGACAGGGAAGAGAGAGAAATTAAAACCCAAATCATTTCGGTACTTCCTGAAATGATCCAATCAAAGAAGCGCCATGTGGGCTCGTATCCTGTGCCTGCTGGTATAGATCGGGGGGATGCATTACGAAGCCTATGGACAGCGACCTTTTCCCTCCCCGAATCATCCGGATAAAAATAAGGAAGAATGCTCATCGACCTTGAAGCCCAGTGAACAATGCAAAGACCAGGGAGGCGGAGGTTTGGGAGACCGTACAGAAATAGTATCACTGGCAAGCTTGGTTTACGTAGGCCAGCGCTGGGTAAAGTGCTGGATCATTCAGCCGGTAAGTGGCAGCGGAAATATTGGCGTGGGCAATTATGGATCGGTGGGCGGATCTATCAGTACCTATGTGCTGATCGAAGGCAGACGGCTTTATGATGTAGAGGCGTGTGTTGGACCCGGGACGACCTGTATTTTAGGAAGTGTAAAGTTAACACCTGCTACAGCGTGTGAGCCGGTCCGAACTTAGGGCGCATATCTATGCGTTTCATTCTTTTGATGATAGGAGGCGGGCTTTGCGTGCTGGCTCTGGCCGGATGCAATAAAAAGACCGGTTCGAGCCTGCTCCAGGGGCCCTATGACCTCGGAGAGATCGGCGAGCGGGATCGAATCGCGTTCTTTGATTCGGTCCGGTATGAATACCGTCATGTTTTGCTGGAGCAGAGCCACGTGGAGCATTACATGGACGCGCCGTTGGATTTTCTGGTCGATGATTCCCTGATCTATCTGTCGGATGGAAAGACAATTAAAGTTTTTGATCGTCAGGGGCATTTTATCAAAACGCTGGGAGACCGGGGCGAAGGCCCCGGTGAGTATCAATTCGCGACACAGATTTTCAAGTGCCATGATATGATCGGCGTGTACGACGCGATGCTAAAGAAATTCATTTTCTATAGGAATCTTGAATATGCATATAACTTTTCGTTCTATGCAGCGGGAACGCTGTTTGATGATCCCATCTGTCATGATCAATACCTCTATATTTCCATTCGAGGATTCACTCCGGAATGGCCCTATCATCTCTTAAAAATCGATACCACAGGGAATGTTGTGAAGGCAGCGATGCGTATGACAAATAGGTATCATGCGTATTTTTATACCGGCCTTTTTTATATTCATCTTCTGGAGTTAGAAGAAAAGATTGCGCTGGCACATGCGCTTTATAAAAAGGTTTTTTACTTCAATTATGATCTAGACAGTCTCTATGCCGAACCACTTATTATGCCGCCTCGTTGCGAGACATGGAGATGGCCCGAAATACACGAGATTAACGCTGATGATGCAGCTGCTTATGAGGAGCAATTTTTCAGAATACGTGATCTTGTAAATAAGCAGGCCCCTTGTATATTTGTTAGCATGTACCCTTATAAAGGGTATAAAATATATAATTATCTTGTGGGAAGAGATGTCGATGTTAAAGTAGTTGTTTCAATCGTGCATGATCAAAAGCGTGATAAGAAAACATATCTGATAGGAGGGGAAAGGTTTCATGTGCGAGGGGATCGCTTTGTCGAGTGTGCAATGGATGAGCGCGATCGCCTGTACTGTGATTTTTTCCGGATTGATCTGAAAAGAGAAAGCGTTTCTCTGACGCTGGCGCATCCCTGAAACGCTGGGGGATGACTTCCTTCGCTCCGTGAGCAACGTGCAGGCGGATAGGGGAGACGGGTTACGTTTTCAGGCGCGGTCTCTCTGGTTGGTTGGGACAGGTGAAAGCAACGGACCTGAAGATCAGGTACCCGGGGTATCCTCCGACTGAAATAAATGCCGGCGTTCGGGTAGTCTGGCTGGAGGCCTCTCCTCGGACCGTTCTTCCTACAAGGGAGCTGGTTTTTTACCGGGTCTCTGCGGCTATGCAAAGGGGGAGCAATTTAATCGGGCTCGGCCGTGCGAAGTGTAGCGTGACGGTGTAACTACCAGGCAAAACGGTTTTTATCAGGTTTCCCACCCCAGAGAGGGACAAGCCTTTCCTACCACAGACGCCCCATGGAGGCCACCCTCCTGTCTTCAACAGACACTCCCTCAGGCCCTCCGGGCCAGCTCCCCCTCAAGGGGGAGCAGAGCTTCCGGTTGGTCACGGCAAGGCACACTCCTGGGTCTATGCCAGAGATCCAGCAAAGCTTTTTTCCTTGAGTCCCCCTCCCCAATGGGGAGGGGACAGGGGGAGGGGCTCCTCAATCGTCATAGCTATGGTCTTGAACGTTGGCAGTGCGTTAGAACAATCATCCCCTCAGTCCTCCGGGCGGCTCCCCTTACCAAGGGGAGCAATCTTTTCTGGCTTGAC
The DNA here is from genome assembly GCA_026989375.1 of Rhodothermus sp. Classification (GTDB taxonomy): domain Bacteria; phylum Bacteroidota; class Rhodothermia; order Rhodothermales; family Rhodothermaceae; genus Rhodothermus. The sequence continues at coordinate 15,737 of JALSJJ010000127.1, forward strand.
CGGGGAAATTGTGGCACAGCCATTTTTACTAAGTCCCTCCTCCCACTGAGGAAGGGGCAGGGCACTTTTCCTCGAGCCAGCCTGATTACTTGTTTTTTTGCGCGCAGCGCTGGTCTCCGCACCACCTCCTCCGCCCTTCGGCTTGCCCTTATGCAAGGGGCGGGAGTTTTGGGGTTAGCGCTGAGGTGGTGGTTGACAGGCCGTTATACACTGCCTCTGGCCCTTCTTCTGGAGTCCGCCGGCTGAGCGCGCTGCAGGCAGGTATGGATCAGGTTACCTGCCAGTTGCCGCGGGGTCTTTCTTTTCGAAACCCCTTCTTCTCGGGAGCGAAGTTGTCTTGAGCTCACCTCATGCAGGAAGGAGCGTATGCAAAACGCAGCAGGCCCGCCCCCTTGCGAGAGCGGACCTGCTGCGTCCCCATCCACGAGAACACGGGCCTTGCGTGTTCTGGGACAAATATCGGCTGCAAGCCAAAAAACTTAAGCGCGCCTGTACAGAATTATCGTTTAGTGCGGGTCTGTTGGTAGAGTTTTTCCAGGGCAGGCAGGGCACGGCGCATCATTTCCTCAATGCTCAGTCCCCGATTCCCCTGCACCTCATACAATTTGCGGCAGACCAGTTCAAGTGCGCCTTTCAAGCCATGCGCTTCGATGCTGCGGCTGGTGGCGCGACGGCGGCCGTCGGCGTCGGTCCAGTACCCCTGCACGTAAGGACGGCGTACTCCCTGACGCGTTACCTTGATGCTGAAGCCAATCCCAATGACGCCGGAGCGATTGATCGCTTCGGCAGCTTTGCGGCGTACTTCTGGCGTACGCAGACGGGCCGTGGGGTTGATAGGCGGTGGTAGCTCCTGCAGCAGTCGATCTCGATAGGCCAGGGCCGCTTCGAAAGCTTTGGTCGGAGAGCCGTATTTCTTATCGGAAAAGAATTGTGTATAGGACCGATTCTGTCGTTGAATGCGCACCTGCCAGCCGTGGGTGGCCTGTACATCAATACGAAAAATGTTGCGCGCCTTTCTGGAAGGACCTTTGTTTTTTAAAGACATGATTCCCCCTATGGCTGATGGAAAAAGCAAGACATCTCCAAGGAAGGCACCGTGTTTCGTGGGGGACAGTACCTAAATTTATATATAAAATTTATTGCATTCAACTGTTCAATTTCAAAAAGCAACCGGTAGAGAGCGCTTCCAACCTCTCGTTATGGGTAGTAGGCCGAAGGATTTTGGTTTATTTTAGGGAGGCGGTTGACTGGAAAAGATATTGGCTCAGGTGCGTTCGGGGGAGTGGAGTGTTCTGGGGACAGAGGAGCAAGCGCGGGAGCATTTTGATGAGACGGCATAGAGTGTTGGCGTTCTAATAGGCTATAACCGTGATTGCAATGAAACGTAGAGAACTGCTTCGCCTTGGCCTATATTCTGGGCTACTGGGTTTACTGGGCATGCGCTGTACTTCGCGGGCGAAGGCCACCCGGCCTGTCGCGATAGCTACCTGGAATCATGGCCAGCAGGCCGTTGAGACAGCCTGGCAGACGCTTCAACAGGGCGGCAGCCTGCTGGATGCAGTAGAGGCAGGCGTACGGGTAGTCGAAGCCGATCCGACCGTACGAACTGTTGGACTCGGAGGCTACCCGGACGCAACCGGACGCGTTACCTTAGATGCGTCCATTATG
>JALSJJ010000128.1 GCA_026989375.1 Rhodothermus sp.
GGTCTGTTTTCAGGCGGCCAGGTCGATTACCGCGCGTTTGCTGAGCAATGGGTATTCAATTAAGCACCTCGACACGGACGTCGCAGGAGGTCTGGTAAAGGAAACGCTTTACAGGAAAAGCAATGTCAATGAAGAAAGGGGTAGCAGTTGCCTTCCGGCTGTGTTATACTTCAGATGAGTAAGCCCTTACATCAACATTGCTGGCTTATGCGTACCGTGTTTTATCTGTTGTTGACCACGCTGCTGGCGGTACTTTTCGGATGCACAGCGTCTTCTGAGTCCGAAAGACCTCAGGTGCCGCCCGGGGTCGGTAAGCCTGAGTGGATTGCGGATGCCGTAATCTATGAGATCTTTGTACCTGACTTTTCGCCAGAGGGCACCTTTCAGGGCATTATCAAGCGTCTGGATTCCCTGCAGGCGCTGGGCGTCAATACGCTCTGGCTCATGCCCATTCATCCGGTGGGAAAAAAGCGAGCTAAGACAGACATTGGGCCGCTGGGGTCGCCTTATGCGGTACGCGACTATTACGCCATTAATCCGGATTATGGCACCGAAGAGGACTTCCGCGCCCTGGTCGACTCGGTCCACGCCCGAGGTATGTACATCATCATCGACCTGGTGGCCAATCATACGGCCTGGGATCATCCCTGGGTCACGGAGCATCCTGACTGGTACACACCAGGGCCCATCGATGGCTTTACCTATCCGGTGCTTAACGGTGATACGACCGACTGGACCGATGTGGTCGAGCTCAACTACGACAATCCTGAGCTCCGGCAGGCCATGATTGATGTCATGCAGTACTGGGTGCGGACGTTTGACATCGATGGCTATCGGTGTGATGTGGCCCATGGGGTGCCGCTGGACTTCTGGAAAGCAGCGATCGACTCGGTGGAAAAGATCAAACCGGTGCTGATGCTGGCGGAGGCAGCCGGACCGGAAATGCACTGGGCTGGATTTGATCTGACCTATGCCTGGCCCTTCTATCACCAGCTCAAGGAGGTCTGGCGCGGTGCGCCGCTGCATACGCTGGTTCAGCAGATCGATTCGACGCTGAGGCAGCTACCGCCAGGCGCCCGTCGGCTGCGTTTTACCACGAACCACGACGAAACCATGTGGGATGCTCCACCGCCAGTGCTTTTTGGGGGAGATCGGGGATCGATGGCCGCTTTTGTGCTGGCAACGTCTATGCCCGGAGTGCCGCTGCTGTATAACGGACAGGAGCTGGGGACTCGCGAGCGGGTCTCGTTTTTTGCCCGTACGCCCTATCCCTGGGAAGCACCGGACAGCCCGGAGCTTTATGCTTTCTACCGGCGCTACTTGAACCTTTACCGTCAGCGGGAGGCGTTGCGTCGCGGCGCGCTGACCGTGTTGAATCCGGAAGCCGACGATGTGCTCGTATACCTGCGGACTACTGATGCCGACACGCTGTTACTGATTGTTAACGTTCGCGATCAGGCGGAAACGGTCGTGTTGCCCGAAGGTATACGCGGGCGACGCTGGGTGGAGGTCTTCACGGCCGACACGCTGGCGGCCGATACGCTGACGCTGGGATCGTATCACTATCGCATCTATCAACCGCTGTGGCCATGAGTGGCGTGGATGCGCAGGTACGCATGGAGGTCCGCGTGAAAGGGCGGGTGCAGGGCGTGGGCTTCCGGCAGTTTGTCCGGTACCATGCCCGGCAGATGGGACTGACCGGGTGGGTCCGGAACGAGCCGGACGGCTCAGTCTACCTGGTGGCCGAAGGACCCCGGGAGCGGCTGGAACAGTTGCTTGACGTGGTGCGGCAGGGGCCGCCGGCGGCCCGGGTCGATGAGGTACAGGTGCACTGGCTGCCTGTCCGAGGCGAATACACGCACTTCGAGATCCGGTGGTGGTAAAAAGCATGAAACGGTTGTTTTTGAGGAGCCGCTATGCTACCTTTTAGCTGACAGCTTAACACCGTTCAATCAAGACCCGGAGCTGCCATGGAAGACAAACGCGTCACCCGTCGCGACTTCCTGTTACGTGTAGGCGCGCTCGGGCTGGTCGGGCTGGGCAGCAGTGCGCTGCTGAGCGCCTGCGGTGGACAGCAGCAACAGCAGGCTGCCCAGCCTGAAACGGCGCCAGCAGATGCAGATACGGCCGCAACGGCCAGTGCTGAGTTTTCGTGCACCGATGTGTCGGGGTTGACGGCTGAAGAGATTCAGATGCGTGAAAGCCTCCAGTACACAGACCATTCGCCCTACCCCGACAAGACCTGTGCTAATTGTCAGCTATTTATCCCGGCCGAATCGCCTAATCAGTGTGGAGCCTGCCAGCTCATCAAGGGGCCTATTCACCCGGACGGTTATTGCACCTCATGGGTGCAGAAAGTAAGCTGAAACGGCGATTGGTTGGGTTTGATCAAACAAAAGCCCCATCGCTATGATGGGGCTTTTTTCGTGAAGCAATGCGCGCTGCCTTACTTTTCATGGGCTGCAGCCGATGTGGGGAGGGGCTCCTCAACCGGCTTGTAAATCTGTTCCACATATTCGCGCACCATGCGGACGGCGTTGAACCGGGCCGGGATGGTGCGCATTGCCTGGCGCATACGGGCCAGCCAGCGGATGGGTAGCCCTTCGCCATTGCGATCGTAGAAAGCCGGAATCACTTCGTAGATCAGCACCCGATAGAGTGCCTCGCGGTCTTCCACGT
>JALSJJ010000129.1 GCA_026989375.1 Rhodothermus sp.
TCTGGACGGTACGGGTTTGAAGCAGATAACCTATTCAGGTACGTTCGATGCGTTTCCGATGTTTTCTCGCGATGGCAAACGGCTTATTTTCGCTTCGAATCGTAATGCTCGCGGGGAGCCTTCTCATGAGACGAACATTTTTGTAGCAGACTGGGTCGAACACCCGGAACCCGTGGATCTGAATTTTACCCGAGAATGAAATTGCGTTGGAGAAGACGCCGTACGGATCGGATTTCATGGGAGGCGGCCTGTCGGCGGGTCGCCCGAGGTGCTGCCTACCTGGATACGATCGATCCAGGATGGTATCGACATGTGGATCCGGATCGATTGGAACTGGCTGATGGTGCGCTGTGCGTGCTGGGTCAACGCTACGGCGCATTTTTTCAAGGATTGACGCGTGCCGGTTTGCTGAACCTGAGTAGCGCGCCGCTGGGTAGTCTTTCGCCTGTCGATTACGGATTTCTGTGTGTGCAGGGCGTAGATGAAACAATGCAGGCATATGATTATGCACTGCTCAACCGCGCCTGGCGTGAGGCCATTCAACGGCGACGCCAGCGTGAGGCTGAGGCTTTAGCGGCGGGAGAGGAACTGCCGGAGTTCGCGAGCGCGGCGCATGAGCGCGAGGCCGATCCCGCCACTCATGAGTAGGAAGCCCAGCCAGACCAGGTTGATCAGGGGCTTTTCGTCGGCCTGCACAACGATCCAGTCGTCTGGCATTACCTTAACCCCTTCAATGGCCAGGGTGATTTCGCCGGAGCTGACATTCATGCTGGTAAACGTGACGGCCAGATCCCAGTCGCGCACGCGCGTCTGAATGTACTGCACGGAGCGGTCGGCACGGACCAGATAGACGGGGCGTAGCGTGCGCGTTTCTTGGGTCTGCAGATTTGTCACACGCAGCACGGCCGCTACGGCAATGGTCGTGCTATCGGGCAGCAAAGAGGGATCGACCTGCGTATCAAAGCCTACGAAACGCAATGCGAATTCCTGGTGACCAAGCACCACCGAGTCGCCGCGGGTCAGTACCAGCTCACCACCCTTCTCGGCAAACGTCGAGTCCTGTTCAAACATCTCGGCTGGTGAGACGGCCACGAACAGGTCTTTCCAGAGCCCAAGCTTAATGTCGGGATGCAGGATCCATTCCTCACGATCGTTCTGGTAGGCGACGGGCTTGAGCGTAAAGGTGCGTCCATCAGGGGCTGTGAACGACAGGCGATAGAAGGTATGTCCTTCGGGGGTGAAGCCACGGCCCTCGTAGCGCACCTCGTAGCCGCCTACGCGACGCGGTTCATCGCGTACCAGAACGAAATTGGTCCGCTCCTCATCCCGAAATGCTGGGGGCACCCCCCGATGGGGCAGGGGAAGGTTAAAGCCGCTGGAGGCTACCACGCCCAGTAGCATCACGGCCAGTCCGATATGAGCGAGGGCGCCGCCGGCCAGCCGTGGGTTGCCGCGCCCGATACGCCAGAGCACCTGCAGGTTGCCAAAAAAGGCAAAGAACGCAGCGAAAACGAGCAAGAGCAGTAGCAGGCTGAAGCCATAGGCCTGCCAGAGTTGTGCCAGGGTGCCCAGCAGGTTGGCCTGGGCCATGGGAGTATCTGATACCGACACCGGAGAACGCACCGTATATTCGACAAACGGCGTAAACAGCAATACAGCCAGCGTAGCGACGACCGAAAGCGCCAGGGGGCGAAGTAGCAACCGATGCGCTTGCTCAACGTCCATCTTGTGCCACCAGATGAGCTGGGCCACGCCCATCAGGAATGTGAAAACCACGGCTAAGGGTAACGTCCACTGATTATAAAACGAGGTGGCGACGCTGGCTGGATTGTCACGAAACAGCTTGCCCAGGATCGGGGCACTGGTGCCTACCAGGATTACCAGCGCAGTGACGGTAAGTAACAGGGCTCCTATAAAGATCAGCGCTTCACGCGAAAGTAGCGGCGGTTCTTCATGCGGTGTTGGTAACTCCCGGTAGCGAAGCAACAGCAGCCCTCCACCCAGCAGCGCCATGACGACGATCCAGATTACAAGCTGATTGTGCAGCCCCAGATCGACAAATGAGTGTACTGACAGATCACCCAGAATACCACTTCGGGTAAGAAAGGTAGAGTAGATCACCAGCACGTAGCTGATCAGGCTGAGCACGAGCGCCATACGGTAACCCCGGCCACTGCGCTTTTGGATCAGCATGCCATGCAGGGCGGCGGCGCCGGTTATCCATGGCACAAGCGAGGAGTTTTCGACAGGGTCCCAGGCCCAGTATCCGCCAAATGAAAGGGTTTCGTAGGCCCAGTAGCCCCCCAGAAAAATACCAAGGCCGAGGACGAGTACGCTAAACAGCATCCAGGGAAGAGCCACGCGGATCCAGTCGCGATAGCGCCGCTGCCACAGGGCGGCTATCGCCAGGGCAAACGGCACCACCATAGCAGCAAAACCTACAAACAACGTAGGCGGATGGGCCGTCATCCAGGGGTTCATGAGCAGGTCGTTGAGACCATTGCCGTCAGCCGGCACGAAACCCGGATTCTGGCGGAAGATCGGCGCATCTGGAAAACGTTCGACAAGCAGTTGGAAGGGGGACGCCCCGATGGATATGGGTCCCAGCTTCAATCCCACGATCATCGACAGCAGAAACAACTGACTGAGAGCCACGACGGCCATGGCGGGTG